>JACRIJ010000033.1 GCA_016220095.1 Planctomycetota bacterium | reverse complement strand
CTGAATGTGTTAAAAGCCGTCGTTTTAGTTACCCGCTGACTAAAAGCGGATAAAATTTTCTAATTTGGCGTTGTTTTTCAAATAACGACCTTTTTAAAAGATGAATTGTTATAATTTGGATTTTTTCACGGCTTCTGAGGCCATACTACCGCTATCGTATATTTTCTTGACTTTTTATACGACACCATCGTATAATAATAATTTATAACAGAAATCCGTCAAAATCTTCTATGCAAATACAATTCGCTTACAGTACGAATGCTTTTAAAAAATTCACGCTTGAAGCCGCGATAAAAAAAATCGCGCTCTCGGGCTTTGACGGCGTTGAAATCATGGCCGATGCGCCGCACCTCTACCCGCCGGATTACGGCGCGCCGCGGAAATTGAACCGCCTTAAAAACCTCCTGATAAAAACCGGCCTCGCCGTTTCCAACCTGAACACATTTACTCTGTGCGCCATAGGCGATATGCACCATCCGTCGTGGATTGAACGCGATAAAAAACTCCGCGGACTGCGGATACAGCATACGAAGGCCTGCCTGTGCCTGGCAAAGGAACTTGACTGCCCCAACATCTCCATCCAGCCGGGCGGCCGCAATGAACATTTCACGCGCAAAAAGGCGGAAGATACGTTCTTTGCAGGCTTACAGGAAGTCATACCGCTCGCGGAAGACCTTGACGTAAATATACTGATTGAACCCGAACCGAAACTGCTGTTTGAAAATTCAAGGCAATTTGAGAAATTCGCGGCGCGGTTCAAAACCGACATCATCGGCCTGAATTGCGACATCGGGCATTTCTATTGCGCGGGCGAAGACCCGGCAGAGGTCATACTGCGCCTGCACAAGTACATCGGCCACATTCACATTGAGGATATCCGTAACAGGGCGCACAATCACCTGATATGCGGGCAAGGCGAAATAGATTATAAGCCCATTTTCAAAGCGCTTGAGAAGATTGATTATCACGGCTTTATCAGCGTGGAATTGTACCCGTACCAGGACACCCCTGTGGAAGCCGGCAGGAAAAGCCTGAAACATCTGCGGCGGATTTTGCAAAAATAAAAAATTTTTCTGTTGCATATATGTATCTTATGTTATATATTGTAGAGACTTGCCATCCCGATACTCTGATCGAGACTCCCTTCGGTTGTGGCAAGTTTCTGCTGAAATACGCGTAATCAATATCTATTTGGAGTAAACTAAAAATATGCCGGACGTAAAAGATATTTTCGCTAAAATGGTCGAAGGCAAAGGGTCGGATTTGTTCATCAAGTTAGGCGCGGTCCCGCATTTCAGGAGCGCCGGCTCGGTAAAGGAAATTGATTTCCCGGTCATTACGCAGGAGATGATTAACGAGCTTTACACGATGATCGCCGATGAACGAGTAAAGAAAATTTTTGACCATGAGGGCGCCGCGGATACGGCTTATGAACTCCAGGGCATAGGCAGATTCCGCACGAATATATACCGCCAGAAAGGCTCCATCGCATTCTGTTTCAGGCACGTCCAGTCCAATATTCCCCAGCTGGAAAGCCTGCATCTTCCCACTGAAACCATAAAAAAACTCGCCGAACTGCGCAGGGGCATGGTCCTCGTTACCGGCACTACGGGAAGCGGAAAATCCACCACCCTCGCCGCAATGCTTAACTATGTGAACCTGAACTTTCCTAAACATATCGTTACCGTGGAAGACCCCATTGAATTCCTGTTCTACGACAAGAAAAGCATCGTGGAACAGCGCGAACTCGGAGTGGATACGTATTCTTTTTCCAATGCCTTAAAGCACGTCGTGCGTGAAAACCCGGATACAATTATGATAGGCGAAATGCGCGACGTGGAAACCGTGGAGTCCGCCATGAAGGCCGCGGAAACCGGACACCTCGTGCTCAGCACCCTCCATACCCTGAACTGCACCCAGACCGTGGAACGCATCATCAATTTCTTCCCGCCGCACCAGCATGAATTCCTCTGCCAGCAAATGTCCATTCTGCTCCAGGGCGTATGCTCAATGCGCCTGGTAAAAAGCAAGGACGGCATGAGCAGAGTGCCTGCCATTGAAATCATGACCAATACGCCTACCATACAGGAATTGCTGTTCACGCGTAAAACGAGGGATTTGTATAAATCAATCAAGGAAGGCAAATACTTCGGATGCCAGACGTTCAACCAGTCCCTGAGAAGCCTTATAGAACAAGACCTCGTCTCGGTCGAAGAAGCGCTCGCAAGCAGTGATAATCCGGACGAACTCAAGCTGGAATTGCGCGGCATCTCCAAGGGAAGCAAAACGGGCGATTTTAAGTTTGACATATAAAACCGCAGTCAAACCTCAGCCGCAGAGCACACAGAGGATTCTGACGGATTATTAGCCGTGAAGGACAAGACGAAACCACAGATTTCACAGATTAACACAGATACGACGCCGATTTTTTGCCGCAAAGACATGAAAAATTGCAGTGGGATTCGTTTAATCGGCTCTCGGATTTGATTACGCTTACGCCCCGAGTTTGCCGAGCAGGCGCCTGCATTTCTTTATTACTTACTTTGTGTTTAAATCGCCCGTAAGCATCTGCATGATTTGAGATGCCTCGGCAACAAAACCTGCAATGTCTTTGGGATTAGTTTGCTTGTTAAATCTATAGAATATAACCTGATTGCCCTTAGCCTCTATCGTTATTTGCATGTCTTTTACAAGAAAAAACCTGATTGCCGGCGGAGTAAAAAACCGCAGGACCAAAGATACGTCTTTCCCCTCAAGACAATATTTCTTGCCAAACTCTGGGAAATCCTTAAATTCCACATTGTTTTTACATGTTATATCTGCCGCAGATTTGAAAAATTTCCTCTGGGTTAAGATGAATTCCGGGATAACAAAACTTCCTGTTCGCGCAAAGGCAACCGTCTGGCTCCATGTTTCGGATATATAATGCCCATGGGTTTTAAATGCAAAGTCAAAAACCTTCCATGTAATATCGCCACGAGTCACCTCCATAACATTCCGTAGTGTTCCGCCAAATCCCTGCCTAAACAAAACGAAATCATGCATTTCTTCAAGTAAAATATTGTTCAATGGTTTTCATTCGTTTATTATAAACAAAAAAACGGGTCCGTCAAGTAAAATGGAATTCGTAACGTCGTTTGGCTCTTCAACCGTTTCGTCGTCAGCAGTTAATCGGTTTAATCTGTTGTTAACAGCCGGCGGCGTCAGTCTCTTGAAAGTCTCGTCAAGTCCCAACAGGCGTCACCCTCCATTTACTAAACCTTACTTCTGCCTGTTCAAATCCCTTAGCTGTTTCCATCTGGTCATTCCTACTTCATCTTCAATCAAACGATTAATTACTGCGGATTCGTACTTGCCCACACTCCTGTTATAGTAAGGCAAAATAATTGTAAAAAATACTATTAGAAGTATAACCAATGCGCCGGCAAGAATGGGAACCATGGATTTACAATACGCGATGCGGATATTATACATCTTCGGCAGTCCGCCTTTTTTTGTGATCTCGCGGACCGACAAAATCCACCCTGTTATTGTGACAATAACGGCCCCTGCCCCTGTAATACTAAGCATCAACCAATAAAAACCGTTATTCCAATCATCAATTCCTATCCAAAAAAATGCAACCGGCAAGGCGAACAAAAGCCATGCGAACGCCCCGTATCTTTTCATCTTATCACCGGCAGTTACTGTCGGTACATCGTCCGCTTCAAGTTTTTCCCTTAACCGCCGCGCAGTCAGCAGGAGCATCAATGCCAAAATAACAAACATTATGACTTCACCCTGAAACAAGACCAAAGGCGCAACATTGCCGAACCCGAATTCCCTTAAATGGTGGAAACGGTCATACAGCAAATAGAAAAATAACGGGGCGATTAAGCCGAATCCGTAAATAAAAACAAGGTCTTTAACCTTCCATATAATACGATACTGGGGCAAGCTGTATTTTTTCCCGCAATATCCTGCGTAAAACCAACAGAAAACACAAATTAAGATCAACACTATTATCTTAACGGACAAAACGGCTGCAAAGACCGATTCCAGAAATGCATATTCCATCCTGCGTCCGGTTTCCGGACTATAATCATCCCAGCCGCCGAAAGGTATTATAAGCGTATCCAACAAACCGAATTTTCTATTGTCAATATCAAATGGGATTTTCCTTAATTCGTTTTGCAACTCCTCCCGCCGGGAGATTCCTTCCTTTATACGAATTGATTCCGATTCTACGCCTGTTCTTGTATAATATTCGGCAAGTTTGTTTTCGCTTTTGTTTTGCATGGAAGTGCCTACCAGCAAGGTAACCAGCCACTTTGACGAGCCCGCGATTCGCTTCCCCATGCTACTAACCGCTTCATGCGGTTTCGGGCACAACTCTAAACTCCCTTCTTTTTCGTATACTTCTGATAATTCGGCCAGAGTGTCGCTAATTCCGGCATAAACAGAGATATGCAAGGGGAACGAGAAAAAAACAAATGCCTGGGTTATGGGATGCGTTGTTCTGCCGGTTCTTTCCATCACTTTCAGTATTGCTTTTGTCAATTCGCTTTCGTACGCACTGTAATATTGTTTGGTATTTCCAGTTATAACTTCAGCTAATCCTTGTTCAACAAGTTTTTTGTCAACAATTTCGTATTTCTTGTTTTTGTCTGGATTTTCCCGTTTTACAGCGCCTTGCATGCAATATACAGCCGCACGAATATAATTATAGAACGAATTTTGCGGATCTGTCTTAATGGCCTCCTCCAAGGCAGACTGAAGACGGCTTTGTCTTTCATCAGATTTTTTCTGGATCCATTCTTCCAGAAGACTGTGAACTATGCCTGCATGCGCAATAACATCAGCGGGTTCTAAATTTAACGCTGTACGGTATTCCGCAATGGCGTTTTCAGTGTCCCTGATATTCAGGAATTCGCCTGCAAGTCCTATATGCAGAACCGGGTCTTTTAAGGGAGTTATTGTCTCACGGATTGTCTCAAGGTCCACATCATTTGCAATACCTGTACTTGAGAAACTGTTTAGCATGGAAATAGCTCCGGAAAAAACCCTGAAATCTCTCAGCGCATAAACCGCGCTTGAAATTAAAACAATGCTTATTACTGCCGGTATCCATGCGATTTTCAATATTTTCATATTAGTATCCTCCTTCCAAAAACGAATAGCGTTCCGCCATAAACCCGTTCAAATCACGTCCGCTTTTTACCGGTTTAATGTCGTGCAATAACCGGGTTATTTCAGGGTGTTCCGTGACGATTCGTTGTTCCTGCACGTTCAGGACAGTCAACCGCTCCGTGTTTTTAGCGTTTTGCGGCAAGCCGCCGGTAATGCCTGATGCCAAAACGGCCCAAAACACAAGGCATATAGCCGCCAATACTGCCGGTAGAAACGTGTAATGCCCGGCAGGTAAGTTTTTTCTGCCGACAATGGAAATTGACTTCATAACGGCATTTTCAAATCCCGGCCAATCCGGTTCTTCCGGAACATCTTTCAGCAGTTGCAGGCATGCTTGTATTTGATTCTCATTCATACGAAAAATCCTTTAATAATTTACGCAATTCGGCTTTTGCGCGGGACAAATCCGACCATACAGTGCCAATCGGGCAGTCCATGATTTCGGCTATCGTCTTATGGTCAAGATGTTCAATCTCATACAACGTTATCACCATACGCAGATCAACGGGCAATTTCAGCATGGCATTTTCCAGAACCTGTTTAAGTTCCTTTTTTTCCGCTTGCCCGGCGGGCGCGCTATTCACGACAAACGCCGTTACATCCAGGGAAAGCCATTTGTTCAAACGCTTATGCTTTACATGTGTCAGCGCTTTATTATAAGCTATCGCAGAAAGCCATGTAAACAGGCTTGAATCCTGCCTGAATTTTTTCATATTCAGGTGTGCGGCAACAAAAGTCTCCTGTAATATGTCTTCCGCATAATGGCTGTCCATAACCATTCTGTATATGATACGATAGAGACGCTCCCCGTATGTCCGCATCATATCGCAAAACGCGGTTTGGTCGTCGGCAAGAATCTGTTTTATCAGTTGGTTTTTGTCCACTATAATTCCTTTTTAATATATTAGACTGCTTATAATCAAAAACCTTGCAAAATTTCCGTCTTTTACGCTATTATATCCGTTATAATGCACACTGCAATTAAAATTGCTTTTAACCGGTGAATATTATATGTTGCGCAATATGAAACCGAAAGCCATAATAGAGGTCGGCAGTAATTCGCTGAAACTGCTTATCGCGGAAAAAACAAGCAACGGCTTCATGCCCGTTCACGAAGAAGTAATCATAACCCGCCTTAGCCGCGGAATGAAAAACCATCGCATTCAAAACGCCCCTCTGCAAAAAACGCTCGGCGTATTAAAGGATTTCCTGAGTACATGCGAAAATCCCCACTCTATCAAAAGTGGTTTAGGGAGTGTGTCCGTCCAGGCCTTTGCCACCGCGGCCCTGCGCGAGGCAAAAAACCGCAAGGCCATTATTGAAAAAATACGCAGGCAAACCGGCCTGAAAATCCGCGTCCTTTCCGAAAAAGAAGAGGCTTTATGCACAAGCCTCGGCGCACTCTCAGACCTACCGCAGGACAAAAAAACACGCTATGTCGTTGTTGACATAGGCGGTAAAAGCACGGAATTCGCCGCGCCGCCGGATGTTTTCCTGAGCATTCCCATAGGAGCCGTATCCTTATATGAACGTTTCATCAGGCACGACCCGCCGCTGAAAGAAGAAATCCGGTCTATGCGGAATTACATATCAAACGTATGCAAAAACGCAACATGTTGCGTCTCCGCGCATGGAAAAAACAATCGTCGATTTTCCGTTGTCGGCGTCGGCGGAACGTTCACCACGTTGGCATCCCTGAAAAGACAACAAATCCATCACTACAAAATGCCGGCAAAGGAATTAAAACGCTTATTTGATAAATTATGCGGAATGACTGTCCGTGAAAGGATTGAAAAAACCGGCATTGAAAAAGGCCGGGCTGATATCATAGTCCCAGGCGCGGCGATTGCACTGGAAATTCTTGATATGCTCGGTGCAAAATCCGTGCTTATAAGCACGCGCGGCGTAAGATACGGCTGTCTTGGGATTTAATGATTTGGTGATCTGGTGACAGGATGATTGACGACGGACGATTTACGATTGATGACAGACGCTTTGCGATAAACGGCGTCGTCAATCATTAAATCACCAGATCACCCAGTCATTAAATCGTGATATATCTGTCGTGCCACAACTGAAACATAAACAGCGTCCACAATTTTTTCCGGTTATCGCTCTTGCCGTCAAGATGCCCTTTTATCAACTCCTGCACGAATACGGGATTGAATATCCCCTGCTGTTTCAACCGCCCTTCGCCGAGCACGTCCTGCATCATTCCCCTGAGTTCGTTCCTGAACCATTTCGCCACAGGTATGCCGAATCCTTTTTTGCTTCTGTTTATGATATGTTCCGGCAAAACGCCTTTCATGGTCTCTTTAAGAATGAATTTCGGCGTAAACCCGCGCAATTTCCAATGGCTCTTCAACGCGCTTACGAATTCCACGACGCGGTAATCCAAAAACGGCGCACGCGCTTCAAGCGACGCCGCCATGCTCGCGCGGTCCACTTTGAACAGGATGTCATCCGCAAGGTAAAATTTGAAATACAGGTATATCGCCTTTTCAATCTCGTCCCTGAACGCCCTGCCGGCAAGCACGCCGTCTATGTCATCGTATCCGTGATTGCCCGAAAGAGCGGCAAACTCCGGCATTAAAAGAGCCGCCTGTTCCTTCGGGGTAAACGCCCCCAGCCACACCTGCTGGCGATGCTCTATGGGATAATCTATGCCCTTCAGAAACTGCTTGATTTTGAAATCAAAACTTATATTCTCAAACGACACCGGCAGATTTTTGGCAATAAATTCAAACGGACTCATCAGGAAACGCGGAAATTTACGGTAAAACAGTCCTAACTTGTGCGCCTGAAAAGTCGGATATCCGGCAAAAAGTTCGTCCCCTCCGTCACCGCCCAGTGCGACCGTTACGTAACGCCTTGTAAATTCGCTCAGCATATATGTCGGTATAACGGACGCGTCCGCAAACGGCTCATCAAGGAAATCAGCCACCTTCGGCAATATCTCAACCATTTTGGCGGGATCCAGCATCTCCTCATGGTGCTCGGTACCGAACAAATGCGCTATCTCGCGCGCATAAGCGGATTCGTCAAAACTTTTTTCCTTGAAACCTATGGAAAAGGTCTTGACATTCTTATTCCCCATAATCCTGACCATATATGCCGTAACAGCGCTGGAATCCAGGCCGCCGCTGAGAAAGACTCCCAAAGGCACGTCGCTTATAAGGCGGCGCCGCACGGAATCTTCAAGAAGCGCGTCAAGCCGGCCTTTCACTTCGTTCAGCGTGAAATTGTTCAGGCCGTCTTTATCTTCAAAATCCAGGTCCCAATATTTTTGGGTTGCAACGCTTTTGCCCTGTAAAACCAGGCAATGCCCTGGCAATAATTTTTTTACACCCTGAAAAATGCAATGGTCCGCGGGAATATATTCATACGCGAGATAAAGCGAGGCGGCCGCGGGATCAAGCCGGCGCTGGATTCCGGGAACTTTCAGTATTGATTTGACCTCAGAGGCGAAAATAAAAGAATTGCCGGCATGCGCGTAGTACAGCGGTTTTTTCCCGAGCCTGTCGCGCGCGATGAACAACGAATTGTTATTCTTGTCGTATATGGCGAAGGCGAACATGCCGTTGAGTTCGTTTACGCAGGCGGCGCCTTTTTCTTCGTACAGATGCACGATGGCTTCGGTATCGGATTGCGTATAAAATTTATGGCCGTTTTTTTCAAGGCCGGCCCGCAATTCCCTGTAGTTGTAAATTTCGCCGTTAAAAACTATCCAGACCGTGGAATTTTCATTATGAATCGGCTGTTTGCCGGTGGAAAGGTCAATGATGCTGAGCCGGCGCATCCCGAGGCCTATGTTTTTTTCGACGAAAAACCCGTCATCATCAGGCCCCCTGTGCCTGATGGCAAGCGCCATTTCATTCAGGACTTCCGCGCTGACGCCGGCGCCGTCCGTATTGACGATTCCGCATATGCCGCACATAAGACGATTTAAAGATTAGAAAATTCTAAGATTGGAAGATTACGATTCCAAGATTACGATTACAAGATTCCAAGATTGCGATTACAAGATTGCAAGATTAGAAGATTACGATTACGGCACGATTAGGAGGCTGTGAAGGGCTATGGTATCTTATGAGATTTGATTACCATCTGTCGGATTCACATTCACGGTTTCTTTTATTGCGTAAACTTCCTGACTGCGCGATTCGTGATAGATGCGCACGCTGATTTCTGCAAGCAACCCCATAAGAATAAATTGCGTACCCAAAATCATGAGCATTGCGGTAAGCAAAAGCAACGGGCTCTGTATCATGGGTTTGCCATGAACCAGCTTATCCCATATAAGATATGTGCAGGAAAACACCCCGCCGAAGTACGACATTATTCCTATGCCGCCGAAAAAGTAAATGGGTTTGGTAAAATAAGAACCGAGGAATTTTACCGTAACAAGGTCAAGAAGAACCTTGAACGTCCTTATTATGCCGTACTTGCTTTTGCCGAATTTTCTCGGCCTGTGATTGACCGCCACTTCGCTTATTTTTGCCCCGCGCCAATTCGCCACTGCCGGCAGGAACCTGTGCATCTCGCCGTAAAGGGCGATGTGTTTGATAACATCTTTTCTATATGCCTTCAACGTACAGCCGTAATCGTGCAGATGCACTCCGGTAATTAAAGAAATAAGCCAATTGGCGGCGTGTGACGGAAGTTTGCGCGACAGGAAAGGGTCTTTCCTGTCTTTGCGCCAGCCGCTGATGATATCATTGTTTTTATCAGCCATCTCTTTCAAAAGCGCCGGAATATCCGCGGGATCATTCTGCAGGTCAGAATCCATAGGTATGACTATCTCGCCCTGGGCAATCTTGAATCCGCATGAAAGCGCCGCGGTCTGGCCGAAATTACGCATAAATGAAACCACCCGGGCCTGCGGATTTTTTCCGGCAATAGATTTGAGTTCCGCCAAAGAATTATCCGTACTCCCGTCGTCAACAAAAATGACCTCATACCCCCTGCCGGTCTTATCAAGAACGTCCTTGAGTTCGGCAAACAGGATTTCAATATTGCCCTGTTCGTTATGAACGGGAATAATGACGGAAATATCTATAGCCAAAAAAACCTCCACGAATTTCGGAAAAATCTTAAATCTGAAATCTTATATATAAATTCTCTTTTATTATACGCGTCAAATCTTAAAAGTCAAGGCTTTTAATTTCTAAAAACATTTACTGGGTGAACACACAGGTTCACCCCTACTTTGATTGCCACTAAACTCCTTAACGGGGTGAACACATAGGTTCACCCCTACTCCATAACCCCGTAACCCCCTCAACCCCTCAACTCTTTAACTCTTCATCCCACTAATGATTTTACATATCTTACAGTAATGTTTAAACGACAATCCGTTTTGAGTGAGCAATTCGTCATTTGAAAGGATGTCCAGGGTTTTTCCATCGGCCGCGATTACGCCCTTGTTCATGATAATCAGCCTTTCGCACAATTCCGCCGCGGCCGGCATATCCTGGGTTACGATAATTTTGGTGCAGTTAAAAGACTTTATTGTTTCCATCAGCGCCTGCTGGGCCGCAGGGTCCAGATTGGCAGTGGGCTCGTCAAAAACCATTATCCGCGGGCTCATTGAGAGCACCGTGGCAATGGACACGCGTTTTTTTTCGCCGAAACTCAGGTGATGCGCGCTTCTTTTTTCAAAACCTGTCAGGCCGAGATTGGAAAGGGTTTCTTTCACGCGCTTATCAACTTCGTTTTCAGACATGCCCATATTACGCGGGCCGAACGCCACGTCTTCATATACCGTAGGGCAAAACAACTGGTCTTCGGGGTCCTGAAACACGATGCCAACGGTACGGCGTATTTCTTTAAGATTGCCCTTGTTGACTTCCATATTGAATATTCTGATTGTTCCGCTCCCCGAAAGTATCCCGTTCAGGTGCAATATCAACGTTGACTTGCCCGCGCCGTTATGGCCTATAAGGGCAATGTTCTCATTTTCCTTTATTGACAGATTTATGCCGTTAAGCGCGGTATTTCCGTCGGGATACGCGTAATGAAGATCGTTTATTTGTATTGCGATGTTTTCAGAATTCATAGGCAAATCCTTATCAATATCAGGACAGCCGCGGTACCGGACGCGAACATCACGTCAAACGGCCTTGCGCGAAGCCTGCCGTGGTACACCATATCGCCCTCAAATCCCCTCGATGCCATGGCCGCGTAGATTCTTTCAGCTCGCTCATAGCTCCGTATAAACAACGTGCCTATCATATTACCGATTACTCCAACATGCCAGAGCCAGCGACCGCCGAAACCCCTTGAATCCCTCGCCATCTTCATCCTCAATGCCTCGTCCGTTATGATGAACAAGTATCTGTACATGAAACTTGCCGTAATGATAAAAATTTTCGGCGCGCCAATACTGCCGAATCCCTGCAGAAGTTTCGCGAACGGAGTAGTGGAAGTCAGCAATGTAATACATACGACCCCGATAAATGCCTTTATGAAAATATTCCAGACAAGCATGATGCCCGAGTAATAAATCCGCAGGCCCGCAAATCCCGTACTGATACTGCCCGAATGCGCCACGGGAATAAACGGAATGAATATCGCCATAAGCGCGACAAAAGGAATTATTATAAGAGAACGTTTCAGCACAAAACCCGGCGGCAGGTTTGACAGCAAAAGCATTGTTGCTAAGAACGTCATATAAGACAGAAAAACCGGCCCATTGTCCGGAGGCGTGCTTACGGCGCAGACGATTAACGACAAAAATACGAATATTTTCGCCCTCGGGTCAATCCCGTGCAACAAGCTTTCCCGGTCGCTGTATATGTCAAGAAAAGAATGTTTCATAACTTATTCCAAAACCCATTGTCCGTAATCTTTTAATCCTGCAATCTTGTAATCCGCGATCTTCCAATCTTGCAATCTTCTGATTCGTAATCTTCCAATCTTGCAATCTTGCAATCTTCTAATCTTAGAATCTTTAATCCTTATATATTTTCCCCTGTTGTAGTAGCGGAGAGATTGGTATATTTTATGCCTTTTATCGATTTAAGTTCATTAAAAAGCGATTCTATATAAGCCGGTTTGCCTCTCGTTATTATCACTTCAAGGCAATCGCTGTGCGTCATGTGTATATGCTGGGTGGAAAGTATGGTTGACTGGAATTTATGCTGTACTTTAAGCAGTTTTGAAACAAGTTCCCGCTTATGGTGGTCATACACGACGGAAATCACGCCCGCAACGTTCCTGACGCCGGTCCATTCGGACTTCACGAACATTGCCCTGATAAGATCTGTCAATGCCTTGGAGCGGTTGGGGCATTTCCGGCGCTTGATCTCCGCATCAAATTTTTTCAGGACGCCGCTTTCAAGCGAAACGCTGAACCTCACGAGGCTGGCCATAAGAAATTCCTTTCGTGTTACGTTTTTAAGAATTATAACACTCTGGAATTGAAATGTCAAGGGTTTTTACGATGAAAAGATTTGAAAATTTAAAGATTGGAAGATTACGGGTTAAAGGGTTATGGGGTTGAGGGGTTACGGAGTTTGTTGACGGTTGTCTGTTCTCTGTCTTCGGTTATTTGTTTACGACTGACGATAATCGCTACTTCGTTACTCGCTACTCGTTGCGCCCGCCCTTCATTTTTCATTGTTCGTCATCAACCACCTGAAATGCCCTCAACGGCTTATCTTTCCCTTTCAATTTTACAAGGCCGAGGTCTTTTGTATTAAAACTGTCTTTAACAAGTTCATAAGTTTGTTCGCCAATGACGACGTTATTCGGCGGGGCGAATTCTTCAAGGCGTTTCGCTATATTCACTATATCTCCGAGAACGGTGTATTCAAGCAGTCTCTCGGTGCCGATATTGCCTGCTACGACTTCGCCGGTATTGATTCCAATACGCATATTGTATTTTGTAGTTTCGTCTTTTTGCTGGGATTTCTTATGCGCCCTGAGCATGTCAACTCCGGCCTGCACGGCCTTTTTGGCGTGGTCTTCATAAGACACTGGCGCGCCGAAAGTGGCCATCACGCAATCGCCGATATATTTATTAACGGTGCCCTTGTTCTCAAACACCTTATGGGTCATTATTTCAAAATATTCGTTAAGCAGGAATGCCACTTGCTGGGGTTTCAGGCGTTCCGCAAGTTTCGTAAAGCTCTCTATATCCGCGAAAAGCACGGAGCACACCTTTTCCTGCACGCCGAGCATCTGCATTTCGCCTTGTTTAAGTATCATCTCTACTACGTCCGGCGGATGGTATTTTTCAAGGTTCTGCCTTTTAGTCGCTTCTATATGAAGTTGGGCGTAGAGTTCCTCCTGCATTATGCGGATCGCGACGAGGTTTGCTATGGCCGTGAGAAGTTCAAGGTCCTGGTTCTGGAACGCGTACGATTTCATCAGGTTATCAAGATAGATCACCCCGAAGACATCATCGCGTTCCCACAGCGGGACGCACAATGCGGAACGGATATTCAACTGAACGATGCTTATGCCGGCCTGAAAACGGGGGTCGTGTTTGGCATCGGAAGTTATAATGGAAACTTTTTCAGAAAGCACTTTGTTTGTAATGGTGGAACTGACGGTAATTTCGCTCGGCTGGAGCCTGCCGGAAGTCTTGCTCATTGCGAGTTTGGGCAGTAACGTTCCGGACTTTTTGTCATACAGCATTATAACGCCGCGCTCGGCATTAATTACGTCAAAGATGATTGACATCGTAATTTCAAGCACTTCGTTAAGGCCTTTTGTCGGCACGATGCCCTTGCCGAGCTGGTACAATATATAGAATTTGCCCTGTTCCTGGCCCCCTGGCAGTTTATCAATCCTGGACATATGCCCGCCGCTGACGTCTTTTATTGAAATGCCCTGCGCGATGGATTGCCTCAGGTCAATATCGTAATCCTTAGCCAATTCCTTGACGGATTTTACTATTTCGCTTTCCATCAGGCTTGATGCCTGTGTTTTCATTTTGAACGATTCGGGCAATCCGCTGCCGCCGGGCTCATCGCCCCTGAATACCAGGACCGCACTGCCTATGCCTATCTGGTCGCCGTCAACGAGCACCTTAAAATCAACTTTTTCATTGTTGACCGTAGTGCCGTTGGAACTGCCCAGGTCGTAAACCGTGAATTTCTCCCCGCGCTTTATTATTTCTGCGTGCTTTCTTGAAACAAGCGCGTTAGAAACCTCAAGGTCATTCTCAGGCATCCTGCCTATGGCAAAGACGTCCTTGTCAAGAAGGATTTCCCTTTCAGGGAGTGTTTTGTCTTTGAATATGATTTTTGCCAAAACGCCTGTCTCCTGTTATAAATAAGCAACCTGACCGCGACCAAACACATCAGCCACAGAGAACACAAAGCTCACAGAGAGAAACGATGATTTCTTAATTAAAAACCGTCGTTCTCCGTATCCTCTGTGCGCTATGTGGCAAAATATTTCGCGTCTCCTGCGTAGAGATTTGAGAATTGAAAACTAACCCTCAATTCTGCGTAACAATATAGCATAAAACATCACCGTTGGCAAGATATTTAATTTTTTTAAATTTAAAAGGAAGGCCTCAGTCAAGGTCACGCTTAACACACACCCCTACCCCCTCTTAATAGAGGGGAAAGTCGCATATATCCCCCCTCTAAAAAGAGGGGAACCAGGGATGTATCGTCCGTGTTCAGCGTTATCGAAAAACAAGCAAAAACCCACCTCGACTGAGAAGGTGTGAAAAAATACACGGAATTTCAAAAGCACTTTTTTCTTGACTTGCCTTATAGCGAGTGTTATAATTACGCCCAGCCAAAAATTTTTTGTAAACATCAACTTACAGGAGGATG
>JACRIJ010000035.1 GCA_016220095.1 Planctomycetota bacterium | reverse complement strand
TTCGATATGCCATAATTGACTCTCCTGTAAAAAAAGTTTACAAAAATTTTATCCCCCCGCGGGGGGATAAATCTCCTTTACTGGAGAGTCAACCTATTTCCCTATACCCTGTGTCTCAATTGGTCGTGGAAAGGACAATAATGCAAGGAGAATTTAACTCATCCGCACTGCAAAATCATCCAGCAGTTTTCAAAACGCTTTTCTTCCAAGTCGGCTTTTTTAATCCAGAAATAGAGCATGCCGCAATCTCCCCACATCATGCCGGTGTCGTCATCGGTATCCAATTGAAACAACAACACCCAATCCGCCCTGCCGGGTTCAAGTCTTTGCGCCTTTGAACTGCTGTACTCAGTCCCGTCGCCGCAGCACAGGCCGTTGGAAACAAGCTGGCATTCCAGGTCCATATCGTTGCCCTGCACAGGCGATGGATGGCCGAATAGATGATGTTCAGGATTGCCAAGAAAAACCGACGCGCATAAATCAATGTACTGGTCAAATTGCCTCTCCGTCAGGCTTAATAAATCCACCCTGTCGTCCTGCCAATCAGGATAGGTTTCAACGGGAGCAAGTACGACAGATTTTTCATTGTAAACGCAATCACTGCTGAGCCCCTCAGGAGCGGCCCGCTCCGCGCATTCCTTACTTGCCTTGTCCGTGTAGATAACCCGCCAACTTCCCTTATCCTTAGGGTCAAACCCCCATGCCTCCTGCGCCTGGTCATAAAAGAAATAAAGTATTCCAGTTGCCGGCAATCCATTCCGCACACAGCCTTCAGGCAACTCGCTCAAATCCAACTGGCAGAGGAATGCAAGGGGCGAGCCATTCCACTCAGGCCACGGCACATCCTCAGGCATCGCAGGCAGTCCGCCAACGCGGCTGAAGTTCTTTACGCCGGATTTCAATAATGCAATGGCAGGTTCCCTCAGCGTGTTCAGGTAATCCAGATGGTCTTCTATGTTCCTGTCCTTGCCGGAATCAGGATTGTATCCGCCAAAAGGCGATTTAACAGGTGGCATATATGCTCCTTAATAACCCGTTGCAGTCTCAGAAGAACGCGCCTGTTTCCGGCGCCGCATTGCCCGCTTAAACTAATGAATAACAGGCAACGAGCGGCGAGAAACAACGAGCGAAACGCTTACGGCTTACGGGATTTCCATTTTGAAATTTACAGTTTTCAATAGAAACTCTGCTTAATCTGTTCAAATCTGTTGTTTAAGAACTGGAGCCGGTCTTTTATGGAATTATAGATTTTTCCGCTGCTTTTGTCAAATATATCTTGACTTTTCCACATTATAAACCTAAAATTAATCTTGTTTTATTAACTTAAAGACAGGAGGAACATATGCCCAAAAAAAGCAAATCTCAAAAAACCGAAACACCGACTAATCCCTTCTTTGACATGTGGAATAAGTTTGCCGAATCTTACACAAAAACAAATCCTTTTTCCAATCCTTTTACAGCCGGCCAAAACACGGGCGGACTGCCCCCCGACTGGCTCAAGGGTTATGACGACATGATGAAGCAGTTCTGCAATATGCCCATGAGCGGCACCGCAGGCAATATCTATCCGAAATTCGTTGAAGCGGCCGATGTTTACATGAAACTCTTCAAGGCCTGGACCGATAATGCCGGCAATCTTTCCTCATCACCCGATGCAATGAAAAACCTCCTCAATCTCTGGATGAACAGCCAGAAAGAGGTCTTCAGCAAAATGTTCGGACTGCCAATCCCGTCCGTTGACAACATGGGCGACTTCAACGAATCCATAAAAAAATCACTGGAAAACTTCACCCAGTTCTATGACCAGAATTATAAGCCCTTCGTGGAAAACTGGACCAAACTGTCCGGCCAGATGCAGGACGCATTCAATGGCAAGCAGGACCCCGCCAAATTCAAAGAACTATACAATTCCTGGATGCAGGGATATGAATCGGCATTTGGCAAATTCCTCAAGATGCCCATGGTAGGCCCCTCGCGCCAGGTGCTGGAAAAAATTCATAAAAACATAGATTCCTTCATGAAATACTGCGGGGCCACCGTTGATTTCAGCATGGTGCTTTATTCGCCCAGCAAAGAGACCATAGAAGAACTGGTCCAAAAGGCCCAGACTATCCTCAAAGGCGAAGTGACCCAGGAAAAGTACAAACAATTCTACGAACTTCTGGTCAAGACCTTTGAAGACCGGTTCTATCAGCTGTTCAAAACCCCCGCATTCTCCGAATCAATAAAGACCACGCTGGATTCGTATCTCGATTTCCGCAACAGCAATTTTGAGGTGGTTGAAGAAATGCTTAAGTCCACGCCGGTCATTACACGCACCGAAATAGACGACGTTTATCAGGAACTTTACAACCTAAAGAAACGCATAAAAGAACTGGAAAAACTTCTTAATAAGAAACGAAAGGACTAAAGAACTATTATGCCAAAAACAGAAACCACTGCTTCTGCTGAACAAGCGGACCAGAAGACAGAAACCAGGATAAATTTCGCCCGGGAAATGGATTTTCTGCAGAAGAAATTCCTCAAAGGCGTAGAGATTTTGACCAGCCCCATGGATACTGCGACGGCTGTCTCGCCGTCCGAATTGGTTTACCAGGAAGACAGGATGAAGCTCTTTCATTATACGCCGGTAAAGCAAAAACTGCATACGCCGCCGGTTCTCATGGTCTACGCGCTGGTCAACCGCCAGTATATGCTCGACCTCCAGCCGGGCCGCAGCGTCATCCAATACCTTCTCAGCCAGGGCATTGACGTTTATCTCATTGACTGGGGCTATCCGTCACAAATGGATAAATTCATCACCCTTGAAGACTACATTGATGGATACCTCAATAATGCGGTTGACAAGGTTCTGGAGCTCTCCGGAGAATCCAAACTAACCATAGCCGGCATCTGCCAGGGCGGAACGTTCTCAGCCATATATTCGTCCCTGCACCCGGACAAGATTAAGAATCTGATTACAATCGTGGCGCCGATAGATTTTGATACGGATACAGGACTATTAAACATCTGGGCCAAAGGCCTGGATGTGGATAAAATGGCTAAATCATTCGGCAATATCCCGGGCGATTTCATGAATATCGGATTCCTTCTAATGAACCCCTTCCGGCTTGTGATGGATAAATACATAGGCTTTATGATAAATATAGACGATAAAGACTTCGTTAATAATTTCATCAGAATGGAAAAGTGGATATTTGATTCGCCGGACCAGGCAGGCGCGGCCTGGAAACAATTCATCCGGGACTGTTACCAAAAAAACCTGCTCATCAAGGGCGAACTTAAGATAGGCGCTAAAACCGTTAATCTGAAAAATATCACTATGCCGGTATTGAATATCTTTGCCGAATATGACCACCTTGTGCCGCCGGCCTGTTCCAGGGAATTCACCAAACACGTGGGCAGTAAGGATACCGAGATTGCATCGTTCCCGACCGGACACATTGGAATATTCGTTTCGTCAAAAAGCCAGAAAGAGATATGCCCCAGGATGAGTGAATGGATAATTAAACGAAGTAGCGAGTAGCGGGTAGCGGGTAGCGGATAGCGAAGGACGGACGAGTAATTAGCAGATAGCAATTTGGGACGTCGGACGAGGGACGAAACGAAACTGCGCAGGAATCGTGTTTGCAAAAATTTAAATCTTATATCTTAAATTCTTAAGAGGTGTAAAGATGACAGAATTGAAATATGCGGACATCAAGGTCGGCGACAAGGCGTCGTTTTCCAAGACCATCAGCGAATCGGACATTTACACCTTTGCCGGGATTTCAGGCGACTTCAATCCTGTGCATATTGACGAGGAATTCGCCAAGGCCGGGTTATTCAAGACACGTATAGCCCACGGATTTCTGGGCGCAAGTTTCATTTCTACGGTATTAGGCACCAAATTGCCCGGGCCGAACACTGTATATCTCTCACAGGAACTGCAATTCAAGGCGCCGGCCAAGATAGGCGATACCCTGACGGCCGAGTGCGAAGTGCTGGAAAAGATAGACAAGAAAAAAATACTCAAGATAAAGACCACGGTCTATAACCAGGCCAAGGTTGTTATTATTGAAGGCACAGCCACGGTACTCAAATACGAGGCGTAGAGCCAAATATTATTACGCTGTAATTTGATAAACGTTACATTAGGCATTATAAAAATACGCCTATTCCAAACGACAAGTAATTAACCACGAATCAACACGAATGCACACGAATATATTTCTTTTTCAGCTTTCTCAACATATCATCTATAAACAGACCGCTCCTACGGAACCATTTTTTTCAAGATTTCAAAATAAAATGGTACTATCGTAATCCTGAGTTGGGTTTCCTGCAGGACTACGGTCGTGGATGAATATGAACAAACTGAATTTGAGCAATACCGGCCACGAGAACAGGCGATACATCCTCGGCCTTGTTTACCCACTACGTAAACTCCCGCATAAAGTGCGGAACATCAAAAGGCGCAGGCGGAGCATAAACAACCTCACGTGTGCGGGAATTGACAACATAGTTTTGAATCTTGCGGTAATTGCCCGGGTCTGCATTCTCGCCACGGACGCCTTTGACGAGAATTTTGTGAAACTCCCGGACGATGCCTTCTGAAACAGGGTCGTTTTATTGTATACCGCTGAAATGTTTCCTGATCTGATACTTGCCGGGACTTGCTATGAAAGAGAATCTTTCTTTAAGACCGCGGGCTTTGAGCAAGCTTAGCGAGTCAAAAAGCTCCCCGGCCAGGGCTCGAACCTGGAACCTACTGGTTAACAGCCAGTCGCTCTACCAATTGAGCTACCAGGGAGTAAATTTGATTTCTGACTCTTAAGATTCAAAGATTAAAATCTATAATATAAGATATACTTTAACCAAAAAATAAAGTTTTTGTCAAGTCTTTTGTTTTTTTGATTAAACAGATTGATGATGAAACGACTAAACAACGAAACGACGACGAATATAACAGGGACTTGACGAGACTTTTAAGAGACTGACGACGCCCGCTAAACAACGGATTAACGATAAAACGACGGAACCTCTGCTCTGTGGCGCCTAAACGCTTATCATCTTATTGCAACATGGTCGTCGTGTCCCGTTTAAGGTCTCGTAGAGTCCCTGTTTAAAAACGTCCGTAGTCCGTGTTTGCCCGTTCACTGACGCCTTACAGATTCTCAAAAATTTCCCTTGCCTTCAACATAGCCATTTGGTATACTATTATGCAAATCAAGACGCCAGTGCTCAGCTGTCAGTGTATTCGTTTAATATGTTGTTGTATTTGTAAAGGTTGTGCGTATGAAAAAATCCATCTATTCAGCTGTTTTCGTCTTATCAGCATCATCCCTCATCGTGGCAGACGGCCCCGTTCCCGCTCCTGTGCCGAAATCCGAGGAGATAACCGTCACTGCCACCAAAACGCCGAAAAGCGTAAAAAATTCACCGGCTATAGTGGAAATAATCAACAGCGATGAAATTGACAAAAAAAATCCGCTTACCTTTGACGAGGCGCTCCGGAATATCAGCGGCTTGTACGCCTACCGCGGACACGGCGTTTCCACCGTAACGCCCTTCGTCAGCCTCAGGGGCACGGGATACCAGTCGCGCACGCTGGTGCTCGTTGATAATCAGGCATTGAACGAATACTATTACCACGGCGGCGGCGTCAATTTCAACGCCATCCCCGTTGAATCCATAGAAAGAATAGAAGTCGTTAAAGGGCCCTTTTCCTCCCTATACGGAGGCAATGCAATGGGCGGCGTAATAAATGTCATCACCAAAACGCCGGAACACCGCGAAGCTGACCTTAAAACCTCTCTCGGAAGCTTCGGTTCGCAGGTTTATCATCTGAGTTACGCGGACAGGTTCGGATGGTTTGGATTGGCCCTTAACGCGGATAAAAAAGAGGCCGACGGTTACGAGGATTTTTTTGTGCTGAAAAAACCCTCCTCAGGTACCGCCTCTACGGTCGTCACCGGCTGGAAAAAAACAACGGATAACTTCGGTACTCTTAATTATCTCATAGGTTCTTACGGCAACCATGTGTATAACGATGAAACCGTAAAACTCAAATTATTCTTTGAATTGTCCGCGGATTCAAAACTGGAGTTATCCGTATTAAAAAACACCGAAAACAGGGAGCACACGAACGAAACTTCATATCTCATTGACCAGAACGGCAAGACGGTCAATTCCGGAACCGTGCAGATCTCAGACAACGGCTCCAATTACAAGATAAACGTCAAGAGTGCCGATTTCCTCTACACGAAAAACTGGAAAGACGTGCTTCTGACTACCTTATACTTTGAACACAAACTAAACGAAAAAACAAAACTCCACACGCATTTCGGGATTACCGAACAGAACAGGAGCCTGGTCGCGCCCAAAACACTGCCTAAAGGCGAATTAAATTACACGCCGTTCAGGAATATCCAATTTGAACAGCAGGCGGATATAAAGATTAATCCCCAACATACGCTGACCTGCGGCATCGAATTACGTCAAATATCCCTGTTCGCTGAAGTCTACAGCTTATACGATTGGGACGATAAAGGCAGTCAGGAACAGCTTATTTCAAAAGGCGAAGGCGCTACCCGCACGACCGGCTTATATCTACAGGATGAATATAATCTGCTGAAGAACCTTACCCTGTATCCGGGCGTAAGAATGGACTACTGGAAAAATTACAACGGAAGTTACTATGATTCCACTTATGCCGCCGGCAAGCAAACAATAGATTTTTCAGACAATAGCGAGCAATACGCCTCTCCGAAACTCTCGCTCGTATATGAACCTCTATACATGACCGTGGTAAAAACGTCATGGGGCAAGGCATTCCGCGGTCCCGGGCCGGACGACCTCTACAGGAATTCCATCATTTACGCGAAATCAATGCTCAGCCTTTCAAACCCAGAACTCAAGCCTGAAACAATATCCTCTTACGAATTAAGCGTGGAAAGGTATTTTTCGGATACCACGAAAATTACAGCGGCCGCATGGCACAGCCAGATGAAAGATATGCTTTACAAGGTGTTTTTTGACGCGCAGGAAGTTACTGATTATAACAGCCTGTACGGCACAAACTACCTTTCAATAAGAGAAAACCAGAACGTGGGCGAAAGCGAAATAAACGGGCTGGAATTCGCCGTCAGCCACAGAATTTTTTCAAGCCTTGCTTTCATCGGCAATTACACTTACACGTCAACAAAGATAGTGGATTACGAAGCCGATGACGCGATAGAAGGAAAAAGATTTGTTGACACCCCCCTGCATAATGCAAACATGACTCTTGAGTATGAAAGAGGCGGATTTTTTTACAGCACTACCGGCAGATACGTGTCGAAGCGCTACGCCAGCGATGACAACCTTGACAAGATAACAGGCGGTTACGGCTCCGAAGACCAGTTTTTCGTTTTCAGCGCCAATTTCGCATACAAAATTCCGGCTCCTAACCTGACATTTTCCCTGTCAGTTGATAACATCTTTGACAAGGAATATTATGATACGTATATAGTGCCGGGGAGGACGTACGCGTTTGGAGTGGAATACGTTTTCTAATGAATTAATAATTAAAACTAAGAATTCAAAATAGCAGTCGGAATGTGGAACGTGCGATATGGGATGTGCGATGTGGGGTCTGAGAAAAAGGCAGAATCCGCAATCGTTTACTCGTAATCTTCTAATCTTGCTATCTTCTAATCCGTAATCGTCCGATATGTGCCGCTCCTGCCAAGAAGCTCCATTTTTCTTTACTATTCTAATTCCATAACTATTCCGTCCCTATGGGGTTATGTTTATTTTCTGGTTATCGGTTTCATTGCGTCAGTTTCCGTTTTAACGGCTCACGCGAAACTTATAACGGACATATCGCAATGTAACGACGCTTACTATTTGTCACTTTGCAATTATTCAGGTCTTCAACTTGCCTGTCAAATCAAACAAGTCTTGTCTCTTGCCTTCTTCTGTCATGTCAAGACATATGACTTCTTTTATTTCAGTATATTCATGAAATACTGCTGAAGTTGCAAACCAAAACCCTTCTTCAAATTCATTATGCCAGGTGGTCATTGCTGAATTCTCAAAGTCATCAAGGCTGGTTATATTTCCTCTTTTTGCTATTTCCCTTTTAACGATTAATTCGTCAAAGATATCATGAATCAATTCGCATTGTTGTCCAATGGCACATACATAACAAACATTCTTTTCTAAACATTTTTCGGCCATGTCAGCAATCCGAACTATATCCCTGTCATCTCAGATGATTAAAGCAAGCCAGTTATTTACGGGAAGTTGTTCAGCCCAGTTTATTGTATTTTTAGTCCAGAGATAAAGAATTACCCTGTTACTACGGAGAGCATAATATACTTGACATTTGAAGGTAGCCGCAGGCTTTAGCCTGCGCTTAGAATCCAGTATTACAGCGCAACCTAAAGGTTGCGGCTACCTTAGCGCTGGCTATGAATGCCAAGTATATTATGCTC
>JACRIJ010000034.1 GCA_016220095.1 Planctomycetota bacterium | reverse complement strand
TGATTTCTATAATGACAAGACCGAATTTTCCATCCTTGCTCATCATGTCGTTTTGGGCCGGTTTCGGGATGTTTCCAGGATGTCCTCCCTTTGGCACTGCAGGGCCGTCTTTCTTTTTCATGGCTTCGTGAAAACTTGATACCCCTGCGTAATTATCCGCGAATTTTCTCATAATCCCGATAACGGTTGGCATGTCTTCTACTATTCGGGCCTTTCCGGTTATAATGACGCTTTTCCAGTCCACGCGGTTTTTATCGTCTCTGAAGTATTGCGCCGTCTGGAAGCAGACGTTCGGGTTCTTCCTGAGGCACTCTAGTTTATGCCCTTTTGGCGAGGAATGCACGTAAACCTTGCCGTCCATCCATGCGTAGCTTACAGGCACCTGATAGGGTTTTTCGCCGTCAATCATGGCCAGGTTACCGTATTCTACGGAACTCAGTACCTTTGAACATTCTGCATTATCCATAAAATTTCTCCTTAAAACATTGGCTGTCTGTATTCTTTGCTCAGTGCGGGCGAAGCCGCGAGGAACATTGGTATATATATAGTGGCGTAAGAATGTAAAATTAATATAGTCATCTTATTTCAACATAGTCGTCATGTCCCGTTTAAGGTCTCGTAGAGACCCTGTTTAAAAACGTCCGTAGTCCGTGTTACCCGTTCACTGACGCCTTACAAAAATAAGCAAAAAACATTTGAAAAAAAACCGCGGGTTTGTATAATGCTTTCAAACGCTTTGAATATTTTTGCGCCCGTAGCTCAATTGGATAGAGCAACGGATTTCTAATCCGTAGGTTGTGCGTTCGATTCGCACCGGGCGTATTTATTTTTCTTGACATTTAGGCAAATGTTATGTATACTTCAAAACGTTATAGTAAAAGGGTGTTCTGCTGGTAATGAGGTGATAAATCATGTTGGCCGGCATTTAAACACCCGTAAATATCGCAAAATTCTATTTTTTTTAGGAGGTCATATGACTAAACGGTTAATGTTGGTGTTATGTATTGGTGTTGTTGGACTTGTGGCTATGGGATGTGAAACCGCGCAGAGCAATCCGGACAATGATGCCGGCGCCGCTCCGCAGGCGATTCCTTATGACCACGTGCATGTCTCAGCGCTGTATCAACAGGCAATGAAGCTTATTTCTGAGAACAATTTTACAGAAGCAATGAATGTCCTTGATACTGCAATCCGTATCGGCGGGCATAACTATATGTCTTATACGCTTCGCGGCGAAACGCGCCTGAGAGCGGCAGCAGTTGATTTCCAGCACGCCCTTGCTTTTGTTCAGGGCGATCCTTATGCCACCCAGATACTGATGGAAACAGTTCAGGCATTGAAAAAGACGCACGGCAAAGAACTCTACCAGACAGCCGTTATCTGCAAAATGAATAACGATATTAAAGGCGCGGTTGATTGTTATACCGAACTCTTAAAATATTCTCCCGGTAACCCGTGGATCCTTTGCGAAAGGGGCAACCTTTATTCCATGATTGGTGAATGGGATGGCGCTATAGCGGATTATACAGCTGTACTCGCCGTATTCCCGGAACACGAAATAGCTAAGGCGTTCCTTGAAATGGCAAAAGGCCAT
The DNA here is from genome assembly GCA_016220095.1 of Planctomycetota bacterium. Lineage (GTDB taxonomy): Bacteria > Planctomycetota > MHYJ01 > JACQXL01 > JACRIJ01 > JACRIJ01. The sequence continues at coordinate 7,889 of JACRIJ010000034.1, read as the reverse complement.
AAAGAAGGCACTATGAAACAGCCTGAACAACCGGCCCCCGCCCCTGAACAGCCGACTCCCGCCCCTGCGCCTGAATCACCCAAATAAGTAATTCGTAAACAAATGAAATTTCCAAGCAGGGGGCTTTTTTACAAGTCCCCCTGCTTTTTTTATTATGAAATTTATCGCTGATTTTCACATCCATTCCAAATACAGCCGCGCGACAAGCAAGGATATGAACGTTGACCCTATATCCAAATGGGCGCAACTCAAAGGCATCTCTCTTATGGCTACCGGCGATTTTACCCATCCTGCGTATCTCACGGAATTAAAGTCTAAACTCGCGCCTGTGGAGCCGGGTTTATTCCGCCTCAAGCCGGCTGAATTGAATAAGACCTGCTTTATTCTCACCGCTGAAGTCTCCAATATGTATTCCGTAAACGGCAGATTCCATAAAATCCATACGCTTCTTTTCGCTCCGTCTTTTGAGGCTGTTGATAAAATCAATGCCTGCCTGTCAAAAAAAGGCAATCTTTCCGCGGATGGACGCCCGATCTTCGGCTTCCCGGTAACTGAACTTGCTAAAATTGTCCTTGACGCCTCTCCTGATTGCATGATTATCCCTGCCCATGCGTGGACACCGTGGTTCTCCGTTTTCGGCGCTAATTCGGGGTTTGATTCAATTGAAGAATGCTTCGGTGATTATGCCAGATACATATACGCTATTGAAACAGGGCTCTCTTCCGACCCGGCAATGAACTGGCGCTTGTCAAAACTTGATAAAATCACTCTTTTGTCCAATTCGGACGCGCATTCCCCAAGTAAAATCGGACGGGAAGTGAATGTCTTTGACTGTAAATTGGATTATTACGATATAATTGATACCATCAGGAAAAAGGATAAAAAGAGATTTATCTATACCATAGAATTTTTCCCGGAAGAAGGCAAATACCATTATGACGGCCACCGTGATTGCTCGGTCTTAATGGGGCCTGAAGAAAGTAAAAAGAATAAATATATATGCCCGGTCTGCAAAAAGCGCCTCACGGTAGGCGTCATGACCCGAGTGGAAGCCCTTGCTGACAGGCCCGCCGGCACAGTGCCTGATAATGCGATTCCTTATAAGAGTACCGTGCCTTTGCTGGAAATTATTTCGGACGCCATGCAGGTCGGCGTCCTTTCGCAAAAGGTCAGAAATGAATATTTGAAGATTGTCAGGACTGTAGGTACGGAATTCTCCGTTTTGATGGATGTCCCGCGAGATGAACTTGTGCGCGCCACTTTGCCGCATATCGCGGATGCTATTATGCAGGTAAGGGCCGGTAAACTGGATATCGTGCCTGGCCATGACGGCGTATTTGGTAAAATATCAATCAAACCCGTTGATAAGGAAGAACCTCCTTCGTGGCCCCCTGTCCAGAATCCCGCGGGAAAAAGACAAATGGAATTGTTTTGATGTGAAACAGGAATGCCTGAAAGAATTGGATAATTGTTCCCGTTGCGGCAAATGCCGCAGTGTGTGCCCAGTTTTTGGAGAGGTTCTGGACGAACGTCTCGTGGCAAGGGGACGGCTTGCCTTGCTGGAAGCATACCTTAAAGGGGATATTGAAGATTCTGAAAAATTGCGCAATGCGCTTGACGAATGCCTCATGTGCCTGCGATGTGAGGAAAATTGCCCGTCCGGCGTCAATGTAAGAAAGCTTCTCGCTTTCGGCAGGGAAAAATCCGGAAAATCCCCGCTTAATTTCATCGTTTCAAAATTGATTTTCAGGTTCGGCCTCCAGTTCCGCACTTTTTACGACATCGCTGTGTGGCTTATGGCATCCGCGCAGGCGCTCCTTAAACACCTTGAGATCGTCCCTTCATCCATGCAAAGGCACTTGCCTTTATACCTTTTCCAGCTCAGGCGCGTCCCTGATATGCCGAGAAAATCAGCATTGAAGCTCCTGCCCGGCAGGCAGATTTATAAAGACGCGAAAATGAAAGTAGCGGTTTTTACGGGCTGTCTCGGGAATTACGTCTATCCCGATGTTATAAAATCCTTGTGCGGCGTCCTGGATTCCCTTCACATCTCCTACATAATACCAAAAGAACAATTATGCTGCGGCGTGCCCGCTTTTTTCTACGGCGATCCGAAATCGGCCTTCTATCTCGCGAGAAAGAATGTTACTGCGCTTAAAATGGATGACGTTGATGCCGTGCTCTCCCCGTGCGCGTCCTGTGCGCGAATGCTTAAAACCGGTTACAAGGAGCTTTTTAACAGGTTTGCCGGCGATGAAAAATTCGCGCATCGCCCTGAAAAAGTCATGGATATCATTGAATTCCTGGACAGGTATATTGATTTGGACGTGCTTTTGACGGAGTATATAGAGGAAGACGGCGAGATTGAACCTGACAGGATGAGGCGTCTGAGGATAGATAAGAAGGTTACGTATCATAAACCATGCCACCTGTCATGGGATGGCGCTGATGAGGCCAATAGGCGCATCCTGCGGCAGATGGCGGATTATGTGGAATCGCCGGAAGGCAATTTATGCTGCGGCGGCGGTGGGCTCTTCAGCGCGAAATACGAAGATTTGTCGTCAAAAATCGCAGTCAAAAAAATCAAATCCATTGAAAGAAGCGGCGCCGAAATAGTCGCTACACCCTGCCCCGGATGCATGATGCAGATACGGGAAAATATGAAAACCGCCGGCCTGCCTGGAAAAGTCCTGCATCCCGTAGAACTCCTTAACGAACTCCTTAAGGCAAAGGCAAAAAATAGAGGTTAATAGGGAAGGCTCACGCGCGGACAGTCCCCACTCTCATTGCCCACCGTCCACTGGCCGCTATTTCCCTAAAAGCGGCTGTGATATGTTTATAATCTGTAATCCTTGATATCCATCGGCGACGTATGCGTAGTTGCCGGAAATATCCAGTCCGCGCGCTGTGCCGGGCGTGTCATAGGACGCTTTCTTAACGCCGCTTGTGTAGGATGTCGTGTCAATAATATACAGCCCTAATCCGCCGTAGGCCATGTATACGTCATTACCGACTACTTTGATATCGTTTATTAATGGAGGCGGCACGTCTGTGGGATAATTTCCATCAGGGTAGAAGATGGACATGTATTTTTCCTCGCGGTAACTCCCAGAAGAAACGGTTCCTGTCATCTCTGAACCGGCCAGGTAACTGAAATTCATGGTAAGGCCGCACACAAATGTTGAATACTTGTCTGAGTAGATTGCCTGCGCCGCTATGCAATAATTGGTGTTATCCGCGATGAGTAACGGATTGGCAGGGTCCACAACGTCCAGTATTTTGTAGCCGCCATTTGGAAGTCCCCAACCAAAGAAACCGGTGGCGATGCATGTAAAATAGGCGTAATTTCCCGCGACACAAATGCCGCCCATAGCCGCAGTCCCGTCGGTGATGTAGTAAACGCTTTTTGACGCGGGTTCCGCGGGATTGGATACGTCTATAATCTGCAGTGCGCTCATGTCAGGCACGTATGCGTAATTCCCCGCTATGAAGACGTTTCGCGCGCTTGTGAGTGTTTTATAGGAACCGGCTAAAGAGGGCGCTGACTGATTTGCAATATCTATCACCAAAAGTCCCGTGCTTCCGTCGGCAACATAGGCGTAATTGCCGGATACGAAAATACCGTACGCGTAACCCGGGGTATTATATACGGCTGTTTCAATTGGATTTTCAGGATTGGAAACATCAATTACTTTCAGTCCCGCGTTACCGCAGGCGACATAAGCGTATCCGTTGGAAACGAATACTTTTTCCGCGATTGCCGTGGTATTTTCCGCAATTTCCGGGTCTTTGACGGTAATCGTAATCTGCGCCGCGGCCGTGGCGCCGGAATTGTCCGTTACAGTCAGGGTTACAGTATAAGTCCCACTGAAGATATAAATATAAGATGTGTCCTGCATGTTGTTAATCGTGCCGTCGCCGAAATCCCATTGGTAATCCGTTATGTAGCCGTCAGCGTCTTCTGCTTTGGCGTTGAATTGCACGCTGAGCCCTTTTACGCCTTCTATAGGTGACGCCGCAATACCGGCTGTTGGCGGCGTGTTTTCCGGGTTAGAAACGTATATTTCAACCAAGGCATTGGCCGTCAACCCGTCATTGTCAGTAACTGTCGCAGTAACAATATACGCGCCTTTATTCTCAAATGTCTGAACAGGATTTTGTTCAAATGAAGTGTCGCCGTTGCCGAAGTCCCAGTAATAACTTTCAATCGTGCCGTCCGAATCAAATGCGTTTGCAGTAAAAGTAACGGTCATCGGTGCTTTTCCATTGTATGAATCGGCGTTTACGTTGATGATCGGCGCTGATTTTACCGCGTCAGTTACGGAGATAGTCAATAAGCTGATTGCCTTTGCGTTTTTATTGTCCATAACCGTGACAGTTGCGGTATAATTGCCGGCTGAATTGTAAGTATGGCTCGGGGACGTCAGGGTTGATACGCCTCCATCGCCGAATGCCCAGTTGTACGCAACAATTGTGCCATCGCTGTCAATTGCTTCACAGCTGAAATTGACCGTAAGGGGCGATGGTCCGGTTGTTTTGTCAACAAGTGCCGTTACTGAGGGAGGCTTATTCTGCGATTCCGCCGGTTGAAGCGATATGTTCTTTATGATAACGCCTCCGGCTGTTAGTTCGGGAAGCTGTTGAAAAGTGCTTGTAATATACCCTGTCTTGCCCGCCTGTATTTCAAGAAATTCGTACAGGTCTGCGCTGATGTCCTTGAAAAAATAACTGCCGTCTGACTGCGATTTTATCGTGAGTTCGCTGAAGGCCTGCGGCGGCGGCAGAAGAAAAGCATATTTATATGATATAACTGTCGCGCCTACATTGCCATTGCTTCCGCCTCCCATGGAAACTTCTACGCTTAATTCACCGCTGATTGTTTCAATAAATGACGATGCAAACGTTACAGTGAGTTTGAACGTAAACAAGGAATCATCGTACATCCCGAGTGTTGTGAATTTGGACGTCAAATCATCGGGATATAATATGTTTGCTCCTGCGCCTTTTTTTACGAGCATCCAACCGCTTTCCTTTTGTGCCTGAATCTCCCATTTGTACTCGGCTTCACTGTTGAGGCCCGCAATCACTCCCTCGCTACTCCCGAATTGCGCTGTCGTCAGTTCCGACAATACGGATTGCGTGCGTAATGTTACGTCTGCATTTGCAATAGGGAGTCCTGTAATCAGATCGGTTACAGAACCTTCAATTTCGGATGTTTCCAGTGCGTCTGTCGGCGTGAGGGAAAAGTCCTTGGTTACGGATGAATTAGCGCCGGTTATTGAGATATACGCGGTTTTGCTGATGTAGCCGTTCGCGGTAACAGTTAGCGAAACCTGCTGTGTGTATTCGGGGAATGATATCGTCATGGAATATTCGCCTGCTTCATTTGAAACGTTAATTTGATCGTTGCAAAGGAGCATTGCGCCCGAGACGGGTTCCGATGTTGAACCGTCCGTAACCTTGCCGGTAACCGTTATTTTGGGAAGCGAGGCATCGTCTATTACGAAAACATAAGGCTGGAAATCCGTGAGGAAAACGCCATCGGCAGGGGAGAGTGTAACGGAATCAGTGGCTGGAACGTAACTGATTTCGGCGCCTCCAGCCTTCTGCCAGGTATAATCCTTTCCCGGTTTTTCCGGGTCATCTGCATAAAACCACAGGGACAGCTTCGTTGTTTTTGCGCTTACAAGGCTGTTTATGTCGTACGCTGACAGGTCGCCGATTATTTTAAAAGAATAAGGGTAAATCTTGCCTGTGAATTCAGCATCGGAAATGTCGGAAGATGAATTAGCATCTGATGTTTTTTTAATCTGTACGTTTGCGCCGGCAATGGCTTTTCCGGTGATGCCTTTTGTTTCGGATTTGACGGCCGGGGGTGAATTGGGGTTGTTCCATGGGGTAATCCAGAGTTTGATGTCCTCTTCCATATCCCAGTCGCTGAGTACGAGCGTGTTTGTTTTGTCTGAAGATTCCATTTGTTTGGATTGCGCTTTTGTTAAGGCAGGGCTGTTGGGTATTGTGGAAGAAATGTTATAGTATTTGGAATCAAGCTGTTGCAATAAGACGTATAAGGATTTATCAGCGGTCAGGTCGGGAGATACGACTATATCGTTGAAATTATCCGCTGAAATTATGACAGTGGCGGTTGCTGTGGCGTCTAATTCCGCGTCAAACCAGCCGAGCGAGTCCGTTGAGTCAAGTACGGTTTTATTGCCGGTGACGTCTGAGGCGAGCGACAATGTCGCGGAGGGCAGAGGCGCGATTAGACTGCCGCCTTTGGATTCAAAGAGAATTCCGGAAAGCCGCACCTTGCCGCTGATTGTGTCGGTGCCGCCTTCGTTTTCAGTAGAATTCCCGTCCGTGGTGGCTGTGTTTGCGGTTGGTTCTATAAGCGAACCCTTGCCGCAGGCGGTCAGCGTAAAGACCATCAATAATGCCAAAGACCAGAAACCATATCTTAAATTAAACATAAAAACCCTCAAAAAAACAATTATAAGAAACTGAATAACAGGTTAAATGTACGTTTAAACGCCAAGCATGCTAAGACGAAACGACGCCAATTTTTTACCACGGAATACACGGAAAACGACGGCTTTTACTGTGTTTTTACCTTCATTACAGCTTATAATGTTACTGCAAAAGGCGTGCCAAAACACGTAAACAATACGAAATATTAATAAATTCGTCTCTGTCCCGCGGAAATTCGCGGTTTTGGGCGAGGGATTTATTGTGTGGAAATGGTGATACTGGTGGGTTTTAGAGAGATAGATGTTACTTTTTGATTAGGAGGTTACGGAGAGGTAACATAAATGATTTAAGATTTAAGACTTAAGATGCAAGATTTTTTCGGCATATTTTTATAAAATTTTAATTCTTAAATCTGAAATCTTAAATTTCAAGGCCTGGCCCCTTACGCCCCACGCAAGGAGGAAAAATGAAAAATGGAAAATGAAGGACGATACGAAAGAATGATAGAATGGCAGAATGAAAGTACAAACGCCAAAGTACACTTAAAGCCGCGCTGTCCGAAGCTTTAGCGAAGGAGGGACCTTGCCCTCAGAAGCTCGTGGCGAAGGAGGGAAGGCCTGACCCCTTAACGTTTCATAATTCTCGTAGGTGCGCATGCCTTCCTCTTATAAAAATTCTAAGCACTAAATCCGAAATCCTAAACAAATACCAAATCCAAAACCCCCACATTCGCTTCGCTACGCGAAGTTTACACTGAGCAGAACGAAGTGCTCAGTATTCGCAGCATTGCAATGTCGCAAATTTAATCAATGCTGCTAAAATTCTCCAAACCCGTCGGACGGTCATGTTTCGGTCATTAGAATTTCGTGCTTAGAGCTTAATATTCTACATCTAATTGCGTTCCGTTTCCAGATTTTCTTTGCTTTATGCGGTAGCCGTTATATGCGTATTGCGCTACAAGGCTAACATTGTTCGCCCCTACAGTTTCCGACATAATTTTCGTCCGGTCTAATTCGTCGCGGGTGTAATTCAATTTCTTCCCCGATGGGTAAATCAATGCGGTTCTGTTTTCTATTCTGTCATGTTCCGAACTCACTGTTTTTGTCTGCGTCTGTCCGCCTACTGTAACTGCGCTCGTTTCCTCGTATACCTCGCTGTACGAGTTGTATTTCCTCGCTACCGTGCTATAGTCGTTCTGCGCAAATGTCATGCGGTTTGCTCCATCATATCCTCTTTTTAGAGAGGATATATGCGAATTTCCCCTCTATTAAGAGCCCGCCTTCGCGCACCTGCGTGCCAAAGCCTGCCTGCACGAAGCCGATGCTTCGTTTCGGCAAAGGCAGGCACTACGGTGCGTAGGCACGAAGCCCGCTTCGGCGGGCGTAGGAAGGGGGTTAGGGGTGTGTTAAGCGTAACCTCGA
>JACRIJ010000032.1 GCA_016220095.1 Planctomycetota bacterium | reverse complement strand
GAAGGCATACCAGTAATGCAGGAACTCGCGGAACGCAATCCCGCCAATCCGCGGTATCCTTTGGTGTTGGCAGAGGCATTTCTCAACCAGGGCAAAACCTCGGAATGCATGTCATACCTCATGCGGGCTCAAATGCTTAAGCCTGAAGACCCGTTGCTAAGATTTTATTTGCATTACCTGTTTCACAAGATGCAGAAGGAAGCTGAAAAATGAAACGACAACTGACCACTGCTCACAGGCCACCAACCACTGCCGTTATTGAACAACGCTTGAACCGTCTTGAACGACGACGTAACTAACAGAGACTTGACGAGACTTTTCGGAAATTTAATGATTTAGTGACTGGATGACTTGATGATTTACGATTACACGTCCGTACGTCAATCATCAAGTCGCAAATCATCCAGTCATTAAACCCCGAACGTTCTTCATTTTTCATATTCATACTTCGCATATATTATTCCACCGGATCATATCCGCCCTTGCACAGCGGCTGACACCTAAGAAGCCTGTACGTACCGAGAAGCATACCTTTTAAAAGGCCCTTTTTCCTGAGCGCCTCCGCGAAATATTCAGAACATGTGGGAACAAACCGGCAGGCAGGCGGCAGTAACGGCGACAACATGATTTTATACAGACGAATCAGGAATATTAAAAATGTTTTCATGTGTTTTCTACAACGAATTGAACAGACTGAACTAACGTCAAAACGATGCCACAAATAAAACAATCCAAAATCATTCAAAGCGGCTCAACGTAATCTTGGAATCTTTTAATCTTAAAATCTTAGAATTCGTAAAGCGATTAACCATTTCCCCTTGCGGACGCCTTGATCAATTCCAGCGCTATGACTTCGCGCTGTATCTGGTTTGTGCCTTCGTATATCTGCGTTATCTTGGCATCACGCATCATTTTTTCCACCGGGTATTCCTTCATGTATCCGTATCCGCCATAAACCTGCACGGCGTCGGTAGTCACCCTCATCGCCGTATCGCCGGCGAAGAGTTTTGCCATGGAAGCAACCGAACTCAGATTCGGGTCCTGTTTATCAACGGCCCTTGCGGCAAGATATGTAATAGCGCGCGCGGCTTCCACCTGGGTAGCCATATCAGCGAGCATAAACTGCAATCCCTGGAATGAGCATATCGGTTTTCCGAATTGTTTTCTTTCCGTGGAATATTTTATTGCAAGATCAAGCGCGCCAGCGGCAATGCCGACTGCCTGCGCGGCTACTCCGGGCCTTGCCGAGTCAAACGTCTTCATAGCCACGACAAATCCAAGGCCTTCCCTGCCAAGCAGGTTTTCCTTCGGGACCTTGCAATCTTCAAATATCAATTCCCTTGTGGCCGACGCCCTGATGCCCATCTTATTTTCCTTTTTACCGAACGTAAAACCGGGCATTCCTTTTTCCATTATAAAAGCGCTTGCGCCGCGGGAACCGCGTTTCTTGTCGGTCATAGCGACAACCGAATAGATTTCAGCTTCGCCGCCGTTCGTAATCCACTGTTTTTTGCCGTTAAGGACGTAATGATCGCCTTCCAATTTAGCCGTAGTCTCTATGCCGCCCGCGTCTGAACCCGCATTGGATTCGGTCAGGCCAAATGCCGCTATCTTCTTGCCTGACGCAATCTGCGGCAGGTATTTTTTCTTTTGTTCTTCAGTTCCGTAGAGAAGTATCGGGAAAGTGCCAAGCGCAGACGCCGCATAGGAGACCGAAATACCGCCGCAGGCCTTGCTGAGTTCCTCAGTGATGAGGCACAACTCAATTATCCCGCCGCCCATGCCTTCGTATTTTTCCGGAATATATACACCGAAAAAACCGGATTCCGCAAGCACATTCATGATATCCCACGGAAAGGCGCCGGATTCGTCATATTTCTGCGCGACAGGAGCTATTTTTTCCCTTGCTATTTTCCTTGCCAGATCGCGTATCGCAAGCTGGTCTTCCGTAAAATTATAGTCATAGTCTATCATAAAAACTTCCTTAAGATAATGAATTTCAAATTTATGCTCTCAAATCCCATATCCCCTAAACTCCTTAAACCCTTAAAGCCCCGTAACACCTTAACTCTTAAACTCCTTATCTCCCAAACTCCGTCATCCCTTATATTTTCTTATTGCGATTGTCGCGTTATGCCCGCCGAAGCCGAGCGAATTTGAAATTGCCGCATCTACAAATGCCTCGCGGGCTTTGTTCGGAACGTAATCAAGGTCGCATTCGGGGTCTGGATTTTCGTAATTAATTGTGGGATGTATGATATTGCTCTTTACCGCCAGTATCATGGCTATAAGTTCAGCGCCACCTGCCGCTCCGAGCATGTGGCCTACCATTGATTTGGTTGAACTGATCGGTATTTTTTTCGCGTAATCGCCGAAGACTTTTTTGATTGCCCTGGTTTCCACGACGTCGTTAAGCTGGGTGGAAGTGCCGTGGGCATTTATATAAGTTACATCTGAAGGTTTCAGACCGGCATCTTTCAACACGTCCGCCATAGCCAAAGCTCCGCCTGAGCCGTCGGGGTCCGGCGCCGTTATGTGGTGCCCGTCACAGCTCATCCCGAAACCGATGACTTCCGCGTATATTTTTGCGCCTCTTTTTTTGGCGTGTTCAAGCTCCTCAAAAAGCGCCATGCCGGCGCCTTCGCTCAATACGAAGCCGTCGCGGCCCTTATCAAAAGGCCTGCTTGCTTTTTGGGGATTGTCATTCCGCATGGACAGCGCCTTCAGAGCGGCAAAACCGGCGAGGCCCATCGGAGTCAACGCGGCCTCGCATCCGCCTGTTACAATAGCATCCGCCTCGCCGCCGCGAATGGTTTTAAAAGCCATGCCCATAGCATGATTTGCTGACGCACAAGCTGAAGCTACCGAGAAATTAGCGCCCCTTAAGCGATACCTTATCGCAATCTGTCCCGCAATGGCGTTCAACATGAGTTTCGGAATAAAAAACGCCGATACCATTCCGGGGCCTTTTTCGCTCAAACGCCTGCTCTGTTCCTCAAATTCGGCCAGGCCGCCTATACCGGAGCCTATAATAACCCCGATACGGTCATTATTGCCTTTAAGATCCATGCCGGCATCGTTAACGACCTGAGAAGCCGCGGCGAGACCGAATTGCGTAACCCTGTCAAGCCGCCTTGCCTCCCTCGCATCCATCCATTTGCAGGGGTCAAATTCTTTAACTTCACTCCCAAAATGGACGTCAAACCTGGTAGTATCAAAGCGTGAAATGTCTGACATGCCGCTTTTACCGTCCGCAAGGTTCTTCCAGTACTCATCAACAGACTGGCCCAGCGAGGTTATAATCCCCAATCCCGTAATGACAACTCTTCTATTAGTCATTTCTCAAGGTTACCCTCAATATATTTGACGGCATCGCCGACGGTTTTAATCTTTTCAGCCTCTTCATCAGGAATACTGATGCCGAAATCGTCTTCCATAAGCATAATAAGTTCAACCTGATCCAGCGAATCCGCGCCGAGATCGTTGACAAACGACGTCTCCCGGGAAACCTTTTCCCTGGGGACTCCCAATTGTTTGCATACGATAGAAATCACCTTATCTTCAATTTCCTGCGTAGTCGGCATATCAAAAAAACCTCCTATAAAAAATAAAAACCGGTTTAGAACCTTGAAAAACAGCCGATAAATGAGACGAAGCCTAAACCATAAAGCGCGCCCTGTGCTGTTAAACTCGCTGAAATTATAGAAATAATGCCCCTTTTTGTCAAGAAAAAACGGGATTTTGCTTATTTAATGATTTGAAGACTGGATGACTTGATGATTTTACGATTGCGTCTGTCTTCTTGCTTCGTTTTTCATACTTCCTCCTTCATCAGGTCATGTCCCGTTTAAGGTCTCATAGAGTCCCTGTTTAAAAACGTCCGTAGTCTGTATTTACCCGTTCACTGACGGGTTACGCGCGTCAGTATGGCCTCAGTCGAGGTGGGTTTTTGCTGGCTTTTCGATAACGCTGAATACGGACTACACACCCCTGGTTCCCCTCTTTTTAGAGGGGACATATACGAATTTCCCCTCTATTAAGAGCCCGCCTTCGCGCACCTGCGTGCCAAAGCCTGCCTGCACGAAGCCGATGCTTCGTTTCGGCAAAGGCAGGCACTACGGTGCGTAGGCACGAAGCCCGCTTCGGCGGGCGTAGG
>JACRIJ010000031.1 GCA_016220095.1 Planctomycetota bacterium | reverse complement strand
TTACATAAACTCTGCTGTTTTGAGTGTTATTTAAAAAAATAGTATTGAAAGTTTAGCAGGTATCAATATTATTTCGCCAATAACGCCCCAATACCCCGTTTCGTTTGTTTAATTATGACACGGTCTGATTATTCTGTCCCTGCAAAATGCCGCGGGGAACTTGAAATCCACCCTTTACTTACGCCTTATCGTATGTAAAAGATAATTATTGACTGCGAATTCGGTTTTTAATATAATAATTATCGCAAGAGACGTTGAACGGCAGTTATCATATTAACACAATACGCCGGCCTTCGTACCTTCGCAATAAAAACCAATAAAAGCCTCCGTGTTCTCTGTGGCTCGTGATAAGTATTTTACTATAAATGGAACTTGACCTTCACATACATTCTAAACATTCTTTTGACTCCCGGATGGAGCCCGCGAGGATCGTGGAAATCGCCCGCAAACGCGGCCTTGACGGCATCGCGGTTACGGACCATAATTCCATAAAGGGTTCTCTGGAGGCAATGCAATTTGCCGGCAAGGATTTGCTCATCATACCCGGCGCCGAAATAGCCAGCACCGCCGGCGATATCCTGGCCTATTTTATCCACGACCAGCCGCCAGAAACAAAAGACCCGTTTGAAATAGTCCAATGGATAAAGGAACATAACGGCATGGTCGTAATGGCACACCCCTTCGCGTACCGGCTGTCTATAGATGCCAAATTAGTTAAACTGCTTGACGGCATTGAGGGATTCAATTCGCGCCACACCGCGATATCCATAATGGACACTTCATATAATATGAATACCGGCGGCGATTACGAGATCGCCGGATTCGCCATAGCGAATAACCTCGCAATGACCGGCGGAAGCGACGCGCACACATACGGTGAAATCGGCAACGGCAGGACTATTGTACCCGGCAAAACACTGGAAGACGTCCGCATTGCAATTCAAAACAAGGATACTACGGTCGCAGGACGCAAGACATCATTCCTCTCTAAAATCAAATCAATGATTACAAGCATAATAAAACCCAAATAGTACCGCCTCAGTCGAGGTGGGTTTATGCTGGCTTTTCGATAACGCTGAACACGGACAACACACCCCTGGTTCCCCTCTTTTTAGAGGAAACATATACGAATTTCCACTCTATTAAGAGGGGTTAGGGGTGTGTTAAGCGTAACCTCGACTGAGGCCTTACCCCAAATAATAATCTCTCTGTAAGCGGAACAGTTGCATCCGCAATATCTCCGGGGATAACTATAACATGTCTCTCCTGACGAAGCTCTTTTTCATAACTATTATTTTCTATAAATATTGCGCTCCTATGGAGCTTCGTCCCGTTCCGTGCTCGTCCTTCATTTTGCATTTTTCCTACTTCATACTTCGTATAAACAGGGACTTGACGAGACCTGAACGAGACACGACGCTTTTTAACAACAGATTAAACGAATTGACGACTACGACTGAACAACCAAACAACTTGGACAACAAAATGGAACCATAAATTGCCGCGATTTGATGATTTGCCCTCGCGCGTTCGTACGTCAATCATTAAATCACCATATCATCCAGTCATTAAATCCCGCCAGCCCTTCATTTCCCATTCTTCATTTTTCGTACGCAGACTCCAGACGCAAGGCTTAAGACTCAGGACTTCGTAGTCCTTCCTTTTTCATTTTTCCTTCTTCATCCTTCGTCACGCCACTGCCGTCTCGTTATCTCTTATGAGTTTCACCGACACCTTTGTGGACACGCCTTTTTCCTGCATCGTTATGCCGTAAATGGCGTTCGCGTGTGACACTGTCTTCTTGTTGTGCGAGATTATCAGGAATTGCGTCTTATCCGTAAATTCCTTGATTAACGAAATGAATCTCTCTATATTGCTCTCATCCAGAGGCGCGTCGGCTTCGTCAAGTATGCAGAATACCGACGGCTTCAGCATGAATATGCTCATTATCAACGCCACTGTTACGAGCGCCTTTTCGCCGCCCGACAACAGGCTTATGGAAGTCAATTCTTTTCCCGGCGGTTTTGCGTAAATCTCTATGCCGGCGTCAAGGATATCCACGTTCTCTTCCAGTATAATATCCGCCTTGCCTCCGCCGAATAATTTCCTGAACAGACCGTTAAAATTCGCGCGGACTTTTTCAAACATGTCAACAAAAGTCTCCCTGCTGTCGCGATTGAGCTTCCTTATCAGGTCCTCAAGCGATTCCTTTGATTTTTTCAAATCGTCTTCCTGGCCCTTAAGAAATCCAAAACGCTCCTCGTTTTCCTTAAGCTGGTCTATTGCCGTCAGGTTGACATTTTCCATGGTCTGAAGCTTACGCTTGATCTCTTCCACCTCGGTCACAAGCGCGTCATAATCTATATTGAGCGGGTCCGACGACTTCTCCTCTTCCGGTTGGGTTTCCTCAACTTTTACCGCTGTTTCCTGCACGCCGGCCGCTTCAACCGTTGGCTCCTGAACCGCATCAGCCGGCGCCGCTTCCTGAGGAACCGCTTCAACTGCCGCGCCTTCTGCCGCAGGCTGTTGGGCATCATACTGCGCCTCAACAACGGCCTCCTGCACTGCCTGTGTTTCCGGCTGGGGATCGGGTTGCGACTCTGCCTTGGGCTGGGTGTATTTCCTGTAAATCTCATTTATATCGGTTCCGAGGTCATCCTTTATGCGTGCCTCAAGATTCGCGATGTTCGTATTGCAGGTTGATTCCTCAATCTTTAATTCATTAAGGCTGTCCCGGATTTCATTCTGTTGAGCAGACAACTCCTGTTCCCTGCCGGCAAGTTCGCTTACCTCCGCGTCAAGTTTCTCTATGGAATTCTTCAATTCCGTTATCGCCGCAACGAGCGCGGCAAATTCACCGGACGACTGAACTATTTCCGCTTCTTTCACGGCAATGTCATTCTGCGTATCAAGTATTTTATTGCCGAGTTTTTCAATCAGCCCGGAAACGGCCATTTTAGACGACTCAAGGCCTGCTATGGCTTCTTCAAGCGAAACTATACCGGCCTCAACGGATTCCTTATGTTTCTGAGTCTCGGCAAATAAAACCTTGCTGGAGGTAATCTGGCCGGATAATTCATTTTTCCTCTGTTCGTATTCCCTGCCCTTTTCAGTCAACGCGCCTATTTCGCCGTTCAAATCCTGAATCAACTTGTCCAGTTCCGCTATAATAGCATTAGTTGACGTTTCCTTATTTTTAAGAAAATCCATTTGTATCTGCAATTCGGATTTTTCACTGCCGATAAGCCCGTGTTCTTCCCTGAGCAAATCCTGCCTTTTTGTTATAGCGTCTATTTCTTTCTGCTTATCAAGCGCGCTGGTTGACAATTCATAAATAGAATGTTTTAATTTCTGAATGGTTTCTTCGAGCGAACCCGCGAGCGTGGTAACGTCCTGGCGTTCAACCTCAAGTTCCGCGAGGCGCAATTCCAATTTTACCAATTGTTCCGAAACCGATTTCAATTCAAATTTTCTTGAAAGTATGCTCGTAACCGCATCCTGCGGGCCTGCCGAAACGATGCCTTTGGGGTCAATAATCTCGCCGGCAAGCGTTACGAGCGGAGTATCCGTCATTTTTGACATCACAAGCGCGTAAGCGGTATCGATATCTTTCACAATAATATAATCCGCGAGCAGGTATTCAACGAGCGGCTTGAGATTGCCGGGCACGTTTACGAACATATACGCCCTGCCGACGACATCCGGATGCGCGGGTATGCGTATCCACGGCGCGCTGTAACCCTGTATTTCGCTTAACGCCGCGATGGTAGCGCGGCCTTTCTGGGACTGAGTAAGGAAATTCACCAATGCCGCCGTATCCGCGGACGACTCCGCTATAATGAACTGCAATTTTTCAGCAAGGCAGTTTTCTATGGCCTTGATATACTTGCTGTCAACTTCTATCAATTCGGAAAGCATCCCGGACGAATGAATGCCGCTGTTTTCTTTCACGTACGCAATGGTATTTTTGACGCCCTGCGAAATGCCTTCCTGATGAGCTTCAAGCTCCTCAAGGAATCCCTTACGCGACGAAAGTTTTGTCTGGGTATCTTTCATCTGAGCGATTTCTTCGGAAAGGTTTTTCAGGTTTTCCAGAAGTTGTTTAAGGGTTTCATTCTTATCCGCGAATTCCGTTTTAAGTTCGTTTACATCCTGTTCTATAAGCGTCTTTTCATCGGCAAACATGCCCGCCTGTTTAGCTATAGAACCAATTTCCTGTTCTACAACGGCCTGACGCGCGAGAAGCTTTTCCTGCCGGGCATTAAGGTTTTTAATTTCAGTCAGCACTTCGGTGAGCTGATTCTGGTATGAAGAACGTTTTCTGATATTATCAAGCGACTGCTCTTTCTTTTCTTCAACCTGCCTTACAAAATCCTGATAGCCTTTGGAGTATTCTTCGTAGAGGTTTACCTGTTCTGAAAGGAGTTTCTGAAGACCCATGATCTGTATTTCAAGCTCCGATTTCTGCGCAACGGCCTCCTGCTGTTCAATCAGGGTATCGGACAATTTGGCGCAAATGCCGTCATATTCGGCCTGCTTCTGCACTTGTTCCTCTGAAAGTTCCGCGATGCGATTCTTATTGTCCTGTATGCGATGCTGAAGGGTATTTATCTGTGTTTCAAGCGACATCTGCCTCTGCTGTTCGGATTGCAGTTGGGAATTAAGCTGGTCCTCCTGCATGTCAAGCTGTGTTTTCTGCGCCTTCATGGATTCCAACTGCGCCGTTGCCTCTGCAAGGTTCAGGGACAATTCTTCCATCCGGACGCCGACATTTTTTTTCTGTTCAAGCAGTTCGTGATAGGTATGAAGGGCGAGAACGGTTTTTTTCTCCCTGAGGACCTGGGATAGTTCCTTGAATTTCTGCGCCTTTGTAGCCTGGATTTTCAGGGAGCGAATATCGTGCTGGAGCTGGCTTGTAATATCATTAAGGCGGAGCATATCCTGGGTAACCCGTTCGAGTTTGGATTCGGCTTCTTTCTTTTTGGACTTATATTTGCTTATGCCTGAGGCCTCTTCAAAAACAAAACGGCGTTCTTTGGGATTAGCCTGGAGTATTTTTTCAATGCGGCTTTGCTCAATGATGGAATAGGAATCGTTCCCTATGCCGGTGCCCATAAAAAGTTCTTTGATGTCTTTCAGGCGGCACTGTTGCTTATTGATAAGATATTCGCTTTCACCAGACCTGTAGAGGCGGCGTGTGATGGCAACGTTGTCGTATTCAAGCGGCAGGAGTTTGTCTTCATTAGAGAAAAGAAGCGTAGCTTCCGCGCAACCCATGGGAGAGCGGGTTTCCGAGCCGTTAAAGATGACGTCAAGCATTTCCGTGCCGCGCAGGGACTTACTGCTCTGGTCTCCGAGCGTCCACTTAATGCAGTCAACGATATTGCTCTTGCCGCAGCCGTTGGGACCTACAATACCCGTAATACCGGCATCAAAATGAAATTCAGTCTTATCGGCAAACGACTTGAAACCAACGAGTTCAATTTTCTCTAAATGCATAAAGAAATCCTAAAAAGAAGTAACAAAGCATATCTCTAACATTATCGGCACTTTTCGGCGCCGGCTTAAGCAAAATAGCCACATTTTCTGCCACGAAGACGCGAAGAACGACGAACGAATCATTAGCCACGAATGAGCACTAATACATGCAAAT
This sequence comes from Planctomycetota bacterium, assembly GCA_016220095.1. GTDB lineage: Bacteria > Planctomycetota > MHYJ01 > JACQXL01 > JACRIJ01 > JACRIJ01. Next base: position 89,473 of record JACRIJ010000031.1, on the reverse strand, counting down.
AACGATCAAAAAGCAGTTCAGTGTTTTTACCGCAAATCTTCGCGACTTCTCCTTTTTCTTTAGTATAATTAATATAAAGGATCCCACGCAGGGGGGCTTTCGCGGCTGAATAATGTACGTTTTATATACTATCACTGACGAAACGGGTTATTTCCGACGGGAAGAACACCTCTCCTGTGGTTTTCGCCAGCGGGACGGCATCTATCTGAGCAAGCCGCTGTACTTCCCTTACGTACTGGCCCTGATTCATTTCAGGCACGAATATCTTCTTAATTTTTTTCGGATTAAGGCCGGAAAAGAATTTTTCCGGCGAAGGCCAAAGGGTCTTAGGGCGGACGAGGCCTATTTTTAAGCCATCCTTGCGCAATTCATTGACTGAAGCGAGCGCCGCGCGTGCGGTAAAACCATAGGCGCACATCAGGTATTCCGTGGTTTCGTCAACAAAATAAGTTTCCAGGTCAACGATTTTATCAGCATTACTGCGGATTTTATTGCATAGGCGCTCGGTAAGACGCTTCTGGACCGCGGGGTCCTGGGTTTTCCTGTACCCTGACTCATCGTGGGTTGAACCGGTCACGAGGAGTTTTTTACCCTGGCCGAAGGCCGGCATAGGGGAAGTCCTGGACAGGTCATCTTTATAGCCAAAATGCGGCTCGTCAGCCGGCGGCACACCCCTTTCGGGAACATTAGCGGGATAAAAAGCGGCGTTTTCACGCAGGTGCGATACGGCCTGGTCAGAGATAAGGAAGGTTGGCACGCGATAGGTCTCGGACAGAGCAAATGCCTTTACAGTCATATCATACATTTCCTGCACTGACCACGGTGACAGCGCGATGATTTCGTAATCGCCGGACATGCCCCAGCGAATCTGCATGACATCGCCCGAGCCGGGTTTTGTAGCCTGGCCGGTAGAAGGCCCTGCGCGTTGGACGTCCACGACAACGAGCGGTGTTTCGGTAATAATAGCGTAGCCGATATTTTCAAGCATGAGGGTAAGGCCGGGGCCTGATGTGGCGGTCATAGCCTTAGCGCCGGCCCAGGAGGCGCCGATAACGGCGGCAATGGAAGCGATTTCATCTTCGGCCTGGAGGAAAACACCGCCGGATTTGGGAAGTTCATTGGACATATATTCCATGATTTCACTTGAAGGCGTGATGGGGTAACCGGCGAAAAACCTGCAACCTGAGGCGATAGCCGCGCGGGCGCAAACGATATTTCCCTGAAGAAAAGTAATCTCAGTTGGCATATTATTTATTAAGATGAACGGTTTCAGCGCGAACCTATATATCGGATTTTATTATAAAGCAATATTAGCTGTAACCAACAAGCTATTTCTTTACAAAATCCTAAGCACTAAACTCTAAATCCTAAACAAATACAAAATGTTAAATTCAAATTATACAAACACGCCGAACGCCGTGTTACGATCTTTTAAACATTAGAATTTTGAATTTATTTAGAGTTTCGTGCTTAAAGTTTTTTATTTATGCCTCATTTTATCTCAAAAAACGCAATAAAAGTCAAGGATAATTTATACTTTACAAAATGTAAAAATGGGTTTAACGGAGCGCTTTTCTACAGCAGATTAAGCGGATTTAACGGATTGACGACTACGGCGAAATGTATAAAGCTGAATAGCCGCGGCAAAAACGAGACGTTTATTTGCCACGAAGGCACGAGGCCACGAAGATTTGCAAAAAATGCCGCCCCCCCCTCTTCGTTGCACTCGGCGCAAACTACACTACTTGGAACAACCTTGCAACCTTCTATGATTTATGGTTCATTGTTGTAACATATATCGTATAATAGGGATTTATCCAGAGCCAGAAAACCTTTATTGCCGATAAAACCTCTTGAATAGGAGTCAAACTATGCTTGACATTACGTATGTGTCTATATTGGAAAAATTTGTTGGCCTAATGGAGAAGATATCTCTCCTGAAACGCTTTATACCATGGCCACAGGAAAGCCGCTTCCGAATTGTACGCAACCCAAACCTACGATTTTCTCCAACAAATAGCGTTTAACAAAAAAAAACATCAGAACCATCCAAAGCAGTATCAAACACCAGCGTGTCACAGATAAACCCAATATCCTTTTTAAGGCATTTGGGAAAAGATGAAATCGCGTCGTCGTCTCGTCATTCCTTAATCGTCAATTCGTCTTTGCGTCCTTTGCGTCTTTGCGGTTAAATTCGTAGTCATCTTCAGTGTCGTTCCGTGTAGTCCGTGGTTTCATTCCGTCGTCGTGCGTATCCTGCGAGCCGCAGCGATCCTGCGAGACGCAACGATACTGCGATGGTATTCATATCAATCAGCCTGGCGCTGGGCAGAGCAAACGTATGCGCTCAGCGGTCTCGTTCCGTCCTTCGTGTCATCGTGCCTTCGTGGCAAGAATCCGTAGAATCACTGCCCCGAATTATATTTCAGCCAATTCAACGCCTGCCGTATATCCGGCTTGAGCTCGGCATTGGTTTCATCTTCCAGCAAGCCGTTCAGTTTTGCCGTGATTGCGGCCGCAGTTTCTTTGTCAGAAAAACCCTGATAGGCCTTTATCACCGCCTTCTTAAGTTCTATTGCTTCAGCTGTTTCAAAAACATTATTCAGAAAATCGTAAAGATTCTTCTCGCGGGCGGCATCCGGCTTGTTCAAGCCGATATTATCGCTAAGCATTGCCGTCTCCTGATATTCCACATCTGCTTTCCTGCCCTCGCTGAGCCGTGTTATCAAATGCACCATGAAATCGCTCTTATTCAAGGCCGGCGCCTTTAATATTTCATCAAGGTATTTTTCGTTTTTCCCGTAGTTTGACGAATATAATAATTTCATGAAAGCGAATGTTTTAATCTCTTCGTCTTCAGAAGTTTTCAAAACATCCACCAGCGCCGCTTCTCCGGTTATTGAGTCCGCATCAATCCCATCTAACGCCTTTTCTTTGAGCGAAAGCGCAGGGCCATTATAAACAATGTCCGTGAGCTCTTTCAACACCTCGCCATTTGGCTGAATTCTTAATATCTTAATTTTTTTTTCATATTTAGAGTATTCTTCGGACTCGTTTGTCATAAAAAAAATCGCGTCTTGCGCGGTCTTTCGCAACGCCTCAGAATCCGATGACATGGCGATTGATTCAATATACGGCAAGGCATCAAAAAATCCCATGTACCTCAGGGATTCTATTACCTGTTTCTTCACAATATCGTCTTCACTTCCTTCCAACAGCCGGGTGAAAAAACCCATGTCATTCTGCGTATAATGACTCCCTGCCTTAGCCGTTGCAACTGCCTTTATCAATTCAACCTTTAATTCAGGATTTTTTTCTTTTATTATGACGTCATTAACAATTTCATTCACCACCGGATCGTCGCCGGAATAGGTGAATACTGACGCGACAGCCCTGCTCCTGACTCCAATTGACGCATCATTCGTAAGGCTCAGAAAAAGCGCCATATCCTCCGGAGTTATCGGCTCCTGCGGCCTGTGAAAATCAAGCAGTGTTTCCTTGACCGACGGCGGCACGTTTCCAAGAATAATCCTCTTAGCTTCTATTTTTGCCATTTCATCACCGGCGCGTATCTTGGCAACCAGCGCCTTGGCGGCGAAAACAGCTTCATGATACCTGTTGCCCGGGTCAAATTCAAAATTAAGGTTTTCCGACGAATTTTTCTGGACAATCTGTTCAAGTTCTACCACCCCTATACCCGACTGGCTGTAAGCAAACGCCTCCGTTGCCGCAATCCTCGCAATCCTGGAATAATTCCTGTCTGCAAGTATTTCAATCAATTTAAAAGTCAGAAAAGCGGAAGTTTTCTGCATTGGCGCTATAGCGTCAATTAACTGTGCCGCTTTCGTATCCGCGGCTTTCCCGCGCATGTCAATCTCCTCAACAAAACAATTCAACGCCTCCGGCGACAGATTATCCGCAGGTTCGCCTTGCAAACAGAGAGAAATGGCATATGTCAGGGGATGTCTCTTGATGGACGTTGAAAACGCATCTGAGATCTTCAAAAACCCCTGCAATACCGCGAGCCGCACGGTATCGCTATTTTCGCTTTTGTACGCGTTGACAAGTGCATTTGTATAATTACCGTCGTTCAGATATCCGAGCGCCGCAGCGGCCCAGCCGCGGCAAAAATCGCTTACGCCATATCTGTTATTCAATATCGCCAGAAAAATCTCAGGGTCATTTTCGCCGGATTTGCAGAATTCTTTAAGGTCATTCAGATAATAGAATTTTTTTTCGCCTGTGCCTGCATTTGCTTCCTCTTCAATTTTTCTTATGAACGCAATGGCCGAATTCAACCTGTTATCAAAAGGCCTTGTAAACCCGTGTTTTACTTCCGGTTGCGGTTCTATTGGACGTGAATTTCTCTGCGATGGTACGGAAAACGGCAACAAGCCGTCTCCGTTCTGCCGGCGCATGTATTCCCTTAATTTTTCATACGCGCCCGGCAATACCAGGAATAAAATAAACAATAATGCGAATAAAAGAAACTGTTTTTTCATAATCAAAACAACGACAATTCCTGCTTCGTTTATCCCTCTTCCTCCTTCCGTTATTCTTAATTCTCAATTTTAAATTCTTAATCCGTTTATCATCCTACTTCATTATAAGTTCTTATTCTTATAGGCACGCCGAGCTGTCCGGCAATCCTTTTGCACGCCTCCACGTCAATTCCCGGCGCGGCCACTACGGTCACCTGGACTTCCTTTATATGGGCCTTGGCGTCCCTGACAAAATCAAGCAAGCCGTCATAAGTTTCCAGTCCGAAATCCGGCCTACACAGGTCATAATATCCCTGCGCATCAGGCGCGTTAAGGCTTATGGCCACGGAGTCAATTATTTCAGACAGTTCTTTACAGACAAGCCTGCCATTGATTATATTTCCATGGCCATTTGTATTTATCCTTACCTTAATGCCCTTTTGTTTCGCGTAAACGGCTATTTCCTTCAACACATCCAGACGCAGTGTAGGTTCGCCGAGTCCGCAAAAGACGATTTCCTTATATTGTGAAAAATCGCCCATTGCTTTTTTTATTTCTTCAACGGCCGGTTCTTTATCGCCCAACCGCAGGTTATGGCCTTTTACATAATCGCTGAAAAACCGCACGCAGAAATTACACTTATTAGTACAACGATTAGTTATATTCAGATAAAGCGAATCCCTGATTGGATACGCGATGCTCGCGTCATCATGGAATTCGCTGATGCCGAAGAACTTTGCCGCGTTCAGAGAGGTAATCCTTTCAACGTCCCCTGTTGACAGTCCGTATATTCCGGCAAAGACCGGCAATATAAGCCGCAGGAATGCCGGTTCATTACGTTTACCCCTCTGGGATTGCGGAGTAAGAAACGGGCAATCGGTTTCAAGCAGGAGCCGTTCAATGGGAATTGTTTTCACCGCGCTCCGAAGGCTATCCGCTTTTGGATATGTAATCGGGCCGCCGATTGAAATATGGAATCCCATATCCAGATAAAATTTCGCGTCATCCGCGTTTCCCGAGAAGCAGTGTATAACGCCGCGCACGGGGGCTTTAAGTTCAGCCTTCAGTATATTTTTGCAATCCTGATGCGCTTCGCGGCAGTGGATAATAACGGGCTTATTGTATTTTTTTACCAGGCCCAGCTGGCGGATAAAGGCGGATTTCTGAGCATCATGCGGGCTGTAATTCTTAAAATAATCCAGGCCTATCTCGCCTATCGCGACAACCTTAGGATGTGCAAGGAGGCGTTCAAATTCCATCCAATCCCCTTCTGTCATTTTATCCGCGTCATGGGGATGAACGCCGGCGGTGGAATAGATGAACGGGTATTTGCCGGACAAGGCAAGCGAAGCCTTTGTGGATTCCAATGTCGTACCGACATCAATGATGAACCCGACACCGGCTTCCCGGGCCCTGTTGATGACGGCGTCAAGGTCACCCTTATAATCGTCAAAATGCAAATGCGCGTGAGAATCTATAAGCATAGTTATGATTTTACCAAAACAAGCTAAAACATTCAAGCAAAACTAAACCGGATTCACAGCCGGCCAGCGAACGATGCCCTTCCTCATCTGTAAATCCGCAATCGTTTCATTATCGGTGTCCCGATACTTACTACCGCACCATTATATTACACACTTCCATGACGAACGTTTGGAAGTTATATCCATTTTACGTATCAATGGGTTAGGGAAACGGCTCATGCCGCATATTACACACTATCTGCCATATTTTTGATTTTCACTTGACAAAGATTGTTGTCTTATGGATAATACTAACAACTAAACAACTTGACCGGTTTCACGGTGTTTGAAGGAGAGTATTACAAGAGCTCTTATTATGAATAATCCTGTACAGACTACTGACGGGCTTGGCGAAAGCGCGATATCGGCGCTCATTGCCGCACAACAGGCGGCATTGTTCCGATTCGTGCTGTTTATCAGCCAGGATCCGTCTCTTGCCGAAGACATTACGCAGGAAACACTCATAATCGCCTTAGACAAACTCCATCGGCAAGGACCAGAAGGCGATATCGGTAAATGGTTGCGCGGAATCGCCCGCAACGTCTTTCGCAGGCAAAAGGCCAAATCACGACTTCTGCTGATGGACGAAGAAACCCTTGAAATGGCCGAAGAATTTTATTTAAAGAGAACCGGCGGCACTGCCGAAGAATCACCGTACATGACCGCTCTCAAAAAATGCCTGCAACTCGTTGATAATAAAGACCGGGAGATGCTGGAATTACGATACACGCAGAACCCAGGGCGGGAAGCGCTTTCCCAAACGCTTGGTATCTCCGTACCGGCCCTTGAGTCACGTATGAAACGAACCAAAAATCAATTAAAAAAATGCGTTGAAAAAAGGACTGCTTCACTGAATCATGGATAATAACACACTGATACACAAAATACTGAACAGAAATGCGGACGAATCCGAACTCCGCCAATGGCACGAACTTCTCAAAAACGAAGAATTCAGTAAAGAAGCCTTCAGTTTCATGCTCCTTGAAAGCGGGCTTTCAGTCCATTACGGCGCTGAATTCAAGTTCCGCACATCCAAAACTCCCGCATTGTTTATGCGCCGCAGGTTTTTCCTCGCCGGAGCTGCAATATTGCTTGTAGGATTGGGAATAGTATTGATTGCAAAAATATTCTTTGCGCAACCGCCTGCCGCCATAAATCGGAGCATAAACATGGTGCCTCCGCCGGCGCCTCCGTGGCAATTATCGGTCACAGCTGAAACTATACCCCCAGCCGTTCCTATGCCGTTCCGGGCCGCGCCTTATAACCCGCCAGCCAGCAATGGCTTAGGCAAGCAAGGCGGAAATTCGGAGGGCGGAAATGCAGAAGGCGAAACTAAAAATCCCGATGCGGGCCTGCTTGAACAGGCAATACGAATCTTCTCAGGGCAATTCAAATTCACTGTTCGTTTGCCTAAGAACCTGCCGAACGGCTTTAGTTTCCTGACTGCCAAAAGGTTTCCGCCATCGCAAAATCCGGACAAAACCGAAACTGCTTTATTAGTTTATATAAATGGATCCAAGCAATTGTTGATTTTCGAAGATACTGATACAAAAAAAACAAGAACTAAGTCCAAGAACGCATCTGACGAAAAATATTGGCATCAGAGCGTATCCGGAGAACTGCGCATCACCTTTGTAGGCGCCGGATTTTCTGACGCGGAATGGCGCTTATTGATAAAGCAAACAATTTTTTGACCGGTTTCAACGCCCGCAGGGGAGAGTATGTTACAGCCTGCCTTAAACGGGACAGTAAACATTAACACAACAACATAAAAAGGAGTCAACACAATGAAAAAGCACGTTGCAACAACAGCCGCAGTCTTAATAACCATATTTATGAGCGCAAGCACCCTGCTTATAGGCGACGAAGCACCGATGAGAACAACCAGCGGGCAAAACCTTGCCTCATTAGAGAAGGCGACAGAACAGATTGAAATGCAGTCGGAAGAGGTCTTCCTAATCCTCGGCAAAACGTCCCTGAAAGTCAAGGCGGTTTTCCACATGAAAAATACCGGCACGGAAATAAGCCTTAAAGAAGGATTCCCAATGGGATATTACCCTGACATCATGAAAGATTTCCAGACAATATCCTCCGGTAAAAAACTTGATACTTCAATAATAAACCTGTCGGCCGGAGAAATAGATCATAATAAACCTGTAAACGACTACTGGGTCACATGGGAAAATGTTTATCGGGAAAATTCAACATCCACAGACGAGGTTAGTTACAGGGTAGAGTGGACAGATTGGGAAAAAGATGGATTTTATTCAACCGGGGGCCAGTCTGCCGGATACATTCTGCATACCGGCTCAAGCTGGAAAGGCGTTATCGGCAAGGCTGTAATCACGCTTTCGTTTGAAGACAATCTTGCCACGCAGAATATCATAAGCATCTCAAGGCCCGACGCGGCAGTATTTCAGGACGGGCGCGTCATATGGACGTTTACCGACATTGAACCCGCCAAAAGCGACGATATTTTGATAATGTTTGACCCGGTAAAAGATTATTCGGCCCTGCTCCAGGAATACAACAAGGGCCCTAAACAATGGAAAGATACGCAAACGCTGGCAAAACGCGCCATGCTTCATGACCGCAAATTGTATTGGCAATTATGCAAAAAGCTCATCGACATCGGCGAACGCAAAGACGGGCAAATCCTGATTCCCGGCGACGAAATGGTACAGGCGAATGACGACGTACAATGGTTGATCGCAGATGAAGCTATTTCCATATTTAGCAACGCGCTCAATTCAGCGCAAGAAGAGCCTGAAGCAATGGCTTTCCTGCCGGCAATAACGGATTTTATGGAAATACTGCTCAACAATAAACTTTTCGTTGATAATACCAGGAAGGTATACCCATCAGGCGTAAGAGGAGAAAAAGAAGCCATCCATGCCGTACCAAACGGCGGCGAATACGCCAGAAAAATAAACGAATCCCTGCGCGCAAAAATCAAAAAAGCTAAGGAACTGGCCAACAAAAAACAGTAAAACCGCAATAAAACACCCTGGCCTGCATTGAGTTCTATGTTACACACTACCAAACGATCGTTTGGAAGGCACATCATATTGCATATCAACAAGTTACAAGAGATTCATCCCGCATACCCGCCTGATGTCAAAATGGCATTTATCCGTCGGTCACCTTGCCGTCGCCGGAGATGTCTATTTTAGGGCCCAGGAACCTCGGATACGGATTGAATAGTTTTACGTTCAACCAGTCCTTGCATCGCGCAACAGACTCGCGCAGGCTGTGGTAACCGGCAAGATCATAGGCACGCAGATCCGATTTACAGCCGACCGCATTCAGCCCCATATTCCTTGCAAGAAACAACGCGCGCGGAAGATGAAACTCGTTTGTCACTATCACCACGGATGAAACACCGAAAATATGCTTCGCCCTGTAACAGCTGTCGTAAGTGCAAAATCCCGCATGGTCAAGAAACACATCTTCCTTTTGAACTCCGTTTGATACGAGGAAATTTTTCATGGTGTTAACCTCGTCATAATTCTCAGTACCGTGGTCGCCCGAAACGATGATTTTACGTACTTTGTTGTTTTTGTACAATTCAACCGCGATCATGAGACGGTCATGGAGAATATCTGAAATTCTGCCGTCCGGCCATACCTTTGCGCCAAGCACAAGCGCTACCCCGCATTCGGGCACGGAAGAAGCATCGGCATAAACAAAACTGCAAGAATACCTTTTAACACTAAAATTAGCGAATAGCAATACGCCTGCCGACAGCAAAATGAACAGCAAAAGCAATTTACATACAATCTTCGCATGCAACCGCATTAGCATCCATATAAATAAACGATTTTTGAGCATATAACTTCAACCTTCAAAACAATACGACTCCCTAACAACTAAATCGTCAGGATTATAATATTCCTTTATGCGCCTGCAACAAAAAACCTTACGTATTCCCCACCCACCCGCCCCTTGACCCGCACAGAATTTCATATTACACACTTCCGCACCGAACGTTCAAAAACCCATCTATCTGCGTATCAAGAGATTAGGAAAATTGTTATCCCGGCTATTACACACTATCGGCCATGTTAACCAACAATTACTCTAAGGACAGAAATAATATTCTGTCCCTACAAAATACTACGGGAAAACTTAGAACCATCCTTTACTAAACCTTTGTATAATTTCCCGAATTTGTTTGACTTGTTTTAGTTTATTCAGTATTATATTTATATAAAGTAGCGTAGTCGCAAGCAAATCCGGGATCCGAGTACTGGGATACGTACGACGGACGGAATGAACCTCAAAGAAAGTCGGTTTAATCCGTTTAATCTATTGTTAAATAGAGAAGTAACCCGTCAATCAGTTGTTTAAAAGGAGGATATTTATGAAAAAAATCGGCATCATCGGATGCGGCCAGATGGGAGGCGGCATCGCTCAGTTGTGCGCGCAAAACGGCTTCCCCACGCTCGTAAACGAAGTTTCACAGGAATTCCTTAATAAAGGCCTTGACCGCATCAAGGCAAACCTCTCCAAAAACGTTGAAAAAGGCAAACTCACTAAAGAAGCCATGGAAAAGACCATGTCCAACCTGAAAGGCACTGCAAAACTTGAAGATTTCCGGGACGTTGATATCGCCATTGAAGCAGTAATTGAAAATTTCGACGAAAAAAAACGGGTATTTTCAACCCTGGATAAAATCTGCCCTGCCGGCGCCATCCTTGCGACTAATACGTCATCTATTTCCATAATGGATATAGCCTCAACCACCAAAAGGCCCGATAAGGTCATCGGAATGCACTTTTTTAACCCCGTTCCTATAATGAACCTCGTTGAAATAGTCCTGGGTCTGCAGACAAGCAATGAAACCTATACAGCAATAAAAGAACTCTCGGCTTCTCTCGGCAAGGCCATCGTTACAACCAAAGACAGGCCTGGGTTCATAGTCAACTACCTGTTAATACCTTACCTGCTCGATGCGATAAGAACCCTTGAATCCGGAACCGCCACAAAAGAAGATATCGACACTGCCATGAAAAACGGCTGTAATATGCCCATGGGCCCGCTTACGCTTTCGGATTTCATTGGGAACGATACCGTGCTCTACATCGCCAATGTGCTCTACGAAGGATTCAAGGAAACCAAATACGTCGCGCCGCCTCTGCTCAAACAAATGGTAACCGCCGGCTTGCTTGGCAAGAAAACAGGGAAAGGATTCTATGGCTATTAGCGATTGCAGATTCCAAGATTCTCAGATTGGAAGATTACAACGTGAAAATATCTAATCTTTTAATCGCAGAATCCTTTAATCTTGGAATCTTCTAATCTTTAAATCTTATAATCGTACTTTATGCCTTTAGAAACCCCTCATGACAAATATATGCGCATGGCGCTTGAACTCGCCGCTCACGGCGAAGGAAAGGTGGAACCCAATCCCATGGTCGGCGCCGTCATCGTAAAAGACGGCGAAGTCATCGGCAAGGGTTACCACGAATATTTCGGCGGCCCGCACGCCGAGGTGAACGCCATCAATACCGCCACAGGCAGTGTCAAGGGCGCCGTTTTGTACGTCACCCTTGAAACATGCTCCCATTTCGGCAAAACCCCGCCCTGCGTTGACGCGGTCATCGAGAGCGGCATAACCAAAGCCGTCATCGCATGCCTTGACCCTAATCCCCTCGTCCATTCCAAAGGCGTAAAAAAACTCAAGGAGGCAGGCATTGAAGTAATTGAGGGCGTGCTTGAAAAAGAGGCCAAAAGGCTTAACGCGCCATTTTTCAAAAACCATATTGAACACATGCCGTACTACATCGCAAAATGGGCAATGACGCTTGACGGCAAAACAGCCGATAGATACGGTAATTCAATGTGGATAACCGACGCCCGGACACGCGAATTCGCGAAAAATTTCCGGCTCAAGGCCGGCGCGGTAATGGCCGGAATCGGCACTGTACTAACCGACAATCCGCGCCTGCTGGGACCTGAAGGAAGCAACCGGAACCCTAAAAGAATAATCGTTGACACGCAGGGCCGCCTGCCTCTTGATTCTGAAATCATTAAAACCATCAATAAATCCGAAACCTACGTAGCTGTCAGTGAAAAGGCGGATGAAAAAAATATTAAAGCGCTTTTTGAACACGGATGTAAAATACTCCAGATAGCCGAAAAAAACGGCCGTGTGGATTTCACCGCCTTGTCCGGAAAACTCCTTGAACAGGGCATAGGCAAGGTATTCCTTGAAGGCGGACCGAAATTGATCGCGGACGCGTTCGCGGAACGGCTCATAGATAAGGTCATCGTCTTCATAGGACCTGAAATATTAGCCGACCCCGAGGCCTTTCCGGCCGTTAACGGCAAAAACGCAATAAAGATTTCCGAGGCCATCAGGATACGCAGGATTTTCGCTGAACAAATGAACGAAGACGCGCTCATCATGGGCGAGGTCGAATACCCAAGACAGATTTAAGATCTGAAATCTGTAATTTGAGATTTGTGCGATTATTAGGAGAACTTCAAATGCCGAACAAAAAGACCATCGCCACCGACAGCGCTCCCAAGGCCATAGGGCCTTATTCGCAGGCCGTCATGATTGACGGATTCCTTTACCTCTCCGGCCAGATACCGCTTGACCCGGCAACCGGCCAACCGGTACAGGGCGACATTAAGGCGCAGACCGAACGCGTCCTTAGAAACGCGGAGGCCGTACTCACCGCCGCGGGCTATTCTTTTCCGGATGTAATCAAGACCTCCGTATTCCTTCTTGACATGAACGATTTCGCGGGCATGAACGAAATCTACGCGAAATTTTTCACCAAAGACTGCCCTGCAAGGTCAACCGTCCAGGTCAGCCGCCTGCCGAAGGACGTAAGGGTGGAAATTGAAATTATCGCAAAAAAATAATATGCTTTTATCAATACTGTACGGCAAAGACCGCTTAAAACTGGATACCGGCGCCATAATGCCTGCGCTGATCACGCCTCCCGGCAAAAAACACGGCAAATTCAATGCGTCAAATGAATTCCGCAAGGCCCTTGCCCGGCCTGACGGCACAAAACCGCTGAAAAAAATTGTCAAGCAATCCGATACCGTAGCCATAGTAGTGCCGGACAAAACCCGGCCTAATGCCTTTAAACCGCTTCTGCCAATACTGCTTGCGGAATTGCATAAGACCGGCATAAAAAAAGACAATATCACTTTTATAATTGCCACCGGCACTCATTCCGGACACACGCAGGCCGAAAAAACCGCATTACTCGGCAATATCCCATGCAAGCAATATAAAATTATTGACCATGACTGCCATGACGAAAAGAATATGCGTTACGCCGGCGCCACGGCCCGCGGCACTGAAGTATATTACAACAGGCATGTCTTCAATGCCGACAAGGTCATAACAATAGGCATCGCCGGTTACCATTATTATGCAGGTTACAACGGGGGAAGGAAAACGATCATGCCGGGAGTGGCCGGATATAACAGCATCCAGCAGAACCACAGCCTTGTATTCAATCCGCCGGACAAAGGCGGTAAAAACCCTCTGGCGATAAGCGGCATGCTGAAAGGGAATCCGGTGCATGAAGACATGCTTGAATCCGCAAAATTACTCGGCGTGGATTTCTCAATAAACCTTATACTTGACACGGACAAGAACATTGCCGGGATTTTCGCCGGAGACATGGAAAAATCCCATTTGCGCGCGTGTAAGGAATTGGACCGCCTGTATCACGCAAAAATTAAAGGCCTCGCAGACTGCGTAATAGTTTCCGCCGGCGGCTATCCGCGCGATATAAACTATGTGCAGGCGCACAAATCCATAGAAACCGCCTCAAAAGCCCTGAAGCCCGGCGGCACGATGCTGGTATTTGCCGAATGCGTGGATGGATTCGGTTCGGAAAGAATAAAGCAGTGGTTCAAGGCCGGCAGTCCTGCTGTCATTGAAAAGCGATTGCGCAGAAAATTTGAAGTCCCTGGCAACACAGTGCTGTCGTCCCTTGCAAAATCGGACAAATTTAATATATATCTCTATTCGGGAATGAGCAAAGAAGACGTGGGCCTGATGGGCCTGAAACCGCTGACGGATATCGGCCAGGCCGAGGATATAATAAACGCCTTTAGCAATAAAAAAATCTACGCCATACCGGACGGAAATTCGGTAATGCCCAAATAAACTAAAAAATTTAAGTTTAAGATTTTAGAATTAAGATTTCCATGACGTATTTCACAAAAATTTTAATTCTTAAATTTCCATGCTTTTCATGCGGAAGTTGAGGATTTAGACTATAAAGCAGCATAGCCGCGACCAAATCAGAAATTAAGGATACTTGATTGCAATTTAGCCGTACTTAGCTCGCTAAGACGAGACGAATATCCGTCGTCTTTGCGTTCTTTGCGCTCTTAGCGGTTTATTCCGGCCGTCGTACGTCCGAATCGATGGACGAACGCAATAAGCCGCAGAGGACGTCAAGAGCGCCAAGTGACGCGACGAAAGTAACTGTGGTTTGTAAACTTCTGCGCAAAAAACCTGAACCCCGTAGCAAGTGCAAATGGCCATTCGCCCCTGCTCCTTAACCCCGCAACCCCGTAACCCCGTAACTCCGTTACGGTATTTGCCGCACGTGGTCTATGCTTAGAAATTGTATATTATAATTATTATCCGCCGTCAATTCTCTCAATATGGTCACATTGTTCGGGTCAGCAAGGTATCCCAGAGATGACATCATGCTGAGGCGCGTTGATTTATTGTTTTCTTTTTCGTACTTATTTTTCAAAAATGTAACCGTGCCCCTGTCGCCCACCCTGCCAAGCACGGTAACTATAAGCGACTTTATATCCGCGTTTCCTGCGTCATAATCCTTATACATTTTTTCCAGAAGCGCCTTATGCCGCCCCAGCATCGCGAGGGCGTAACAGCAATCCCTGTAGATATTAGGCGTCTTGGAGCTGTCATTGAATATTGCGTTGATTTCCGGCGCCACAACTTCGTCGCCTATCATGCCGAGAGCAATCAGCGCGTAACAGCGTTTGGTCTCAATTTCCTTCGCTGATTTTGCTATATCAAGAAGATCTTTTATTGAATCTTTAGCCTTGAGCATGCCGAGCGCTGTGACTGCGGCATCTTTCACGGGTTCAGACGCCCTCTTATCCGAAAGTATCTTTTTCAAATCCGGCACTGCCCTGACATCACCGAAGATGCCGAGCGCGAGCACCGAGAATCCCCTGAAATTGTCGGACTTTTTATCGTTAGAACATTCCAGGATAAAATCATAGTCATCATTTATTTTCAATTTTGCGAGCGATATTACGGCAAAACCCTTTTGAAGTTCGTCCTTGCCCTTTTTAATCATATTGACAAGCGTATCTTTTGCCCTGGCTTCGCCGGCCATGCCGAGCGCTATTGCGATTGACCTCAGGATCTCCATGTCTTTTTCCTTTTCCGAGGCCTTAATCAGCAAATCAACCGCCTCCTCACCGCCCAGCCTGCCTAAAGCCAGCGCGGCATAAGCCTTCAGCGTGGAATCATCCTTGGAGCCTTTTTTGGGCATAAGAAATTCGCCTATATACGGCACAAGCGACCTGTCCCTTGCCAATGCGAGCGAAATGACGCATGCCCACAGTGTTTTAGAATCTTCAGCCTTTGTATCAAGCGATTTTTTCAAGGCTTCAATTGCCCTGACATCGCGCGCATAACCCAATGCATAAGCCGCAAATCCCCTCGTAACCTCATGGCCTTTGGGATTCTGCAGTACTTCCGCCATTTTAGGTATGGAATCAACGTCCTTTATCATCCCAAGCCCGAGCATGGCGGAATCGCTGACCTCTCGTTCCGGGTCCGTCAAATTAGGCCTCAAATCGGGCGCGTAAGCAGTATCGCCGGTCCTTCCTATGGCGATAGCCGCGGCAAGGCGTATATTGAAATCGCTGTCTTTGAGCGCCTGTTGAAAAAGGCCCTTCAAAACGCCCAATTCAGCGCCCACGACATTACTGCCTTCTTCATTTACTTTAAGAAGTTCATTGGGAAATGGTTTTTTGTAATCAAGGTACCTGTCTTTATTGGCGTCCCACCAAGTCTCCCACTGGCCTCTTGATGAACCGCTTAATTCGGATTTGATGGGCGCAAAAGCAGGATTGTCTTCATAGCCTGGAAGGCCGCGCACCAGCCTCGCCGCCGAACTTGCCGAAGGGCACCATGCATAAACTGAATTGAAAATGAACAGCCCGAAAAATAACGCTAAAACTGCTGCTAAAGGTTGTTTCATAAACGTAATCTCCATATACAAACAACGCACTAATTATTCGCTTATGAGAGAAATCTCACCGCGCTTTAGCAACACAACCACACACCGATACGTCAACATACTATCAAATATGCCGCGTTATGTCAAGAAATTACTTGACTTTTGGCCTCTTCAAAGGTATCATTGCACATATATGAATACGAAAACTGCCGTGCCTGTAACGAAAATATTAAGCCTGTGGCCCGCACTGTGCCTTTTGGCCTTTGCCGGCGCCTTTGCAAACAAACCGGCCCTGGCCATGCCTGACAAAACGCCTGCCCCCGCGGAAACCACCTGCCAGGACCAACAGCCGCCTTCGGACGAAGAAGACCGCAAACGCAAGGAAGAGTGGATGCGGAAGCAGGAAGCTGTCATGCGCGAAGAAGCTCTGAAGGCGAAAATCAAAAGGGCCCTTGATAACGCTAAAGACGGCGACCCTGAAAAAGCCCTTAAGGAAATTGACGAAATTCTTGAAGAAAATTCCGATATCCCTAATATAAATTACTTCCGCGGCCTCTGTTATGTAAAACTCAACATGCCTGAAAAGGCCGAAGACGAATTCAACGCTGAAATCAAAAAAAACCCGAATTCCATAGATGCTCGCATGGAACTCGTTAAAATGAAAACCGCCGCAGGCAGGGTTTCCGGCACGAAAACGCTCTTTGAAGAAATCCTCAAAATAGACCCCAAACATTCCGAAGCGCTCCAGGGCCTCGTCAGCATCTATATGCAGGACTCGGATTACCGCAATGCGGAAAAGTACCTGACCGACTATACCAGGGCCAATCCCGACAATCCCGCCAGTTACCTCGCTCTCGGAGATATTTACCGGCTCTACCTGAAAGACGAAAAAAAATCCGCTGAAAACTACGGCCTTTTCCTGAAAAAAGATACCGAAAAAACCTGCACATCAAGCCTTATTTCGCTTATGCTCGCCTGCCTGAACGGTGAAAAATACGAGCTCGGCCTTATAGAAGACGAAATCTCATGCGAAAAAACCATGGGCAACGATTCCGGCGGCAAATTCACCGAAACCAAAACAGGCAAAATACTGAAGGATGACGCCAAGGAATACGTGATTAAGACGCACGAAGGCAGGGAATTGCGCCTGGCTAAAATGAACTGGTCCAATGCCCAGGTAAAAAAAGGCCGGAAAACATCCCTCGCCGAGGCGCTTGAAAAATATTTTGAATCCCTGGGAAGAATCACCGGCATCACGGATGAAAATTTCATCACACTCACCACCGGATTCATCAGCGAAGCCGCTAAGTCAAACAGCTCAACTCCCCCTGAAATGTCCGAACTTCTTGATTCATTCATAACAAGATACGTTACGTTCCTGGTGGAAAAAGGCACTGAAGAACAAAAAGAAGCGCTGACAAAGTCGTTTGAATCGCAAGGTTATATAACGCTGGATTTCGGGCATTGGATGCGCAAAAAGGATTTTGATTTCATTGAAGCCATAAGCTCTGCAAAAACAGCCAGGACATCGGAATACCAGAAGTGCGCGAAAAAAATTGCGGCCATGCAAGTCCCGCAGGCGCCGTTTGCGGCAGGCTACTACTTCATGCTCTGCGGGGAATTTGAAAGCGCCATTACAAAGTTCAAGGATACCGCCAAAAACACCGATGACCCCGCGCGAAAGCAGGAAATTGAAAAGATGGCCGCCACTCTATCGGGGCTTCTTCCCTGCAAAAAATGCCAGGGACTCGGAAAAATACTCTGCACCAAATGCGGCGGAACCGGCATACTCGTATGCAAGTACTGCGGCGGAGACGGCATTATTGAAATAGACGATATGTTGACGGGCATCCAGCGGAAACCCTGCCCCAAATGCACGACCCCGAAACAGACGTGCCCGACCTGCAACGGCGAGAAACTCGTTGATTGCCCGAAATGCGACGAGCCCTGGGCTGAAATACTCAAGAAAAACCAGCCGCTGTTCAATACCGAATGGTGCGACAAATGCGGCAGGAAAGGCTACACCGAAGACGTGTTCGCTGAAATCTGCGATAAATGCAGCGGCCTCGGACAGGTGCTCCTGCCGGCCGTAAAAAAAACCGATGATAAGGAAAAGAAATAATTTATGATGAAATATATCCAGAAACTCACGATTAAACTGCTGATTGTGCTGATAGTAATGGCAGTTTGGATGCTGATGATCAAACCGGAATTGTATTTCCTTCTCGCAGGATTGCCGCTGGTCGTGCTCGGGGAATTAACGAGGCTGTGGGCCGCCGGCCATCTGGAGAAAAACGACCGGCTCATCGTGTCCGGGCCTTACGCGTACGTAAAAAACCCGCTTTATATCGGAACATTCCTCATAGTCACGGGATTCTGCGTAGCGGGCAAGGCATGGTACCTGCTTGCTTTTTCAATGCTCATTTTTTTCGCTTATTATGTCCCCTACAAAAAACGCAAGGAAAGCGAAAACCTGCGCAAGCGGTTCGGCGAGGAATTTGATAAATACGACAAGGCCATACCGGATTACCTGCCGGTTTTCAAGCGCTACGAAGGCGCCGCCCCCGAACCATGGGCATTCTGGCGCGTCAGGCATAACGAAGAACACATTACCTGTTTTTCAGTCTCCTGCGGCATAACCTATGTACTGCTGAAATACGCCGCCGTCTTGAACCCGCCGACTTTCAGCCAGGTGGTGGAACGCGTATGGGGAAAATGATACGCTATGAAACAACCGGATTAATACGAAAAAACGACGCCTTTGACCCCGAATTGGCTGTGGTGAAATTGAGTGACGGCAGGACGGGAATCATAAAGGATTTCCAGAAGTGCACTTTTATAATGCGCTCCTTCATCGGAGAGTGGCTGTTAAACAGAGAAGAATTCATACTCAACAAACTTACAGGCATTGAAGGCGTGCCTAATGTGCTCCTGCGCGCGGATAAGAATGCCATGATATATGAATACATCCCCGACACGCGCCCTATACATAAATTCCACGAAGGCGAACTCCCCGTAACGGCATACGAAAAACTGTCCGGCATTGTCAAAGCGATTCACGAGCGCGGGGTCATACATTTCGACCTGCGCCAGAAGAGAAACATACTGATATCGCGCGGCATGCAGGTGTACATAGTTGACTTCGCGACGTCATTTTATTTCCGCCTGAATTCGGTGCTCCAGAGGCGGCTCTTTGGCGTGTTCAGGAACGTTGACAAGAGCGCGCTCCTGAAGATAAAGAACCGGCTTTTCCGCGCGAACATGACGGAAACTGAAAAGGCATTCCTGAAGGAATTTCTTGTATGGCGCTCCATGTGGCTCATCAGGCCCAAAAAATTCCGCGCCAAGGATAAAGTGCAATGATACTTCAACGATACGTTTCAAAAGAATTACTGCTTACATTCATAATCGCAATAGCGGCGCTCATGGGGATAATATTCCTCGGCAACGCCGTAAGGGAAACCAAAAACATCCAGGGGCTGTTCTTCAATTCGGTGCTCGTATTCCTTCCTTACATAATACCTGACGCGCTGGTCATGAGCATACCTGTAGCGGTGCTGATTACGTGCATACTCGTTTACGGAAGGATGGCCGCGCAGAACGAGATTACCGCCATCAAAGCGAGCGGCTTATCAGTAACGAAGATAGTCTATCCAGGGCTGTTTATCGGGCTGATTTTCTCATTAGTCGTGCTATACCTGAACTTAAACCTTGTGCCGCAATGCAGGTTTGAGAAAAAAAACCTCCGCACCAAGGCGGTGCTTGCATTTCTTGAGCTCACCTCGCCGGAACCGAGCTCAATAGACCTGCCAGGCCTTGACCTGAGCATCTCGTACAAATCCGCGGAAATGGGCACGTTGCGCGGCTTCAGCGGCGTATTTGGCGGAAGCGGCAATGAAAAGCAGAATATCACCGCGCCCGTGGCGAATGTCAAGTTTGACGAGGCGCAGAGCGTGCTTATCCTGACGCTTGACCATCCGCTGATAGAAACGCTGATAACGGACGCGAAAGGCTCCCATTTCCAGCCGACCACTTCCGACGAAATGGTTCATAAGGTGCCGCTGTCCATTGCCGAGCGCACCATGAGGCCGTGCGAAATGCCTTATGCGAAACTCAGGAGATTCATGAAAAATAAAGACTATTCAAAATACAGTGAGGCATTCCTGTTTACGGAAAAATATAAACGTTTCGCGCAGAGCCTGACGCCGTTGCTTTTCGCACTATTAGCGATTCCGTTGGGAATAATAACGAAAAAGAGCAGTACAGCGGCCGGATTGGGAATGGCATTTATTATAGGACTTGTAATATATTACCCATTAATGGTACTGGGAGAATTACTTGGCAACAGAGGCGCCCTGCCCCCGCTCCTCGCGGTGTCCATACCCGTCATATTCATCTTCTCAATAGCAGTGGGATTATACGTAAAAATACTGAAAAGATAAACTTTAAACGTAACTCCTACAACCAAAGAAAATCCTGCAAAGAACACCCCCAACAATGCTTTTATTAATAAATGTTTCATTAATCAGGATTCACTGCTTTTGACTTGGCCGGACATCGCAACCGCTATTCCTGCCAATACCCAGAACGGGCCGGCTATGCGCGTTATCAGAAACGCCTCTGAAGTAAAACTCATTATGGCCATCCCGGCAATTGCCCCTGCAAATGCGGGAAATATATACGAAGGAGGAAAAAGGAAAAATGAAAAAGGAAGGACGTTATCCGAGGTACGAGGTTCGAAGTCCGGGTTCCGAGTTCCGGGTTCCGGGTTCAGAGGTCCGGAATCCGGGGGCCAGCACTCGGCTCTCGGCTCACGGCTCTCGGGTACTGGTTCTCGGCTCTCGACTCCCTGACTCCGTGACTCATGGACTCCGTACAGCGCCGTTTTCCATATTTTCCATAACAAATACAAAAACGCCGCCAGACCCATCAACCCCGCCTCGCCTAACATGTAAAAATACTGGCTCTCATACGCGTACCTCCCGCGCGCGCCTAAGCCGGCGCCTGAAACAGGGAATTGCACGGTCTCTCTGACCAGCGCGTCCCATGCTTCAAACCTGTTTCTCGCCGCGGAATATTCCTGCCAATACCCATCCTCCATATTTTCGCGGCTCTTCATATAGTCGTCATATTCGGAAAAAATACCGCTCCTCTCCTTTGCGAGAACCGAACCTGCCAACACCAGCAATACCACACAACACGCAATCAGCGCAATAGCCGCCTTCGCCCTGAACGGCATGAATAGCGCCGCAACAATGCACGCAACGCCGGACGCAATCATT
This sequence comes from Planctomycetota bacterium, assembly GCA_016220095.1. GTDB lineage: Bacteria > Planctomycetota > MHYJ01 > JACQXL01 > JACRIJ01 > JACRIJ01. The sequence goes on along the minus strand of JACRIJ010000031.1, from coordinate 67,976 downwards.
CCCGAACGCGACAAGGTCAGACCTATCGTAACAACTATCATTGCCAATAAGAATGCCGTGCGCATGCGCGGCCATATCCCCTTTTCAAACATAAATAACCGGCAAAAAGCAAGCGCCATGGCTGTCACCAGGAACCCCGCAATATGGTTCGCGTCGTTGGGATATACCGCGTTATTGAAAATCCGATACCATTGGTCCGCGGATTCCACCCTGCCGGTATGATATGCCCAAAACCACTCCCCCATGCCGATTACACACACTATGCCGGCTATTATTAAAAAACCGTCAAGCAGGACACTTATATCCTCACTGCTTTTTACGATTGAAGCCGCGAAATAAAACCCGACTGCGTATTCGGCCATTTTAAGCGTATATAAAACAGGCAAAAAGCTATTGCCTGCTGTACCACGCAGAATCCCCAAAATACCCGAAAGCATTATAACTATAAAAAAAATGAATATGGGAACGTCCAGCCCCGTCACTGACGGTCTGTATACCTTGCGGCGGCTTATCAACCAATACGCGAGAATGCCGAGAATGATGATGTCATCCGCGCGCAGGAAAATGCCTGAGCCGGCCGATAAAGCAATCTTCGGCGAAAGCACAAATGCCGCTACCAACAATAAAAGCGTTACTACTGATAATTTCATTATGACAAAAAACGAAAGATTGCCACGAAGGCACGAAGGCGCGAAACTATTTATAAAAACCAAAACGCTATTTCCGCAAAATCGTATAGGTTAATTTTAACTCAGCAAATACAAACTAAAATACGATGCGCTTATCCCGCATCGCATATCTCACATCTCAAATATCAAAACCGTCATTCTTAATTCATAATTCTTAATTTTTAATTACCGTTAAAATCGTTCCCCAAAGCATATATTTATCCGTATTAAACGGAAAGATATCGCCAGGTTTCATAATGTACGGCCCAAGACGCAGGGTACCGTCCTCAAGTACGCGCGCGTTAACTTTTATGGCTGCCATTATGTAATAATCCTGAACGAACGGAAAATTGGCGAATTTAGGTCCGAGGATATCCTTGTATTGTTTAATTTCAAAAGATTCAAGAACCGCTTTTTCATCGCCGTCCAGACCAGTTTGCGCGTCACCTGCGGCTATCTTGTCCGCCAATATGAGATTCTGGGAAACGAGTTGGATTTGCACCTGCCTGTAAACCGGTTCGCCGGCCGTCAATCTGCGCGCTACACGCGGGAAAAAGAAATGCGTCACGACTGCCGTAAGCACAAGGACTACAAATACCCCTATCATTATATCAAACAGCTTTTCACGGAAGGTTTTCATACCATAAACTCCAACAACGAATTAACCACCGTCTACAGCGACTCTAAGAAACCACGACGACGATTGTTAACAGAGACTGGATGAGACTTTAACGAGACAGGACGAATTTCTAACAACCGATTAAGTGTATTTTTACATGCACTCGGCGACTGTTTTTCCTATATCCGCCGGACTGCGGCTCACCTTAATGCCGCAGGACTCTAACTTATCTATTTTATCCTTTGCAGTGCCTGCCTTGCCGGAGATTATCGCGCCGGCGTGTCCCATGCGTTTGCCTTTAGGAGCGGTCTGTCCGGCGATAAAACTCACTACGGGTTTGGTCATATTATTTTTTACGAATTCCGCGGCGTCTTCTTCCATAGTACCGCCGATCTCCCCGATAAGAACCACGGCATCGGTATTTCTGTCTTCCTGGAACATCTTCAGCAAATCAATAAAAGCCATGCCCAAAACCGGGTCGCCGCCTATGCCTATGCAGGTTGACTGGCCCAATCCGCGCGAAGTCAATTGCCACACGGCCTCATACGTCAGCGTGCCACTGCGCGAAATAATGCCTATCCTTCCGGGCTTATGGATGTATCCCGGCATTATGCCGATCTTGCATTCGCCGGGCGTTATTATACCGGGGCAATTCGGCCCTATCAAACGCATTGCCTTATCTTTAAGGAATTGTTTGACCTTAAGCATATCCTGAGCGGGAATGCCTTCGGTTATACACACACACAAACGCATGCCGGCATCAGCGGCATCCATAATCGCGTCACCGGCAAAAGCCGCGGGCACGAATATTACGGATGCATCCGCACCGGTCTCCTGCACTGCCTTTTTCACGGTATCAAAAACCGGCACGCCTTCAAAAGAGGTACCGCCTTTACCGGGCGTAACGCCGCCAACCAATTTCGTACCGTAGGCAATCATCTGTTGGGCATGGAATCCGCCGGCACTGCCGGTTATGCCCTGGCAGATGACTTTTGTGTTTTTATCAACTAAAATACTCATTCAGAACTCCTATTCTTAATTTCTATTTAACCGCTTGCACCACTTTCGCCGCGGCGTCATTCATATCGCTGGCGGCTGTTATTTTCAGTCCGGATTTTCGGAGTATTTCCCTGCCGAGTTCAACGTTAGTGCCTTCCAGGCGTACGACGAGAGGCAGATTCAGATGCGCTTCCTTTGTTGCCTGGACAATCCCTTCGGCGATGATATCGCATTTCATAATGCCGCCGAAAATATTCACAAGGATTGCCTTGACGTTTTTATTGCTCAGAAGCAATTTGAAAGCCGTATAGACCTGTTCCGCAGAAGCGCCGCCACCGACATCAAGAAAATTAGCCGGCTCGCCGCCGTTCAGCTTTATCAGGTCCATTGTCGCCATAGCAAGCCCGGCCCCGTTTACCATACAGCCGATATTGCCGTTCAAGCTGATATAAGAAAGCCCGTTTTTTTCAGCTTCATATTCCATAGGGTCCTCTTCAGAAATATCCCTGTAATCCGACAGGTTTTTATGCCTGTAGAGAGCCCTGTCATCAATTCCGATCTTCGCGTCAAGAGCGATAAGCCCCCTGCCCTTGACTATCGCGAGAGGATTGATTTCCACAAGCGAACAGTCATTTTCCAGGAATAATCTGGACAGATTGACCGCGAGCGCTGAAAAATCCTTCAGGATTACCTTTCTGGGGTCCATGAAATACGCGATGTCGCGCGCTTGAAAAGGCTGAAGCCCTAAAGCGGGATTGATATGCAATTTGAAAATCTTATCCGGGAATTTATCAGCGACCTCTTCAATATCCATACCGCCCTCGCGGGAGACTAAAGCGACGGGTTTTTCCGCTTTCCTGTCTATGGCGATGCTGAAATAAAGTTCCTTTTCAACCGCGCAGGCTTCCTCAAGAAGCACTTTATTCACGACCTTGCCCTGTGGACCGGTTTGTTTTGTAACGAGAGGCCTGCCGAGCAATTTCAAGGCGGCGTTTTTCGCTTCTTCAGCGGAATAAACGGTTATGATACCGCCCGCCTTACCGCGGCCTCCGGCGTGTATCTGGGATTTAACAACGCCGGCAGTTAATTGCATCGCGGAAAAAGCCTGCGCAGTCTCAGCCGGGCTGGAACAAACAGTGCTTTTAAGCACCGGAATACCGTATTTTGCGAATAATTCTTTAGACTGATATTCATGAAGGTTCATTATATATAATCTCCTGTAAGCAATAATAACCATTACATTATTGACGTAAAGCGAAAAAAAGTCAAGCAAAAGGCTATGAGTCAGGAGTCAACTTCGTGACCCGTTTTCCGTGGCCCGTGGCCCGTGGCCCGTTTAAACGGAAAACGGAATCCGAGGTCCGGCGTCCGAGACCCGGCGTCCGGAACCCGGAACTCGAACGTCATCCTTCAATACTTCGTTAAAATGTTGACTGTTGCCGTTAAAATGCTATAATCAAACTTATGGAGCTTCATGATACGTCCGGCAATTTACAGGCAAACGAAAAAGAACTGCTCGGCAGGATTGCCAGCGGGGACAATACCGCCTTTGACCAGATCATCGCCTTGTACCAGGACAGGATATTCAATACCCTGTACCGTTACACGGGCAATTACGAAGACGCCAAAGACCTGTGCCAGGACACGTTCCTGCATGCGTTCAAAAGCATTTCATCTTTCAAGGAAGAGGCATCATTTTACACATGGATTTACCGCATCGCTATCAACCTCTGCATTAGCCGGCAGAGGTCAAACGTGCGCAGGCCGGCAACGCCGATGAGCGCGTTTTCAAAACCGGACAGCGATGATGACCGGCAATTTGACCTTCCGGACTCGGAAATGAACCCGGTTTCAACCATTGAACAACGCGAGAAAAACGCGATTATCCAAAAGGCTATCAATTCCCTTTCAGAAGACTCCAGGCAGGCGATAATCCTTAGAGACATCAACGGCCTAAGTTACGATGAAATAGCCGAAGTGCTTGAATTGCCCGCAGGCACCGTACGGTCACGCATACACAGAGGCCGGACGGAACTAAAAGAAATTTTAAAAGACATGGAACTTTTTTGACAATACGGCGTCAAAGAGTACGAAAGGCAATATAAACATGAAGTGCGAACTCATAAAAGAACAACTTTCGGCTTACCTTGATAAGGAACTCAATCCTGAAGAAAAAATTCAGGTAGAGCGCCATATCGGAGAATGCCCTGCCTGCAAAAAAGAACTGGAAGAACTCAGTTTGACCGTACAGGCGATTTCGAGCCTGCCAAGGCTTTCCGCCCCGCAGGATGCCTGCTGTGAAATAAAGGCAAAAATACAGCACGCGCACCCCGTCTACCAGAAACCGGCACTTCACATCAGGTTCTTCAAGCCCGTAGCAATACTTACTGCGGCCGCGGCCGGGTTGTTAATAGCCTTCTACGCATTAATTACGCCCAATGTCAAAACAACGCAATATGACCCGCAACCCGAAACAGACATAAGTACTATTGACGCCCCCGCCAAACCGATGGCCATGAAACAAGACAACGCTACGGAAGAATTCAGGGAAACGAAAAAGTCAGACGAACGCAACCGCGACGGCTTTGTCATGGATACCATCAACAACAATGCCAATGGCGCATATCCGGAAAATGAAGATTCCCTGGAAACAAACGATGAACTTGCGGACGCTGATGAAAACGATTGGGGCGAGTCTCCGGAAACAGTCTATAGCTTAACCGTTTCCGAGCAGGAACTGCCCGAAGTACTGCTTGCGTTTCAGAACGAATTGGACCGCATGAACGTTTACCAGGATTATGACCAGCCCGAAAAGGCAAAGGAACTCTTTGAATACCAGTACCAGAAAGACAGCAAAGGCAACACCCTAAAAGAAAAAGAATACTCAGGCGGTAAAAATGCAAAAACCGCGGCGCTTTCCGTGACAGTAGAACTTACGGCAGAACAAGAACAAAAGTTGTTCGCCTTTGCCAAAGCCCCCTCCAGAGCACAGGAAAAATCACAAAACGAAGAAGCACGCGGTTTCGGCGCATCAACAGCGCTGAAACTTGAAAAGAAAAATGATTCCGCGAAAAACATCTCCGAAGGCGAATTAACTGAAAATGAAAAAAATGCCGAAGGAGACCTGTCAAGCAATGCGGCAGTTACAGGCAGTGCCGGCGGCGGATTAGCACAGGACGCTAAAAAACCCCAGTCATCACCCATAACCCCGCCACCCTCGCCGGCTGAATCCGCGCCCTCCAGACAGCCGATGCCGCCTATGGTCATCTCGCCCGGCGCATCACCCGCTCCAAAGCCCGCTACAAACGCGCCAACGGCTGATACCGAGAGGCAGATTGGCTCCGACCTGACCGACAAGACAAAGGCGGAAGAATCGCGCAAAGAACTCGAAAAAGAAGCATACGGCCAGAAAATGGACAAGGCCGTCAGGGCAAAAATTCCCGCAAGAAAAAAGATAAGAATAGTTTTTATAATTGATAAAACCAAATAACAGGCAATTATTATGGCAACAGAAAGCAGTAAAAACCCAGGTACAAAAAAATTCGGGCATTATACGATAATAAAACAGCTCGGAAAAGGTGGAATGGGCCAGGTTTATGAGGCATACGAGGAAGCCCTTGACAGGACTGTCGCAATAAAAATACTCAATAAGGACCTGTCAAAGGATTCTCAATTCAAGGCAAGATTTATAAAAGAAGCCCGCACGGCCGCAAAGCTTGAACATCAGAATATCGCCACGGTTTACTCGGTTGGTGAAATCAACAGCCTGTGCTACATAGCCATGCAGCACATAAAAGGCATGTCTCTCGCCGAACACATAACGAAAAACGGAACCCTCAGTCACATAAAGGCACTCAATATACTCAAGCAAACATCGCGCGCCGTATCTTTCGCGCATAAGCAGGGAATAGTCCATCGCGACCTCAAACCCGGCAATATAATGCTCACCACAGATGGCGTGGTTAAGGTAATGGATTTCGGGCTCGCCAAGGAATTGAAATCGGATTCCAAGATGACCGAAACCGGAACTTATCTGGGCACGCCGGAGTACAGTTCGCCGGAACAATGCGAAGGCGGAGTGCTGGACGGCAAATCAGACATCTATTCGCTCGGGGTTGTTCTGTATGAAATGATTACAGGCAAGATGCCGTACACTGGCGATACGCCTTACGCGCTTTTTTCAAAAATAATAAACGACCCGCCTCCGGATATAAGAACCATTAACCCCGATGTGCCGGAACCCGTGGCTCAATTGATAGATGAAATGCTCTCAAAGAATGGCAAAGACCGCCCGTCCGCCGACGAACTCATCACCATAATTGACGATATCCTTGAAAACCGCCCTGTACGCAGGCGCAAACCTGTTTCAACACGCAGGCGCAAAAGCGGCGCACTGCGCTTCGCAGGCGCCGCAGCCGCGATTCTTATACTGATAGCCTTAGCTGTAATTATTGTATCCAAGAAAAACGATGCACCGAACGGGCAAAACCCGGCTATAACCCGACACGATTCAACGGACACAGTCAAAACCGCCGTTGCCATTCCTCCCGCGCCTTCGGTAAAGAATGAATTTCCCAAGGTCATACTCGTGCTTGATTCCCAAAACACTACCGGAGAAGCCGACATCAACTGGTTAAGAACCGCTATCCCGGAAATGCTCGCGACAGACCTGTCGGACTGCCAATACCTGAAACTTATTTCGCGCGACATTCTCAGAAAAAAAATGACCTCTTCAGGGCCGATAGTTGAACTGAATTCCATTCCCGACAGCATACTGAAGGAACTTGACGCGTCATTAATAATTACAAGCAGTTTTATGAGAACAGCGGATCTGCTCGCAGTGGACATCAAGGTCTATGAACTTCCGGCCGGCAATGTCATAGCCGCGGCAAAAAGCGAAAACGTTGAATCCAAAATATTCTCACTGATTGACGACCTGTCAAGCAAAATCATAATGAATATGGATAAAAAACTCGGGCAAGGCGCGCTCGTAGCCTTCACCGACAAATCCATCAGCGAACGGTTATTTGCGGCAGATGCCAAAGAGAAGAAGAATTTAGATGGGCAGGCAAAAATGAGCATGGAAAGGTCCAGAGCGCAAGGATTTATCAATGACGACGAAAACCGCCTTATCGCGGTAAAAATGTTCTACGAAGCCATAAATGAATCCGAGGAATACGGTTCGCAGGCAGGCGACCTCGCATTTGAGGACATGGAAGACCTGAAAGGAAATCCTTCTGAAAAAAATAAAAACGCGGAGATAAACAAAGATGTAGATAAAACCGCACATGCTGGTCTTGCGTTGCAGGAAAAAACCGCAGAACTCGCTGGTAACGCCATTCCCGCGGTCAATGCGCCGCCCGTGACGCCGCAAGTCGCAATTGCAAACGACAAACTGAACAAAACGCCTGAATTAGAAGGACAATCTGCGGAAAAAGCGTCGGGCGCACCCGGAAACAGCGATAAAGAACAGACAGGTTTCGGCACAAGAGAAGAACAGGATGAAGCAAAAACTGGCGCAGAACCTGCCCTGCAGAAACAGCCGTCCGCGCCGGCAACGCCAAAAGAAGCATTAATCCGGAAATTGGAAGAAATACTCGCAATCACGCCTGATTTCATGCCGGCAAAAAAGAAGCTGGAAGAACTCAAACGGACAGCGGGTAACGAGTAACCAGTGACCGATAGCCGGTGACCGGTTACAGCCGCAGGTTGAGATATGCGGACAATAGCAAATAAACAGCCCTCCGGCAATCGTCAAATCATTTACCTTGCTTGACAGAGCTTTTATCACTACACATAGAAAAAACTTGCTTTTTGCAGGCGGCAATGTATAATCACGTCTCAATTTGAACAAAAATCGTAATCCTATTTCATACTGGAGTTTTGCCATGGACATAATCAAGGAAACAGCCAAAAGAATCAAGCCTGTTGACAGGAAGCTGATAAAGCAAGCCGAGGAACACCTTGCCAATCTTACAAAACCCGTCAAAAGCCTCGGACGTCTTGAGGATTTCGCCGCAAGAATAGCCGCTATCACGAACAGGATTGAAAAACCCGTTTTGACAAACAAAGTCATCATTACAATGGCCGCTGACCACGGCATTGCCTCTCAAGGCGTAAGCGCCTATCCCAAGGAAGTCACTCCGCAAATGGTTTACAATTTCGTCAATAAGGGTGCGGCCATTAACGTACTCGCGCGCCACGCCGGCGTTAGGGTGCTTGTCGTGGATATGGGCGTTGACAAGGACCTGTCCGAACTTGCGGCCCAAGGCAAAATCATAGATAAAAAAATCGCCTATGGGACAAAGGATTTCTCAACCGGTCCGGCAATGACGCGCGAACAGGCCGTTGCCGCGGTTACGGCAGGCATGGAACTCGCGGAAAATGAAATAAAAAACGGAGCACACATAATAGGCACCGGCGACATGGGAATAGGCAATACCACACCGGCCAGCGCCATAATAGCGGCTTTCAGCGGAATAGCCATACCGGAATTGACCGGACGCGGCACAGGCATTGATGACAAAACTCTTGAAAAAAAGGTTCGCATGATACAAACCGGCTTGCTTTTAAACCATCCGAATTCAAAGGACCCAGTGGACGTACTCGCAAAAGTCGGCGGTTTTGAAATCGGCGGCATTGCGGGAGTAATACTCGCCTGCGCCGCGAACAGCATACCTGTCGCGGTGGACGGCTTTATTTCCACCGCAGGCGCTCTCATCGCCGCGGAACTGTCGCCGTTTGCCGTTGAATACATGTTCGCCTCGCACAAATCCCAGGAAAAAGGCCACAGATACATGCTGGAACGGCTTGGACTTGTTCCCGTACTTGACATGGAAATGCGTCTCGGCGAAGGCACAGGCGCGGCCCTGGCCATGACTATGCTTGACGCTTCAGTAAAAATCTACAATGAAATGGCTACGTTCAAAAGTGCCGGCGTATCGGAAAAGACGAATTAGAACCCGTAGAAATTTAAGAGTTGGAATTTCCCGCGTAAATCTTAATTCTAAAATCTCAAATCGCAAATATCCTTACTTCCACAGCTTATCCAATACCGAGGTATATCTTTCCTTATTCTGGTCAAACACAAAGATAATTGACAAAACCCTGTGGTCGCGCCAGCCGGGGGCATGCCGCATGCACCATTCTTCGGCCACCTTGGAACGGTCAATCCTGCCGCCTTCCTGTTCGGCCCTGTACCATATCTCCTTTTCAATTTCATCAAGCTCGGACTTTATCTCATCTGTCGGATTAATGGAACGTATCTGAAGTATGTACCATTTTATGGCCATCTCCGTGGAACATTCCCTGCCCAGCTTGGAACGCACCTGTTCCTTGAATTTCTTTATGCTCTCCGCGTTTTTAACAAGAAAAGTCTCAAGGTCTTTTTCTATGACCCTGTACTTGCCGGAGGCAAATTCCTTCTTAAGCGTTTCCAATTCAGTCATGACTGTTATTTCCTAACTTATATGTTTATCTTCTTTTTATACTGAGGATACAGGCAATGTAATTTTAACCGTCGTACCTTGCCCTTTTTTGCTTTTTATTTCGATCCTGCCCTGATGGTTATTTATGATATTATACGCTATGGACAGGCCGAGGCCGGTTCCTCTGCCGGGTTCCTTTGTCGTATAGAAATAGTCAAATATCCTTGAAACCTCGCTCTCATCAATACCCACGCCGCGGTCGCTGATTGAAATTACGACATTGCCTCCGGACACTTCCGAATCAAGCGTTATATCCCTGCCAGGCTCCTGCGTGGCATCCACCGCATTCAAAAGCACATTGAGAAAAACCTGCTGAAGCTCGGACGCGTCGCCGAATACATGCGGGAGAGCGGATGCGATATTGTTCTTGACAACAATCTGCTTGTCTTTCACCGCGTACTGCATAAGAGCTACCGCCTTTTCAGCCACTTCTGAAATATTAAGCCGTTCAGGCTCCATCTTGCGCGGCGAAAAATTCAGGACTTTCCTGACTATGCCTTCAATTCTAGCGAGGCCGTCATTAATTATATCAAGATACTGAATTGTTTTCTCCGGCGACATGCCTTTGTTTTTCAGGGAATTGACGGCATTCATCATACCGGCGAGAGGATTATTTATCTCATGCGCTATGCCGGCCACCATGGTGCCCATTGCGGAAAGGCGCTGTGCTATGACAAGGTTTTTTTCCGCGTTTCTTATCCTTTCCGCGGCCTCCGCGACTTTCGCCTCCATATTGCTCCGATAATCCTGCAGGGAAACTGCCATCAGATTGAATGTTTCTATCAGCGTGGCAAACTCATCATGCGTTTCCGGCTTGTTTATTATCGCGGAATAATCGCCTTTTGAAATGCGCAGGGACGCATCGTAAATCATTTTCAGCGGATCCATTATTATGCTTTTAAAATTGACGTATATGTTCAGGAATATCAAAAGCATGCCGAGAGCCATTACGAGAGTTATGGTGGCGGCGAATTTTACCGAAGACATCTCCGGAATGCCGAGCGGCTTCATGTCAACAATCAATCCGCACGTGCGGCCGTACGGCAATATGACACTCGTGATAATAAAATCGCCTTCAATCCTGTATCCCTTTTTCTCAACCATTATTTCACTGAGTTGGGGCTTGTATTCATTCACTACCGCTGAAGGCGAAGGATGAAATGTGATTACCAGGTTGAATTCGCCGTCAACAATGATGAGATTCTGCTGTATGAAAGAAGAACCGAACAGATCGATAAACTGCTTGCGTTCATCCTCGGTCTGCAGGGAATTTGACGGGCCCAGGGCGTAGAAAAGGTCCTGCGTGGCGCGGTAAACCACGTCGGCAAACTTCTCCCTGTCGGTTTTGATTTTCACGACGTCAAAAAGGTAGAACGATACCGTAATCAGCCCGAGTACGATAAGCAGAATGACCGCCGTGGTCATGAACATTTTCAGTTTAAGTGACACGGAAAACTTCCCTGTGTTTTATTTGCCTAAATTGGTAAGTATGGTAACGAGCGGGAGGAACAAGGATATTACGATGAAAGCGACAACTCCGCCGAGCACGACGATTATCAACGGCTCAAGCACGCTCATAAGCGTACCAACCGCGGTATCAACTTCATCGTCATAGTTGTCGGCTATTTTAATGAGCATTTTATCAAGCTCGCCGGTTTCTTCGCCCACGTTTATCATGTTTATGACGATATCGTCAAATACCTTTGTTTTTAATTTTGCGAGCGTATCGGCGATATTGCCGCCTTCGCGCACCTCGCTGTGTATGCTCTGCACGGCATTGGAAATAATTTCATTGCCCACGGTATTTTTCACTATAGTCAGCGCTTCAAGTATCTGCACGCCGCTCTGTATCATGGTGCCGAGCGTCCTGCACAGGCGCGAAATGGTTGACTTCCTGATGATGACGCCGAAAATCGGAATCTGCATTTTAAGGTTATCCACTATAAGCCGCACTCGGTAATTCCTTACGGCAAATTTCACTCCTACGATTATGCCGGCCACGATAACCGGCAATACGTACCAGTAACTCTGCATAATTCCGCTGACCGCGAGCAAAAGTTGCGTGGGCGCCGGCAGGTTGCCCTGTCCCATGTTTTTAAAAACTTCCAGGAATTTCGGCACTACCACGGACATTATAATCATCAATATGGAGACTGCCACTACGATGACAACGATGGGATATATCATGGCGCTGATGACTTTTCTGCGCAATTTCTGAGATTTTTCCATGAATTTGGCAAGGCGCTGGAGTATGGTATCCAGCACGCCGCCCGATTCGCCGGCTTTTACAAGGTTAACGTAAAGTTTATCAAACGCCTTCGGATGTTTTATCATCGCGTCCGAAAGCGTACTGCCGGATTCCACGTCGCGCCATACCTGTTCAAGAACCGTCTTAAAATAAGACGGTTTCATCATTCCTTCAAGAATCTTAAGGCTTTTTACGATAGGCAGGCCGGCGTCCTGAAGGATTGAAAACTGCACTGTGAATTGCGTAAGTTGTTTGCGTGAAACCGAACTGAAAGTGAATCTGGGCTTGGAGGATGACGCTTTCGCATCGGATTTGCCCGCTGACGGAAGTTCCGGGGCCTGACTGCCCATCTGTTTCAACGGCTTTATAAGCTGAATGCCGCGCTTGCGCAGGGCAACAACTGCTTCCTGTTCATTTCTTGCTTCCACTGTCGCCTTCGTCTTTTTGCGCGACTTATCAAGCCCTTCAAATTCAAATACTGCCATAACTGAATTCTCTTAAAAAAGTGATTTGCATTCTGTTATTTATGGTTTTTAATCGCTTGTGAACTGTGTTTCCTTAACGACTTCGGCAATTGTCGTCGTGCCGTCAAAAATAGCAAGAAGTCCGCTTTCACGCAGGGTGCGCATGCCCTGTTCAACCGCGGCCTGCCTTATTTTTTCAGTTGACGCATGCTGTACTATAAGGTCTTTTATTCTTTCGGTGACAAGCATTATTTCAAAAATCGGAATACGCCCCCTGTAACCGGTGCTGTTGCAATTAGAACATCCTTTGCCCCTGGCAAATTTCTTGCCCTTCACATCGCTCAGGGAAATGTTCAATTCCATCAATTCCTCTTCCGTGGGCTCGTATAATTCCTTGCATTTGGAGCAAACTTTGCGCACGAGGCGCTGGGCGATTACGGCTTCAATGGTAGCAGTAATAAGGTAAGGTTCCGCCCCGAGGTCAAGCAGGCGGGTTACGGTGGAAGGCGCGTCATTTGAATGCAGGGTAGTCAGCACAACGTGGCCTGTAAGGGACGCTTCTATCGCCATATCCGCAGTTTCAAAGTCGCGGATTTCCCCGACAAGTATGATATCAGGGTCCTGCCTTAGGATGCTTTTCAGGCACGCGGGATATGTTACGCCGATTTCTTCGTTTATCTGGCACTGCATAATGCCGGGCAGGTCAAATTCAACGGGATTTTCCGTTGTTATTATCTTCCATTTGATATCGTTAAGGTGGTTAAGGCACGCGTACAGCGTAGTCGTTTTGCCATGGCCTGTCGGTCCGGTAACCACGATAATTCCGCTTGGCAGTTCAATAAGGTCTTTTACGAGCGCGAATTCATCGTCGCGAAAACCTATGGTTTCCACGTCAAGCGAAACCGAACTCCTGTCAAGGACGCGCATAACGACGCTTTCACCGCCGTACGTAGGCAAAGTGGAAATGCGGAGATCAACGGGTCTGCCGGCTATCGTAAGAGCTATTCTGCCGTCCTGAGGAAGCCGCGTCTCGGAAATATCCATCCCTGCAAGCACTTTTATGCGGGAAATAAGCGGAAGCGCGAGTTTTTTCGGCGGCGGCTGCATCTCAACAAGGAAACCATCCACCCTGTAACGCACCTTGAATTCAGTTTCAAACGGTTCAAAATGTATATCGCTTGCGTGGTCTTTTATGGCTTGATAAAGTATGAGGTTAAGCAATTTGACAACCGGCACGTCATGCGCCATTTTCTGTATGTTGTCAAGGTCAAGTTTTTCGGATTTGGACTCAAGGAGTTCGTAATCAAGCGATTCCTGATAGGTCTTCGTCATTTCCTTGAGGATATCTTCAAGGGTTTCGGTCTTCTGCCCGTAGAATTTCTCAATAGCCGCGTCAATTGCCGATTCACTGCTTATGGCCGGCCGTATCTCGCAATTTAACATGAACTTAAGCTCATCCACTATGCCGATATTCATGGGATCGGCCATGACAATGGTTAGCACGTTGTTCTCAAACGAAACCGGCATGATGCGGTAAAGGCGGACTGTCGTGGTGGTGAGCTTATTTATGACTTCAGGCGGTATGTCCCTTTCTTCAAGGTCAATTACTTCCGTATCCAGCTGGGCGGCGAGGGCTGTAAGAAGTTCATCCGCGGAAATATACCCCAATTCAATAAGAATGCGGCCGATAGGCCCGCCATTCTCCTTCTGGATGGCAATGGCCTCCTGGATCTGCCCCTCGCTGACCACTTCCATCTCTTTAAGAATTTGTCCTATTTTTTTGAATGCAGACATAACTTCTCTATAATTATGGTAATTATGCCATAAAAATACGTTTTGTCAAGTTTTTTGACAATATTGACACTTCATTATGGATTCAAACGCGACATCAACAAGAACGCGTAACTCTTTCATTGATATTGACAGCGGCGGCATCAGGACTATCACGTTTCCCAATGGACGCAATATAACGCCTCTTTTGCGCGCTTCTAAAATGACTTTGTGACCGAGCCTGTCCTTCATCGGAAAAGGCTCCTTTGTCCGACGGTCCCTTACGAGCTCTATTCCCGCCATCATACCGCACTGCCTCACATCTCCGACAATGCCTATTTTGTAAAATTCCTGTAATGCGCCCTTTAGATACGCTATTTTACCATCAAGGTCCCGGAGTATCTTGTTTTTCCCGAACAATTTCAGGCTTGCTGTCGCCGCAGCGCAGGCAAGCGGATTTCCCGTAAAAGTGTGTCCATGATAAAACGCCCTGCAATCTTCGTACTCGCCTAAAAACGCCTTGTATATTTTTTCAGTCGTTAATGTGGCTGAAAGCGGTAAATACCCGCCGGTAATCCCCTTGGCAACGCACAATATATCCGGCGAAACACCCTCGTGCCCGCACGCAAACATCCTGCCTGTCCTGCCGAAACCCGTCGCGACTTCGTCAAGTATAAGCAAAACCCCGTTCTCCCTGCAGGCGTCCGCAACGCCTTTCAGAAATCCGCTCGGATGCGTGATAATTCCCGCGGCGCCTTGTACAAGCGGCTCCATTATGACGCCGGCAACCCGGTCTTTGTTCTTTACTATGATGCTCCTGAATTTTTCAAGGCATTCCATTGAACATTTTCCGCGTGACTTTCCGCAAGGGCACCTGTAACAGTGCGGTGACGGCGCGCTTATCGTCTTGAAAAGCAATTTTCCGTAAACCTTATGGAAAAGCGGAATGCTCCCTGCAGAAACAGCCCCAAGAGTGTCTCCGTGATATGCGTCTTTCAATGAAATGAAATATTGCTTGCGCCTGCTCTTCGCGCCGCCGCTCTGCCGGCAGTATTGATAGGCTATCTTAAGCGCGGCTTCCACCGATTCGGAACCGCTGTCCGAAAAAAAAACTTTCTTCAGTCCGGCAGGCGCTATTTCTATAAGCTTTTCCGCCAGCCCTATGGCGGGCGCATTTGACAGTCCGAGCATCGTTGAATGCGCTATTTTCCTTAATTGCGCCATTACGGCATCGTCAATCGCTTTGACGCAATGCCCGTGCACGTTGCACCAGAGCGAAGAAACGCCGTCAAGATACTTCCTGCCGTCCGCATCGTACAAATAACATCCACTGCCGCGGACAATAACCGGAAAATCCTCGTCCATCCACCCCTTCATCTGGGTAAAAGGATGCCATATATATTTGCGGTCTTTTTTACGGTATTGTGCGGATTTGTTCATAACCTGATAAAAATCAGCGGCTCTTAAGGACAACCGGTATTCCTGAAACCATCAGAAAAGCCTCGTCTGAAATCTCAGCCGCGTACTGGTTAGCTTTGCCGCAGATATCCCTGAAAATGCGCGCAAGCTGGTTGGCCGGCACAATTCCCATGCCGGTTTCATTTGAAACTATTATAACCGTGCCGGGGAATTCCCGGAACGCATTGATATTCGCGGATATTTCACAAACGACTTCTTTTACCGCCAGCGCGTATTCCCTGCCTGTAAGTTCGCCGCTTTTTCCCGCGCGCCTGCCGAGAAGATTTGAAATCCACAGCGTCAGGCAATCTATTATTACAACCCCGCATTTTTTGTCAGCGAGTTCACTGATTATGCCGGCGACATTGCGATAATCGGACAATTCCAGCGTAACCCACGCCGCGGGCCGGCCGCGCCTGTGAATTCTTATGCGTTCCCTCATCTCACTGTCAAGAGGTTCTGCCGTGGCAAGAAAAGCGGTCCTGCCGCCTGATTTCTCAGCTATCTTGACCGCCATAGCGCTCTTGCCGCTCCGCGCGCCGCCTGTTATGTAAATTAATTTATTTTTCATGTAATAAGATTGAATAAAATGCAAAGTATTATTTAACAGGAATGACATTTGCCGCTGCAAATGGCCTAATCATTACTAAATCTCACATCGCACATCGCAAATCTCAGATCTCACATCTTAGATCGCAAATCTTCCGCTACTTTATCAATAATATCATCAATATTAAGAGTCGGCTTAAATCCTATTAATTTTTTTATCCTGGACGTGTCTGGCATGCGGTGCCGGAGGTCCTCAAAGCCTTTTTCATACGCCTCTTCATAGGGCACTAATTTTATTTTAGCCTTCGGATTGACCCTTGCCTTTACTTTCAACGCAAGGTCTTTTATGGAAATCTCGCTGTCACTGCCGAGATTGAACACGCCGCCGTACGCCTTCGGCTTGCCCGCAATCTTTACCAGCGCCCTCGTAACGTCTCCAACGTAGCAAAAACAGCGGGTCTGCTTTCCGTCGCCGTACACCTCAAGCGGTTTGCCCGAAAGCGCGTTGCTGACAAAACGCGGAAGCACCATTCCGTACCTTCCCGTCTGGCGCGGGCCTACGGTATTGAAAAGCCGCATTACAATTACCGGCAATTTATGCTCCTTCCAGTACGCGATGGCGAGGAATTCGTCAATAGCCTTTGAACAGGCATAACTCCAGCGCGATTTTGACGTCGGGCCGAGCACCATGTCATCGTCTTCCTTGAACGGCAGGTTCTCGCTTTTGCCGTAAATCTCGGAAGTGGACGCAAGTATCACTGTTTTTTTCTTCTTGTTCGCGTGCTTAAGCACTATCTCGGTGCCGCCGATATTGGTTTCTATCGTCCTCACGGGATTCTCCACGACAAGCCGCGTGCCCACGGCAGCGGCAAGGTGATAAACCACGTCAGCCCTGTCTATAAGCTCAGCCGTGACAGGCTCGTTAAACACGGAATCTATGGTGTAAGTGAATCTTTCATTCTTCTTCAGGTGCTCAACGTTTTTTATGCTTCCGGTTGAAAGGTCGTCAATAATATGGACATTTTCCCTGCGGGAAAGAAGCTCCTCGCAAAGATGCGAACCTATAAAACCCGCGCCGCCTGTAATCAAAACATTCATTTCTTCCGGTTCCTTGAAAAGAGGTCCTCAGGCCATATAACGGCGCCTTTCAGCAAATGACTGCACATCTCCGCGAGCGCCTCCTCATATTTTTTATTAGAAAGCATAATCTTGATTGAGTCTTCGCTCTCTACAAACGATTTCTTGCGCTCCTCGGTGATGCCTTCAAGCTTGAATATCCTGTAGCTTCCATCAGTTTCTATGAGATCGGAATGCTCCCCGACATTCATTTTTTCAACTTTGATTCTTATTTCAGGGAAAAACGTATCAACAACTATCCAGTCGCGCTCTCCGCTTTCTTCGGCCTTAAAATCCGAATACAATTTCGCGAGCGCCGCAAAATCCACGCCGTCGTTAAGCTGTCTGATTATGGATTCGCCAAGCTCGCGCGCGCTTTTCTTTTCTTCATCATTCGTAAACTTCAGGACGATATACCTCATCTTGGCCTTTTTCTTATCCACGAACTTCCCTTCATTTGCCTTGTAATAATCCTTGATTTCCTGCGGAGACACATAGACGTCTATTTTTAATATGGAAGCCGAACTGTCCTTCGGAATATTCCCCATGCGGGATAAAACGAGTTTCCTTACTTTCAAGTCCGTTTCAAATTCTTTTCTTACATCCTGCTCCGTCTTGCCCTGCTGGGCGATTGCCTCAATGAAATTTTCGTAGCCGTTCAATTCCTTTACCTTCTTGTTGACGAGCTCATCCACGTCTTCCTTGGAAACCGAAATGCCTTCCTTATCGGCCGCCTGGGTAAGAAGTTTCCTACGGGATAACTCCAGAACCGTATTGGCAAAAAGCTGATTTGCCTTCTGCACGTAATTCACAGGGTCTTCCTGCATGTACATGCGGACCGCGACCTCAATGCGCTTCCTTACATCCATGTAAGTGACGTATTCGCCGTTTATCACGGCAACCTTATGGTTGCTCTGCTCGAAATATTCAAGCCTTTCCTGCAACTCTTTCCCGGTTTCCGGAGGCTTACCGGAATTCATGCCCTCTTCGGCATGGACAAAGGCTCCGCAGATTGCGCAAATTGCGGCTGTGATGAAATAAATTGTTAATTTGACCATGCAAAAATCTTATCAAATTTTCGGGTTTTGTCAATATTTATTGCAAAATTGCCGCGTTAATTGTAAAAAGGTAACTATGAAAGAATGCGTGATATTATTGTCAGGCGGCCTGGATTCCGCCGTCTCTGCTGTTATCGCCCGGAAACGCTTTGCGAGCGGACTCTGTCTTTTCATTGATTACGGACAAAAGGCGGTTTTGCCTGAGAAACAGGCCGTCAGAAAAATCTCGGCATTCCTTGAAATGCCGCTTAAAATCGTCAAACTGCCCTTTCTCGCAAAAATGACCCGCACCGCTCTGGTCAATAGGACGGAACAGATACCGGAATTGACAATGTCACTTCTGGGCCGGCATAGCACGCTTGAAAAATCCGTCAGGGCCGTCTGGGTGCCCAACAGAAACGGTCTTTTCATCAATATCGCCGCGGCTTACGCGGAAACGCTCGGATACGGGCATATCATCACAGGTTTCAATAAGGAAGAGGCCGTAACTTTTCCGGATAACTCGGCGCCTTTCGTAAAAGCAATCAACAAATCCCTGTCATATTCCACTCTCAGCAAGGCTGAAGTGCTGAGTTTTACGCAGAATTTATCCAAGGACGAAATCGTACGGCTCGCAATAAAAACCGGCGCGCCTTTGGAATTGATATGGAGCTGTTACGGCAGCGGAAAACGGCATTGCATGAAATGCGAATCCTGCATGCGCCTCAAACGCGCTTTAGCGAGGAACGATAAATGGGAATGGTTCAGAAAACACCGGGGTATCTGAGCGAAGTATTCTGCTCAATACAGGGCGAAGCCGCGCTTGCCGGCAAACCGCAGTTGTTTCTGCGGTTTAATTACTGCGGCCTGAAATGCGCCTATTGCGATACCTCGGCTAAAATAGCACCCGGAAAGTTTGTCAGGATTGAAAAATCGCCCGCATGCATGGATTTCCGTAACGTCCCTAACCCTATAACCGCGCAGACGCTCTTCATGCACGTAAAAAAAATAACCGGGACTTTCAACTCATGCCATTCAATATCAGTTACCGGCGGCGAGCCTCTTATGCAGGCGCTCTTCCTGTCGGAATTCCTGCCAATGCTAAGGCCCCTGCGCCTGCCGGTCATGCTGGAAACCAACGGTATTTTGCATAAGAAATTGGCACATATCCGAAAATGGATTGACATTATAGCTATGGATATCAAATTGCCGTCGGCCCTGGACGATAAAAATTACTGGAAGGAACATGCGAAATTCCTGCGAATTGCCGTTGAAAAAGATGTCTTTGTTAAGGTTATAGTCAATCGGAAAACTGCGGATATGGAATTCAAGAAAGCCGTGGAAATAACCGGAAAAACGTCCGCTAAAATACCCTTCTACATACAACCGGCCACGCCAATGGACATAAAAACCGGCCGCTTATTGAAATTGTACATGATGGCCGCGAAATGCCTGCGTAACGTTTATGTCATGCCGCAGATGCATGCGGGTAAGTTTTATTAACATCGAGCAGTACAACCAAGACTCCAACGAGACTACGACGCATCTTAACAGGGACTTGACGAGACTCTTAAGAGACACGACGAATATTTTGGATTACGATTACTCTCGTTTCGTCGTACGCTCCTCACTGCTCCGCATACCCTGCCGCAGTCCTGCGACCGAAGGGAGTCCCGCGACTGAAAAGAGTCCCGTAGCGTAGCGGAGGGAAAGTCCCGATGGAATCGGGACGGAGGGAAGCAGAGCGAAGAGCACCTGCGAAGGGTCTATCCGATAACCGAAACCCGGCGTCCGACGTGTTTGGAGGATTTGAACAGCATTGATGAATTTGCGACATTGCGTCCCTCGTGTCTTTGAGCCTTCGTGGCAAAAAATGTCCAGCGTATCCTGTATATCCGATGTAAATAACGGCGCGTTTACGAACGGCTATTCACATCTATGTTTTTACAAGAAAGTTAAGGACTTAGACAATAAAACAGCATAGCCGCAACCAAAACGACGGCAATTTTTACCACGAAGAACACGAAGATTTGCAATTTGTCTTGAAGTTTTTCCCTTGAAATGTATAATTAATTAAGGATAAATGCTAATAATGGACACTGGACACAGAGCTTCGTTACGTCCGTTCTTCATTTTTCCTTCTTCATTCTTGTTGATCAGGGCGAGTGGCGGAACTGGCATTCGCGAAGGATTTAAAATCCTTTGGCTCGTAAGGGCCGTGAGGGTTCAACTCCCTCCTCGCCCAAATTCCTTACCGCGTAAGAATTTGGCCTAATTAACATGCGGCTCAGCTTTAGCGTTGAATATATTTTCACAACCTGCCTGTCTTGTAATGTTCACTAAATAGTGAACATTGTGTCAAGCATTTATTTATGCCCAAGCAACCCGCTAAAACGCATCTTTCCTTCCCCCGAAAAACACGCAGGCCAAAAGCCACGATAATAAAGCCCCTGATATACAGGAAAACTTAACCGAATACGCCCAGCTATTATTCTCCCTTAAACGCCATCGGGTCTCTTGCCTTATATATTTCCCTGTGCCTGTAAACGAATTCAAACAGCTTTTGCAAAATGGCGGATGAATGACCTTCCACATCATAAATGTTAGTCTTCTCGCCGGGGTCGGCCGCCAAATCATACATCTCGTACACGTCAAATGAACGATTATATATCAATTTTCTGTTTCCGGAAATTATGCAAAATTTATCCCCGTACGCGGAGACTACGTAAACATCGCCGGCATCCGGTTCCTTTAACGGCATCTGCCTGACATCTAAAAAATCAGCCTTCCCTCCAAGCCATGATAGAAGCGTAGGATACATGCTCACTATGGATACGGGCGCCGCTATGCGTTTCGGTATATCCCTTTCAGATGTTTCTTTCATCCCCGCCGGGAAATGCACTATGAACGGCACCCTTACGCTCTCTTCATAAAGGTTGAATCCGTGATAGTACCGTGAATGGTCAAATAATTCCGTCCCATGGTCCGCGGTTAATACTATTATGGAATTCTCAAAATATCCCTTTTCCCTTAAAAAATCCAGCAATTGGCCGACATATTTATCCGTATAAAGCACCTCATTATAATACTTTTCCCTCATCGTACTTCCGAACACCTTTACCTCGGAGTGCTCCTTGAATTCAAAATGCGGGTCCAGATAATGCGTCCAACAAAAGACTCCCGCACCGGCCGGCACGGACGTCAAGTAATCAATGGTCTGCCTGCTCACCGAATCCGAAGAATTGTTTCCCTTATCCGCAACTATCCGCATTATCTCCCTGCCGGGTTCGTCAGGCAGGTTTATGCCGCCGATTATTGATGCCGACGGCAAAATTATATGCCTGAATCCAAGTTCATGCAAAAGCTTCACGGGATTCGCATCGGCAATCTCCGCGTTGAGAAGACGGGAACTGTATCTGCCATTGATTATGGAATGCATCGCTATAGGTGTGGCCGGGCCCGGACTGTAAGCCTTTTCGTAAACAGTGCTTTCCTCGGCAAATTTGTCAATATTAGGCGTTATCCCTGTTTTTGCCCCGTAACATCCTATTACGTCCGCGCGCAAGGCGTCTATGCTGATTACGACTACGTTCGGCAGTTTGCCGTAAAGCCTCTCCCTTACTCTTAATTCCGCAATCGGCAGTTCACCATGGCTGAAACCGTTAAAATTCCCATGCAACGGATTCTTTGACGAATCCCAATCATCAACGTCACCGCAAAAAACCGAATAGCCGTCATTGTCGAAATCCAGCACGCCGTTCATTGCCATCAATTCCGTCCTCAGCACTTCCGTGCGGTCAAAAGCAACGAACTTAACATTAGCTCCGGCATTCAACAGCGCAAACGCGCCAACAATCATTGCCACGGCCGGAAACGCCGCTGTAATAAACGCTTTTTTGTCCATGTACAACGCTCTTTGCAAAAGCACGGATTTTTGCGCAACTGCAAGCCACATAATATAGAACAACGCTTCGGATAAGATAAACATTATCACCGTAATTACAATATGGATGTAACGGCCATATGTATGAAATTCAAATATATTAAACCAGAATAAAAATACGCACGTTCCCAAAAGCACCAGTATTGCCGGAATCCGCAATGTAAGCGGCGCGCCCTTCTTGCGCAACAGGGCAATCAACGGCATGAACGGCGACATTACTACAGCTGTAATTATGCCGCTGACAAACTCCGGCCTGGAAATTCCGATATTCGCCGGCGCGCCCCGGAAAATAAGGCCCAAATTATACATCACAGGATAAACCAGTATCAGCGAAACCATGAATATCATGAAATTCACCGCAATATACACCTTCATTACGCGCAATTCCACAAACCAGTAAAACAGCACCGTAAGCGTCACGTCTATCACGGCAAACCAGAACACAGCCAACGCAAAACGTCCGTTCGTCGTATCCGGCGCAAGGGATTTTGAAATCCTTTCCGCGGCCTTAATCAAAATTGAAAAAAACGCCGCGAAAATAACGCCGTACAACACCGCAAATCCAAGCGTTACAAGGACATATAAAGCCTTCTGCGAAGCATCGCTGAAATTCGTCGGGCTGAACAAAATCGTATACAGGATTTCAGCTGAAGATAACAGCACGGAACCCAATATCGCAGAGGCGAAAATGAACCTGAAATTCCCAGTATTATGCTCGCATGATTTCACAGGGAATAATCCTAATAGACTGAACAACTGAACGAATAAAGCAGGATTGCCGCAATCAAAAACACGATAATTAACCACTGAACGCACTGAAAACACTGAAACAAATTCAGTGAAGCAATACCACATCCCTTGACGGGAGGGTATATAGGAAAAGGGAGATTCTTACTTCGTGCACTCGTGGTTAAAAACGATTGTTCTATTTTACCTATTGTCGAATGTTTTTCTTAAGCATTATCAAAATCGCGACCGCGGCCACGATAAACGCCCCCGGCATCGCAAAACAATGAATAATCATCAGCGGTTTCAATGTTCCGAAAGACGCGTTCCAATCCATCAGGAATGCGCTGATGATTTTTATCGCAAATATTACTGCAAGAAGTGCAAAAAAGCCTTTTATATTAACGGAAACGGAATTCCGCAGACTTACGACTGCAACTGTCGCGCCGGCAAAGACGAGTATTATGGCATACATGAAAATCCTGTGCGCCGCTGCAAGGGGCTTGTCGGCATTCCGGAAGAAATCAATTACAGGACTGTCGCCTTCATAAACAATTTCGCTTACTTCCGAAGAAGCAAACTGCCTGTTCATGAATATTATCGTGCCGCAGATTGATTCCAGCACGGAAAGAATCAGCAATGCCAATACAAGGTAAAAAACAATGTTTCTGTTCATTTTATCATTCTTCCGTTATACAGTAGTGACGGGGACAATTACCCTGCCGGCTCAAAGTCTCTCGGAAAAGTCAAAGTCCGCCTCTATTATCAAGCATTTACCATCCGCGCATTATTTTTCCTTAAAATTTTCTTTTTCTTCCAGGGCGCCTTTATGAGCGGGATTATAATCCAGGGCGCGCGTAAATTCCGGCTTGGCTATTTTAGGGCGGCCTTCCGACAAATAAATCTTTCCGAGCATATAATGCGCGTCCGCAAACTCCTCATTGTCCCAGTATGGTTTAAGTTTTACTGCCATGATAAGATCGTTCTTAGCCAGATCAAACTTCCCCTGCCCGAAATATATCCTGCCTCGGGTAATGTATGGATTAGGTTCCTGTTCAGCGTACTGCACCGCAAAAAAGCTCTCCTTAAGCGCTTCATCTAAACGATTCCGGGCGACAAGGAAACGGGCTTTCATGTCATAGAAATACGATTTTTTATAATCCTGCTTTATTTGTTCCGCGCACAATTCAAGGCCTTTTTCAATCTCGCCGTTTTTAAGGTATATCTCGGCCATTTTCTGCAAAGCAAAATCCTTACTGCCCGGTGACAGTTCTTCATCATCCAGGGACTTTTTAACATACTCTTTCGCGCTGTCGTAATTATCCATGCCGGCGTAAGCTATCCCTTGCAGTACGTAAATCATAGGCGCCGGATTCAGTTCAAATGCCGTTTTCAAATCCTGTTGCGCGCTTTCGTATTCCTTAGTATAAATCGCGTAAACGCTCGCGCGGTTATACCACGCGTTGAAATTTTTCGGGTCAAGCTCTATCGCCTTTGAAAGCGACTGGATGCCGCGCTGGACAAGCCCCCTGTATTCGTCGCCGCTCCGGGACATTTTAGATACCGCAATCTGGCCCGCTCCGACGTTTGAGAATACCGATGAAATAAAAGCCTTATTTGACAACGGCCTCATATAAGCGCCGGACTGGATGGCCTTATCCTTGACAAATTTCAGCTTTACCAAATCCTCATTGCTGAAAGACTTTCCGTATTCATGGGCGCCGGATATCTGGTCAAAGATATCAAGGGTTTCTATATTGAAAGTATTGCCTTTCGTATCATTCCATCTCAGGAAGGTATGATTTGGAATATTTACGGCTGTTACAGGCAGATTAAGCTTCTGCGCGAAGCAAAGCCACAGCTGGGAAAGGCCTATGCAATTGCCGGTTTTCATGCGCAGAACGTTAGTCAAAAAAGTGGTGCGCAGGTCATCAATATCCCGACTCGCCTTATACCCCTGCTGATTATATATAAAATCCGTAATTTTGTTTTTAATTTCTTCCGGCGTATCGGAAGACAGGATTATTCCTGAAAGTTTGGCAGTCATTTCATCTATTATAGCCGCGAATTTTTCAGTATCAAGGCTGGACGGATCGCCTTCCTGGCGGGAGATAAGAAGAAGCGCCGTTGTGAGATTAATCTGGTCATCCGGCAATTTCAGGATCTCATCCAGAGACAATTCCTTTGGCGGTTCAGGTTTCTTTTGCGGTTCCTTTTCCGGCGTTTTCTGATTAGGGTCCGGGGCGGCCTGTTGATTTGCGGGAACGGTTTTTTGTGGAACAGGCGCGGCAATCTCCGGCGCCTTCGGACTGGAAATACCGGACGAAGAGCCATCGCTTTTGCCGCAAGAAACCGGCAAAAGGAGAAGCGCTAAGGCGAAAGTCGGAAGAATAAGCATTTTTTTCACGGTTTGAATTCTCCTATAACAGAAACCGGTCATGACGTTTACGACGATTTTAACAGGAACTCTAAGAGACTGACGACGTTACCTTACCAACAGATTAAACGGATTTAACGAATTGACGACAAAACGACTAAACAAATACAGGACGAAACTGCAACGAAAGCCTGCCCTGGTGCAAGAATAAACAAATTATACAGAGAGGCATTAAAGATGTCAACAGAAAAACCATGCTCTGTACAGATACAGGAAAGGTGTTATACGTTACTGCCGCCTGCGCGTCTTACTTCCGCTGTATGCCTATTTTCACCGCGTAATCCTGGAATTCTATTGTCTTATGGAATACCAATTTTTCCGAGCCGCTTTCAAGCAGTTCAAGGGTCAGGGTCTCGGCGCAGACGAATTCCTTCCACTTGGTTAAAGCTTCCTTTATGACAGGTTCATCGGTCTCATAAGCCAGTGTAATGCGGTCAGCCACGTCGAAATCGGCTTCCTTCCTCGCCGTCTGGATATGCCTGATGAAATCCCTCGCGATGCCTTCCAACTCAAGTTCTTTTGAAACCGTAGTATCCACCGCGACCATGGCGTCCTTTTCCATGACAACCGCATACGGACTTACCGATTCAAAACCGAATTGCAGGTCTTCTTTTACAAGCTGGACGTGCTGTGTCGGCAGATTGACCATCACGGCGCCGATCTCATTTATTTTTTCCTGCAACGCCTCAGGCGCAATCTTATTAAATGCCTTCAATATCTCTCCGGTCAATGCGCCGTGTTTGGCGCCTATCTCCTGCATGTTCAGTTTCGCCGTAGGTTTCGCGAAATCCTTTGATGAATCCGCAAAACGCAGGGATTTTATATTCAATTCTTCCAGCAGTTCTTCTTTGTGCGCAATCAAAACTTCCTCAATCTCGCCTTTTTCCTCAGAAGACGCCTTAATGACGATTTCCTTAAGAGGCTGGCGAACCTTCAACTGCGACTGCGCCCTTGCGGACCTGCCGAGGCTGACGTACTTGACGACGGTATCAATCCTGAATTCCAGAGGTTCATCAATGAAATCCTCATTCATTTCCGGGAAATCGCAGAGGTGCACGCTTTCAGGCGCCTTAGGGTCAACTGCTTTCACTATGCTCTGGTAAATTTCTTCCGACAAAAACGGCGTTATAGGCGCCATAAGCCGCGTCAGGTCCAGCAATACTTCATACAACGTAAGAAACGCCGAGGTTTTATCCTGTGTCATTTCACTACCCCAGAATCTCTTGCGACTGCGCCTCAAATACCAATTGGACAGGTTATCAATAAATTTTTCCAGTTGCTCAACGAAAAGATATATGGAATAAGACTGGTAATTTTCATGCGCGCCGTCAATCAACAGCTGGAGTTTGGAAAGGATCCACCTGTCAAGCGCGCTCCTGTCCTTATAGTGAACTTTGGCCTTCACGGGGTTGAATTTATCTATTTCCGCGTAGGTAACGTAAAACGAATACACATTCCAGAGTGTCAGAAGTTTTTTCAGGTAATCCTTGGCCATATTATAGCCAAAGTTAAGGTTGTAAACCGGGTTTTGCGCGGCAAACACATACCGCATGACTTCGGCGCCGATTTTATCAGCCGCTTCGTCAAAGGCTATCGCGTTACCCGTGCTCTTATGCATGTCATTGCCCTTCTCGTCCTTAACGAGCGCGTGGCCGAGAAGCACCTTAAAGGGTTCGCGGTTTTCCATTATGGTTGACATCGCGAGAAGCGAATAGAACCAGTTGCGGAACTGGCCCGGAAAACATTCCGTAACGAGATCCGCGGGAAACCATTGTTCCCAGTATTTGCGGTCTTCGGAATAGCCCATGGTGGAATACGGGACTATGCCGGCGTCAAGCCAGGGATTGCCCACGTCTTTTATGCGGCTTACAGGCGAGCCGCATTTCGCGCATTTTATCTTGACGTAATCAACCCAGGGCCTGTGCGGAGTATGGCCCTCCAATTTATCCCAACCCTCAACAGCGCGCTGTTTAAGTTCTTCTTTGCCGCCGATGACGTCAAAAGTGCCGCATTTTTCACAATTGTATATGGGAAGCGCCAGGCCCCAGAAACGTTTCTTGGATATCATCCAATCGTGCATGTTCTTAAGCCAGTCAATTTCCCTGTCAAGACCCCATTCGGGAATCCACTTTATTTTTTTTGTCACTTCTATGATATCGTTCCTCAGGCCGTCCATGGAAATAAACCATTCGTCAACGAGGCGGAACACGAGGTCGGTTCCGTGCCGCCAGCATACCGGATAACGATGCGTTATCTTATCGCGCTTCCAGAAAAAACCTTTTTGTTTCAACGCGGCGAAAATCTCCGTATCTACAGCGCGGACATTTTTGCCCGACAGCCAGCCCATATTGGAAAGATAATTGCCGAATTCGTCCAGAGGCGCTATAACCGCGAGATTATTGGGTTTGGCAAGCATGAAGTCTTCCTGTCCGCAGCCGGGCGCTATATGGACTATACCGGTGCCGTCTTCGATGCTGACCTCTTCCCATGCGATAACTTTGTGTTCAACCCCGTCCTGAACGGGGATTTCGTCAAAAAGCCCCTGATATTTGCGGCCGAGTAATTTTTCGCCCTTAAGCTCTGCCAACACCTCAACTTTTTCCTTGCCGAAAATCGGCAGACGCGCCTTGACCAGATAAAGATTCTTGTCCTGCCACCTGACTTTCACGTAATCCTGCGCGGGATTCACGGCGGCGGCTGTATTAGCGGGCAAAGTCCAGGGAGTGGTGGTCCATAGCATAAGATACGCGTCTTCATCAAGCAGTTTCACAATAACAAACAAACTGTCATGCACCCTGTCGCGATAGCCCTCAGTGGCGATTTCATGCTGGCTCATCGCGCTCCCGCATTCTATGCACCATGGCATGACGTCAAAACCCTTGTAAACCAACTTGCGGTCATGGCATTTTTTGAGGAACTGCCAGATAAGGTAATTATTGACTTCGCTCATCGTATAATAGGAATTATCCCAATCCATCCAGTACCCTAAACGTATGGACTGCTGTGTCTGAATGGCGGAGAATTTGCGCACCCGCTCCTTGCATTTTTCAACGAAGTTTTCCACGCCCATTTTTTCAATATCGGTCTTGGACTTCAGGCCGAGTTCCTTTTCAACCTCAACCTCCACCCACAGCCCCTGACAGTCAAACCCGTTCTGGTAACGCAATTCGTGGCCGGTCATCGCGAAGTACCTCTGATACAGGTCCTTAAGGGTCCTGCCCCACGCGTGATGCACGCCCATGGGATTATTGGCCGTAATAGGGCCGTCCTGGAAAGACCATTTGGGCTTGCCTTTGTTTTTGGCGCGTAATTTATTAAAACAATCGTGCTCTTTCCAGAAATCAAGGATACGGTGTTCCATTTTCGGAAAATTTATGAATTTTTCAACTGGATTATACATAATCACTCTTTCAATAAAAAAATCACTGTTTGCCAATTCTTTCGGCTTTAAGACTTGGAATATAATAGCAAAAACGGGCGCAAAATCAAGAAAAATTTTTTGCTTGACTTTTGAATATGAAATAACTATTATATTATCAGATGAGCTGAATGAATGTGTTTTTAAACAAACCGGAATTTTATGGCTGAAACTTATGCTTTGTGAAATCTGCAACAAGAACAACGCGACTATACATCTAACCGAACTGCTTCCGAACAATATAAAGAAGGAGCTTCATCTGTGCGAGCAATGCGCTCAGCAGAAGAATATGAAGTTCGCTGCGCTCGGCAATTTTATTGACAGCGCGGTTGAAAATTCGCTCGGCGGCAGAAAGGCCAAGGAATTCTCCAAGTTGAAATGCCCCGACTGCGGGATAACCTACTCGGAATTCCGCAACAAGAGCCGTTTCGGCTGTGCGAACGACTACGCGGTCTTCAAGGAAGGCGTGTCTTCAATACTGGAAAAGTTCCACGGTTCCGTTGAACACCACGGCAAGATACCAAGACAGGCCCCCGCGGAAATCAACCGCCTGAGGGAAATCAAGACGCTGGAAAAAGAGCTTGACCGCCTCATAAGAGCGGAAAATTACGAAAAGGCCGTCGAAGTCCGCGATAAACTTTTTGCGCTGAAGGGGAAAAAGTAAAATGGATACGAAGAAATACCTGAACAGCGCGGGCGAGTGGCTGAGAAATACCGGGCCTGATTCCGACATCGTGATATCGTCAAGGATACGGCTGGCCAGGAACCTTTTCGGATTCCCGTTCCAATTGCGCGCCACTGACGCGCAAAAGGAGGAGATTTCGGATCTCGTAAGGGATGCCATTGACAAATCATGCCTTGCAAAAGAGCTTACTTATGTTGACCTTAAATCAGCTTCCCCGATAGACAGGCAGGTGCTGTTTGAAAGGCATCTTATCAGCAAGGAACATGCCGGCGGCATCGGCGTGCGCAGTGTCGCGATATCCGCGGAAGAGGCCGTCAGCATTATGATAAATGAAGAAGACCATATAAGGATGCAAATCGTGCATTCCGGCCTCAGGCTTGAGGACGCGTGGAAGGAAATTGACAGGATTGACGACGCATTGGACCAGAACCTGAATTACGCGTTTATGCCGGAATTCGGGTACCTTACCTGCTGTCCCACAAACACCGGCACCGGCATGCGCATATCCGTGCTACTGCACCTTCCGGCGCTCGCGCTTACAAAACAAATTGAAAAAGTATTTAACTCCCTGCAAAATGTCAGGTATTCCGTAAGAGGCCTGTACGGCGAAGGCTCGCAGGCCACAGGCAATTTTTACCAGGTATCCAACCAGGTAGCCCTCGGAAAAAACGAAGAACAGATGATTGATGAAGCAACTAAAATCATACCGGAAATCGTAAAATTTGAAAGAAGCGTGCGTGAACGAATGCTTATTGAGAACAAGATAACGTTAAAAGACCGCGTATTCCGCGCTAAAGGCATATTGAAAAGCGCATATACCATACCATCTGAGGAAACCATGGAATTGCTCTCTCTCGTACGACTTGGAATAGAAATGGACCTTATAAAAGATATAAGCCTGAAAACCGTAAATGAACTTTTCATTTTTACCCAGCCCGGACATTTGCAAAAACTCAAAAGCGCCGAATTGACCGTCGGCGAACGTGATGTGGCAAGGGCAGCGTATATAAGAGAAAAGATCGAGTCTATGAGTCTATGAGTCTGGAGTCCGGGGTCTGGAGTTGTGACCCCAGACGCAAGACTTTAGACTCAGGACTTAGAATCCGTGGCCCGTGGCCCGTTTAAACGGGAAACGGGATCCGAGACCCGGCGTCCGGAACCCGGAACTCGAACGGCGTCCTTCCTTCTTCGTTTTTCCTTCTTCCTCCTTCGTATGAGCAGTAAACTATACCGTAAACTTGGTTCGGAACAAATATATAAAGGACGGATATTTTCCGTTGAACACGCTACCATTGCCGCGCCGGACGGAAAAATAATGACGCGCGATGTTATCAGGCATAACGGCTCCGTGGCAATAGTCCCTTTCCTTGACAAAAACCACATAATACTCATAAAGCAATACCGCCTGCCGGCAGATGCGTACCTGTATGAAATACCGGCGGGAACCATTGACCCGGGCGAAAAGCCGCTCCAGTGCGCGAAAAGAGAGCTCATTGAAGAAACCGGCCATAGCGGAAAACATTGGGAAAAAACCGCGGAATTCTTTTCATGCCCGGGTTTCTGCTCTGAAAAACTTTACCTCTACCGCGCAACAGGCCTCACGCCGGTAAAGGAATTCCACAGGGATGAGGACGAGGATATTGAAGTGAAAATCTTTTCCATTCGCGAAATAAGAAAAATGTTAGCGGAAGACGCATTCGTAGATTCCAAAACGCTGATAGGATTACTTGATTTGTTTGTGAAATAGCTCCGCATTTTATACAAAATTTACCGCAGAATACACGGAAAACGACGACTTTTACTGGCTTTTGTAACAAAGGCGGCATACACTATTCGGCATATTCGCCCTGTACCAGTTATCGGTACAGGATTCAGTGGTTTATTCCGTTCGTCATTCGTACTCATCCAGGATTTCGTGTATTTTATCGGCTTTGCCGCGGCCTATGCCAGGCGCCGAAGTCAATTCCTCTTGGCACGCTGTGAAAACGTTTCTTACAGAACCAAAGTGGTTCAACAGAATGTCCGCCAACGCCGGTCCTATACCCGGCAAGCCCTGCAATATAAACAATTTCCTTTTGCGTTTTGATTTCGGCCTGTAGCCGTGCCTCCGGCAAAACCCCATAGTATCCCTCTCTTCCGCCGAAGCAGCCAGCAGGAGAATTTGCGTAGTCTCGGCCGAATCTTCGGAAAAAATTACCGGCATTTGCCAGCGTAAAAGGATTGACATTAATGCACCCTTTAATG
Source organism: Planctomycetota bacterium (assembly GCA_016220095.1). Taxonomy (GTDB): domain Bacteria; phylum Planctomycetota; class MHYJ01; order JACQXL01; family JACRIJ01; genus JACRIJ01. Next base: position 36,108 of record JACRIJ010000031.1, on the reverse strand, counting down.
CTTCCCTGCGAATACGGTTGTTCGCGCAATAAAAATCCTTTCCTTCTATTATCAATAATGCCCTGTTATACGTATTTTTCAGTTTTTCAAGCTGGTTGAACAGCCTGCCGTCTATAAGAGACGCCCCGAAATCCGCAGTAGTTTTACGTTCTATGCCGATACCGTTTACAACATAATCACCCGCATAAAGATTCCTGACCGGCACGGAAACGCCTTCCGCGCCGGAAAGCAATTTAAATACATCACTGTTCTTTTCCCTGTAATCAACAAGAATGCAAATCATAGCTAATCCCAAATACAATCAATGTTTACTTGCAAATCGGCATGCTTATACGTTACCGTTTCATTGTTGGTTTTTCAGCGTATAAACTTTCTTTTGCCTGATTACGGCTCCCGTCCGCACCGTGTAATTGTCCACCCTCGCGCATTCCGAAGCCAGCAATTTCATTATGCCCGCGGAAAACCGTTCTCCCGTAGGGATTACATCCTGCATTGCCCGGGCAAATTCATCCCTGACCTCCGGCATCCTTGAAAAATCCATCCGTGAAAAAGCCGTTGCTCTGGGGAATTCCTCAGCCCGGACATTTATCGCATTTTCAATCTGCGCGCCGCTCGCGCGCGGCGATGATACAGCCGATTGCACGAGTTTCATGCTGTTGCCCGCGAACAGAAAGCCGTCCTTTACCCCGTACGTAAAAACCTGCCTGCCTGACAAGACCGATTTTATGACGCATAAAGGCCCTATCGTTTCCGAAACAAAACCGTCTTTCACTGCAAAATCCTTCAGAATGGAATTCAGCATATCCGTTTCCTTTACAGGCATTACATAAACGGCCTTGAGATTCGTAAACCCGCTCTCGTCCTCAAAAACCTGCAGGCGCACGGCCGTATGTTCAAGCGCCTCCTCAATCTGTGCGCCGGCTACTCGTGAAAACCAATCGGAGAATTCTTCAAAAACCGGGTGCCATATATTATCAGCCGATTCGTAAGAATACGAAAACAGCTCCGGGGCATAAAATTCGCCTCTGCGCAGTGCGGCCGAAACCTTATAACCTGCCGGAACGCCGGGTGTTTTTTTCAATGCGATGGTATCTTCAACGTCAAGTGTTCTAACTCGCGGATTGCCGGCAGTTTCAGCAAAACCGGACTTTACGCTGAGCACCTCGTATGCCATCTCCGCAGGGGAAACCGCCCTGTTAAAAACCGGCGAGCTATTGCCTTGCCGTGAAAACCATTCGGGCGTAAAAATCACACGGTTATTTCCGGCGCCGCCGGCGTACGCGTCAATCAACAGGGCCTTCCGCACCTCGCCCTGCGCCTTAAGATACGACACCAGAAATCTCCTCATCAGGGCCGTATCCGTTGAAATAAACATGCGGTTCTTTTCTATCGCGCAGGAGAACCAGATATTTAATTCGTCGTCCGGTTCAAGAAGATAAATATCCTTTATCTTTGTTGTCTTGAATGAAAGCGTTTTCCCGCCGAATAATGAGCGGAAAACCGAATCCGGATTTTCGCATTCGCATATCCAGACGGCCTTCAACGGCCGGATCTCGTAAAAAACCGCGTATTTCGTTATGTTGAAAAGCCGGTTTAGATTATCACGGGTAAATGCAAAGCCGGTCTTCTGCTCAAGCAATTTCAGGTTCATCCGGAACTCTTCCCATGCCTCGGAACCGAGAAGCGCCGCCGGCACGCCGGAATCTTCCAGTTTTTTAAAAAAATGCGGCTCCAGCACGTCTTCCGGAATATTCTGTTCACCCTCAATAGCCGCCACTATCAAAGGCCTTTCCGAAAGCTCCGGTTCTAAAAGAAATTCCCTCAAACGCTCTTCCGTAAGATTATGGTATTCCGGCAGATTGCCGGTAAACAACATGACGGAAATTCCGACAAGCAGGCCGAGCCCCCCGAACGTAAGGGCAATAATTAAAACCGAATTCTTTTTCATTTGGACTGCGCCCTCCATGCGGGATCAATCATATCCAGCTCTTTCTCAAGACGCGCGGATTCGGCCGGCTCATTCAGCTTTTTTTCGCAGTCAATCATTACAAGATGCGCATCCCTGTCATACGGATGTTTCACAAGAATTTCCCTGCAGGTTTTTTCCGCGCGTTCAATTTCCCCTGATTCAAAATACAATTGAGCGAGTACGCGCATGTTTTCCAGGGAAATCCTGCGTTTCCTCTGCTCCTGCTGTAACTGCGCCTGCGCTTCTTTCGCAAAAGGAGTGCCTGCCATTATTCTTGACCTGAGCGCCCTCAGTTTATACCTTGTTTCAATGGAAGGAGCGGACTGCAAGGCAAGGCCTGCGTATTTCTGAGACGCTGAGTACTCGTCTGTAAGCTGATAATACTCAAGAATGCGGAAAATATTGCCGGTATTGTCAGGAGACAACCGGACGGCTCTTTCATAGAATTGCCTTGCCGTGCCGGCAAACCCGTTTTCTACGAACAAACCGCCTATGGAAACCATCACGCTGTCATCGTACGGGAATTCGCTTGAAAGATTCTTCAATACTGCGATAGCGTCTTTGTTCCTGCGGAGCCTGAAAAGCACGCGCGCGCAATCCAAACCGTATTCGGGCCTGACGCATCCCTTTTCAATGCCGGCGGTAATTGCTTTCGCGTACAAATCAATTGATTTTTCCGGCATTCTGGAACTGTAAAATTGCGCAAGCGCGTAATACACAGGGGCGTCTCCGCCGAAGACCTCCGGCGCTTTATCCAGTATTCTTATAGCATCTTCAATCCTGTCGGCATTCGCATAGCACTCAGCAATACGCACCGCGACAGCGGCCTGCCTTACGGATATCCTGCCGGCCTTTATGTCTTCATAAACGGGCAAAAGCGCTGAAAGCGGAGTAACATAATCCTGCCTGCGCGCGCATAATTCAAAAAGTGCGATAGCCGCCCTCTGCGATTCTTCGTATGAATGCCGTTCCCTCAAATCCGAAAATTCCTTCAGGAGAAAATCCACGGCATAGCCGGAAAGGCCCATGCCATCCATGACATAAGCAGCTCCGATACCTCCAACGGCGTCCGCGACATATTCGGCCGCGGAAAAACTCCCGCCTTCTGTTACAAGTGTTTCCGCGTACTTCACAACGTAATCAGGATTGTTATTGATGCGCAGGCCGTTTGCCGCGCGGAAAAAGATCCTTGCCTTTTCATAGCGCTTCTGCGCGAACGCGGCATCGCCCATAGCGGCGTAATAATCGGCGCAATCAGGCCTTATATCCAATGCAGACGAAGCAAAGTGTTCTGCCGAATCAAAATCACCGGTAATACCGCATGCCATTGCAAGTTCCGCGAATATTTTGTCGTCGGGATTTTTTTCAAACGACGGCATCCTGACAATCTGCCTGCCGACGTATATCGCCTCGGGCCATTTTTTACGCGACAGGTACATGCGGAAAATGCCGGTTCTCAACTCCACATCGTCAGGCCTTTTCGCGCAGGCTTTTTCAAGAACCCTCACGGCGCCGTTGAAATCGCCTTTTGACAAAAGCATTCTGCTGAGCAGGTTATACTTAAACGATTCCGCCTGTGCAGTATCGGCAAGTTCCTGCTCAAGCTTTTCCGCCGCATTATCAAGGGTATCCTGCAATTCATACGCCTCTATCATTTCATCGTACACGGCAACCGTTTCCGAAACCGGAACCATATCGGCCAGTCTCCGGTAAAGACGCACGGCCTTATCAAAATTCAGCGAATTTTTCGCGAGACGCGCGGCACGCGCCAAACCTGAAGAATCACCGGTTTCCATCCCGGACAAGCCCTTCTCAAGATATTCAAACGCTTTTTCGTAATATCCGTTTTCCTCGCAGAACATGGAAATCTGCGAATTAACGTAATCCTCGCCCAAAACCCTGCCGTCATCCTCTGCCCGCGCATTGATATATTCCGAATAGAACCGGACAGCCCGCTGTATATCGCCAAGGTGCAAGGCTGTTACAAACGCCTTTTCAAGAAAAACAGCCGTTTCCGCATTGTTTATGTTACCCTGCCGGCGCGCGGATTCAAGCGAAATAATAAGTTCATATTCTTCAAGCGCGGCGCTGAAATTACCCAACTGACAAAGCAATCCTGCGAGTTCAGAATGAAACGCTATGCTGGTCGGGACGTATACGATTACCTTTTTGTAATAGAATGCGGCCTCAGGGTATTTGCGGTCCAACTGGTACAGCCGGGCGCACGCGTACGCCGCGGCAAAACCGTTTTCAGCAGGCTCGCCGGAATAAGCATAGAATGAAATAACGCTGTCAAGCAGGCCCAACTGCACGGCAATATCATAAGCTTTTTGCATTTCACCGCCGCCTGAGACATACGCGGCCAGCAATTTCAGGCATGCGGATTCATATGATTTTTTTTCGCGCGCGTTCATCCTGGCGGCGTATTGCGCGCCATATGCGGAAAACGCCGTAACCGTATTATCCAGTGATATGGCCCTGCTTTGAAGCGCGTATCCTGCGGCCAAATCCGGCCTGCCGGCGAAAAGGGTTTCCCTGACAATTTCCCCGTCAAAATAAAAACCCGGGGACCTGCCCGCGGCGGAATAAACCGCAAAATAGGCATCCAAAAACTTCTGAGCGGATTTCATATTGCCGGTTTTCAGGTATGCCAATCCCATGCGTGCGGCAAGCGCCGGCTTTTCCTCGCCCTGCAATTCATCGTATATTCTTGACGACTGTTCATCTTTGCCGGAGGCGATATAAAACTCAACAAGCGGCGCGCAATATTTCTCCCGGTCAGGATGCATTGTTCTCAAAAGTGCCAGCGCGCCTTCCGCCTTTTCGGGTTCAAGCATATTAAGGTAACTGCCGGCAAGTTCCGTATAACTGATAGTTTCTTCAGGGTATAATCCGATGAGTTTTTCATATATACCGGTTGCGGCCGTGAATTTACCCGACATCCCGCAGTATTTCGCAAGGTTCAGGAGAATTCCCCTGTCATCAGGCAGGATTTCAGCGGCTTTTTCCAGAATCTGAACCGCCTCATAAATTGAACCGTTTTCATGACAAAACTGCGCGAGACCCAACCATGACTCAGGCACAAGCGGGAAACCGGCGGTCCTCCTTACAAGCACTTCCTTTACGGCGCCAGTCTTGCCGTTCTTACTGTAAAAATCCGCTAAATTCCGGTAAGAACCGCTGTTCTTCGGATAAGATTTGACCGCCTTCAAAAACGCGTATTCGCAGAGGTCGGAACGCCCGGCGTTTTCAAGGCGCCTCGCTATCGCGTAAATCGCATCCTCATCGCCCGCGACATCCGTAAGCCGCGTATAGAATGAATACTCAACATCAGGCCTTTTTAATTTTTCAAGAAAGGCAAACGTATTGTCAAGAAAATCATCCTGCTCTGCCGGCCCGCGAACAGACTGGAATGATTCTATGGTATTTTCAAGCACAAGCGGCAGGTTGGCGTAATTTCTTTCGACTGAAATCATGACAAGGGCGGAAACCGCGTTCCCGGCCTGCGGAGTGCCGGATGAAAAAACGAACATCTTCAGATATTCCCTGACAGCCGCGGCATAGTTGCCTGACGCCGCGCATAACATGCCCATTTCACCGGCGCAGAGCCCGTCATTTTTCCATTGACGCCTGGCCTTTTTTATTATGTCAATTGCGGTATCATATTTGCCGCGCTGTTCGCAGAATTCAATAAGCTCCTGCAGGACATCGCTGTCCGATGACGCGGCGAGTATCGTATTGCCGAAAAAATCCCCGGCCGAATCCGCAAATCCCGCCTGCAGGATATTTTCCCCGGCAAGCCTGTACCAGTCCGGATTTTCCGGCGCGAAGGCGCAAAGGGACGAATATACCTGCGCCGCCTCAAAATGCCTGCCGAGTGATGCTTTGACCTTCGCTATGCGTTCCAGGACATCAACTCTGCCTGGTACTGAAACGGCAAATTTTTCATAAATACTCACTGCCTGCGCAAAATCCGCAACATGCCAGAAGTAATCTCCAAGCAGTTTCAACGCCATAACATCGCCGCTGTCAGCGCCGCCGGAAAGTTTTGAAAAAAGTTCCTTTTCCCTTCCGGACGAAAACACTGCAAGGAAAAATTCGTCGCGGCCTTGAGTGCCGCAATATGCCTTGCGCGCAAAAAAATCATACCATTCCGCGCTGAACTTCTTAAAGGCCGGTTCAACGGCGAAAACCGGCATTCGGGTTTCTTCCACGCGAAGATTAATTTCCAAAAGAGCCTTTCTGGTTTTTTCAGCGGCCCGCGGGTCAAAGTTATCCTGAGCCAGCGCCAGGCGCGCATACACATCAGGAATTTCTTCAGGCCTGCAGTATTTCAGTATCTCCTTATACGCTTCCGCGGCCTGTTCGTATTTCTTGAATTTCAGCCGGATATCGGCAAGGCCGTAAAACGCGACGCGCCTGACGCCGGCATCCGGATTTACGGCCGCCCTTGAATACAACGCAAAAGCCTCCTGCAGGCTGTTGTAATAAGACTGCATAACCGTACCGGCAAGCATAGAACCGCCGGCCAGGCTTTTCAGAAAACCGCTTTCGTCATTCAAGGAATCCATAGGAGCTGAAAAGGCCGAGGACAAAGGCGCCGCGCCTGTATTCACATAAAGATCCGCAAGCCCGGTTAAAAGCATCCCCTTATCCCTTTCGCCCTTTGCAATTGAAAAAAGCCTCGTATATATCCCTATAGCCGAGGTTATATCGCCGCATTCATAGGCAATCAACTCCGCTATATGCCGGGCGCTGACGAGGTCTTCGGCATTGTCCGCGCAGTATCTGAACATCTTCGCGGCGCCAACGGCATCCTTCTCATAAAGAAGCATCTGCCCCATCTGAAAAAAGCAAAGCAGTTTTTCCGGGCCAGAAGAAGATTCGGACCTGCTGAACACATCGCGGCGTTTCTGCGCGTACAATGTCTGCTGTAATTCCTCTATATAGAGCCTTGAATATATGGCAAACAGGTCCGCGTAAAGCGGCAGAAGCGGGTCTTCCTGCAGGTATTTTTCAAGAATTTCCATGCCTGCAACCAGCCTTTCACGCGCTTTGCCGTCCATATCCGCGCCGTCAGAATCAAAATGCGAAAAAAGCTTCCTGATATAAAACGCCTTGTCATCCGCGAGTTCAACCGCTTTGCGCATGGCATCAACTGCCTGGCCGTCTTTTTTCAGCGAAAATAATTTATCCGCGAGCCGCGCGTAATCATCGGGCTCGGAAGTCAAAACGGCAATTTCGGAATAAAATGCCGATGCCGCGTCATACAGGCGGCGTTTTTCATAAATGGAAATTATCCTGTCAAGGGTTTCAATTCCTGCCCTGCCGGGCTGCAACTTATAAAGGTTCAGGAGCACGCGCACGGAGGAATCAAAATCCATGCGCCTCTCATAGAAACCCGCGAGCGCCTCAAGAGCCGCTGTCTTATCCGGCATTGACAGAACAGATGCTTTCAGTATGGTTTCGGACTCCGTAAACCGGCCGCGCCTTTCACAAATACCGGCATGCATAAGTTCCATCTGAAACGCCTGCAATCCTGATTTGCGCGCGGCATCAATAATGCCCTCGGCGCCGGCAAAATCGTCTTCATCCAGCGCCTTTTGCGCGACCGCGGCAACATGGGCGATACGCGCCGTTTCCTCATCGTCCGGGATGCGGTAATCGCCGGAAAATTTCAACAATTCGGCGCCGGAAAAAAAAGGTTGTGGCAGTTCCGCCGGGTCAATTATCCTGACCGGGCATTTCAGGGATAAAGCTGAATTTTTATCCTGAGCGGAAACGCCAAATCCGCCGTCCGGTTCTTCGCCGGCCAGATGCGCCCATAAGTCCGCGACATAAGAATTTCCCGGCTGTTCATCCGGAAACGCGCACGGCAATTCAGCCTTCCATAATCCATTGGCAGACCTGCCGCGCACTGTAATTACCGTTTCGCAACCTGCCTTATACCTGCCCGCAATAAAAGCGGGACTGCCGGACGAAACGGCTTTTGTTTTTTCAGGCGCGAAACCGTATGATTCCACATTGCCTAAATCAACCGTTATTGAATCAACCATATTAAGAGCGCCGCGCAAAAACTCCTGCGCGACAGTCTTCGGATTTTCATCCGTATTGGCGAAACGCACGATGCCGCCGAAGTCATCCGCAAACGAAGACAATGCCTGTTCGTTGCAATTACCCACTCCCATGCAATGCAACCTGGCATTTTCAGGCAGGAACGACTTAAGCGGCTGAACCCATCCCTGCCGGTCAGGGACATCCAGAGGAACTATGCCGTCCGAAATCAGTATTATATTGTTTTCAACGCGCCTGTCCACCAATGCCGCCACAATATCAACCGCGAGCGCCAGTGACGTACCCCCTGAAGCGCTCAGATTTGAAATAAAAACTGACGCGCTCTTCCTGTTATGCTCGGAATTTTCAACCGGCTTGTTCTGGAACATAATTGACTTTTCGTTAAATGCGATTATTCCGAAAGTGCTTTTTTGCGGAAGACCGTCAAGCATGGCAAGAGCTGTTTCACGGATAAATCCGATGTATTCCCCGGACATGCTCTCCGAACAATCCAGAAGCAATATAAAATTGCAACCGGCTTCAGGCGCTGGTAATGAAGGGTTCATAAACACCGCGAAATACCCGTCTTCCTCCCGGACTTTATGCGTGAATAACTGGATTTGACCGCCGTACCGGCCGGAAGGAACCGCCTTGAACAGGATATTGCAATCGCCTGTCGGGACAAAATCGGACGCTGAAAAATCATTGGCAAAAACATACCTGCCATCATTCAACGAATTCTGCCACGTCTTAAACAATTGAAAATCCCCGCATTCGGAAAAGAGAGATTGCAGGGGAGCGGATGACAAAATGGAAACCGAAACTGAAAATTTCTCAATAGGCGCGGAAAGTTTCCTCAGTAGAGGCAGCTTGAACCGGTACAGCCCGTCGTAAACCGGAAGGAGCATCCGGTATTCCACCTCCACCCTTTTCGTGCTGAAGGCAGGCACGGTCAGCAGATGAGTGCCCTGAGATTTCACGCCGTCTTCCCAAACGTAATATCCGGATGAAATCGTATTTTCCGGCAGAGTAAAAATATACGCCGCATCCAGGGAAATGCCTGTATCGTTGCGAAAGACCTGAGTTATGTTTACTGAAGCGCAGTTATTCTCTATGCCGACAATGATGTCTTCAGCGCAGACCGAGAACCGGCTGTCTGCCTGCGGCGGAAAACCCGCGGGCACGAGCATGCCCTGGGCGAACGCGGCCTGGCCGAAAAACGCAGCCAGCGCGGCGCAGAAGACGACAACAATAGTTTTAGAATAACTAATCTGCATAACGGGTTTAGGGGTTTATGGGGTTTAGGGGTTACGATGCAGGCAAGAATCCATGTATTCACCCTGTTAAAGAATTAAGAGGCTACTTGTTATAAAGGATGACAGAGTGTTCGTTGAAGCTCCCTGCTGCAAGTCTTCGGCGAGCTCAGCCGAGCCGCTACAGGGAATCTTCGCTCCGCTTCCTTCGCTCCGCTCAGGACTTCCTCGCTCCGCTCGGTCGCAGGACTGCGGCAGGCGGGTAGCGATTAAAAGCATTCTGCCATCCTGCCGCCCTGTCATTCTTCCGTTCCGTTCCTTCCTCCTCCTACGTTTTTTCTGCTTCATTCTCCATTAAAATACCACGAAAAAACCGGCAAGTCAACAAATTTTTTTATAAATTTTTTATTGATTTTTCGGTTATCTATTGTAATATGTGTACCTGTTGGCTGTTTATATAAAGGCGTTTGGTTTTATGGTTAGACTGCACAGTTTTTTAATGCCGTCATTCTTACATTCTAAGAAGCACATTCTTATCTTGTTAAGGTTTCTAATTGCCGCAATCATCGCCACCGTTGCGTTTACCGGCGAAAAAGAGACCCCGTTGCCGTGGCAATTTTACATAATCATCCTGTTTTATGTCATTACCAATATAACTTTATTCATTGAAAAGGTTGAAAACTTTTATTCGCAATGGCTGTCATCGGTAATATTCATTTACGATATCGGCATTGTGGGCTTATCCTTATACTATCTCGGCGGCGGCTCAAGGGAAATATACCTGATATTTTCCCTGTTAATCCTGCTCTCAGCAATATCCAAGAGCACTGCGGGAGCGTTCTTCAACTGCATCGCGGTATCCGCGATATTCACGCTGTTCTGCATGCGCGATGTCAGCCACGTGCAATTCCTTTCAGCAGTCTATTTTACATATATAATATTCTTCTTCGTAATAGCGCTTTTTGCGGGCTATCTTGCGGAAGAAGCCACGCGGGAACGCGCGAAAAGGCTTCTTTCCGAGAAAGCCTATAGGGAAATTTTTGACAACGCCGCCATAGGCATAGCCATGGCTGAAGAAAACGGCAGGATTGTAAGGGCGAACCGCGCCGTCCAGGACATGCTTGGCGTGACTGAGACGGAACTGCTGGGGAAAAACTTCAGCGCATTCGTACAATGGATTGAAGGCGAGGAAGAGATAACCCTGGAAAAATGCCTTGCCCGTCCGAAAAAAGACCAGGATTTCAGGAACATCCGTTTCGGCACGCCCCTTACTGAAGAAAAGGCAATGATAGACGCGAGGCTTTTCTCCACGCGCATTTACGTGGACGACCAGGTGATGATACAGTTCATCGTCAGGAACATTTCTACGGAAAAAAATTATTACGACAAAATGACGCAGTTATCCAAGATGCAGGCCCTGGGACTTCTCGTGGCAGGCATCGCCCACGATATAAATAATCCCCTCACATCCGTAATCGGATTCTCGGACATATTCAGAAAACACGCGCTGGACGCGCAAAAGGACAATGCCCAGCGCATATACGACAATGCCATACGCTGTAAGATGATAGTTGACAAGCTCCTTACGTTCAGCAGGCACCATAAATCCGAAAAGAAGCTGTGCGAGATACACAAATTGCTCCAGGACATGTTTGAACTTACTTCATCGCAATTCAAGGTATTCAGGGCTGAAACCAGGAAACAATATTACAACGGCGAGCTTTTCGCAAACGTGGACCCGTACAGATTTGTTGAGGCCCTGGTCAATATCCTGGCCAACGCATACCAGGCGATGGAGGAAACCGAAATAAAGATACTGACGGTCAATACGGACCTGCGCGATAATATTATTTATATCCGAATTTCGGATACGGGAAAAGGCATCAGCAGAGAGATAAAAGCGCGACTGTTTGAACCGTTCTTCACGACAAAACCCGCCGATAAAGGCGTAGGCCTGGGATTATCCATTTCTTATTCCATCATAAACGAATACGGCGGCGAAATTGATGTGGAAAGCGAAATAGGCAAAGGCACGATTTTCACTATAAAACTGCCGGCGGCCATGAAGGCAAATCCAGACAAATGATTGGGGATCCGGGGGCCGAGGTCCGTACGTTTAAACGAAACACGCGCACCATCATTTTTGCTTACTTTCACTCATAACGCCTACTCAAATACTATTCCCAACCATCAGGTCATTATGACTATTATATACACCGGTTGCTGAAAAGTCAATCGTATTTTTTCGTTCGTAACTAATGGATATGCCGAATCGCCGACGCTCGCAGTAAACGCAGTATTACTGCGATTCGCAGGAATCACCGTGAAATGCCATGCTGTGCATACATAAATCCGGTACCCATTTCGGGATTGGTAAATATTACTTCTTATTCCAGAATTTTCTACTTCGGTCAAAAAATCTGGCATGGTTTTAAGCGTACGACGCCATTACCCCCGCTCTTTTTAGATGGGATATATGCGCCCCCCCTCTATTAAGAGGAATGAAGGGGTGTGTTGTACGCATCCTTTACTGAGGCCTTGCATTTTTATTTGCATTTGCGCGCATTTTTCAGTATAATTCCGTGATGAAAACCAATTCAATGAAATTCCTGTTGGCACTTGCAATCTGTACATTATCGTGCTCCATAGCCGTGGACAAACCTATAATAACAACCAGAACAATTCCTGACGGCAACGCCCTCAAATGCGTCCTCCTCGGCGCGCCTCTGACATCCTACAGAGATGCCGCCCAAACCATAAACACGCTTAAAGTATTCAATAATAAACTGTACATAGGCTACGGCGATTGGACCGTCAATACCGGCCCTACCGACGTCATTTATTACGACTTCGCAAAAAAAGAATTTATCAAAGAATTTACCGTTCAGGAAGAGGCCATCACCAATTACCGCGTAATTGACAACAAGCTCGCCATCACGGGCACCGACTCCACTGAAAGTTGGGATTTCGGCAATATCTACGTCTTAACCGAAACCGGCTGGGTAAAACACAGGTCCGTTACTAACGGAATTCACGTCTTTGATATCGCGTCATTCAACGGCAAATGGTACACCGCTACAGGCAACCATCTGGTTGATAAAGACGGAAAAGAAACCGCCCCGGGCGCGATTCTCTCGTCCCCGGACGAAGGTAAGACCTGGAATTACGAATACATAACCCAACTGCAGTCAAACCTCGTAACAAGGATCAACGCCTTAATGCCTTTTGACGGCAGATTATACGCGTTTTCATGGAGCCAATCGTCCCAGGGCATGGTTGCCGACCACAACAAAGGCCTTGATGCCATCGTCTACAACGGCAGATCATGGGTCTGGGCCGACCTTATACCGGCAAACCGCATGATTCTAATCAATCCTTTTATCTTCAAAAATCGCCTGATATTATTTGCCTGTTCAGTTAGAAACGACGGCGCCGGCGCCGCGAAAACGCTGTACAGTTACAACGGAACCGGTCCCGCCGAAATAGTGCCGGTCAAATGCAGGACTATAGGCGACGTGCTCGCAAAGGAAGACAAATTGTTCCTGCTGGTAATTGATGAAAACAACCGGATTGCGATAGCGGAAACGAATGACCTGGCAAATTGGACTTATCATTTATTGCCGTTTGAAATACGGCAATTATCGGAAAGAAACATATTTGAATTCGGATTGAAATTGGAATACGGCAACGGGCATTTTTATATCGGCACGAGCGACGGCAGGATATTTGAAACGGAATAATTGCAATTCAAATGGAACCGCCTCAGTGAAGGTGGGCTGAGAAAACAATATAAATATCAAAATGCCCAATGATTACGGCAGGGACAGAACATCCCGACACTTCGGTCGGGACTTCCTTCGGTCGCTATTCTGTCCCTACAAAATACCGCAGGGGAACTTAAAAACCTACCTTCACTGAGGCCTTACCTTCAAATGTCATATTTTTATTGAAAAAAATCCCATTAACGCATATTATATGAATAATAGAGAAGTAAGAATACATCATTCAAGAAAAAGCCCATAAGAGCAATGAACTAAAACCACCCGGGGGTTTTCGGGAAGCATATCCTCCGGAAAATTCTAAGTTGCTGTATACTCATGTACGGAACTGAAAGGAGGCATTGCTTTACGGGCCGCAAACCGTATTGAAACATTCTATACCAGACGTAGTGTCTTGACAAACTATTTTAGCCGCGAAGGCGCTCCCTGCGCGGGCTCCCTTACATTAAGGGAAAGGGAGATGACACAAAAGATGACTTTATTTTTTAAGACTTACTTTGATCAAAGGAGGATTTTTATGCAGGCATCAGAAAACATCATTACTATCAAAGATTCAACATCCAACCCGGCGCCTCTGGGATTGCTGGCTTTCGGGATGACCACCGTATTATTAAACCTGCACAATGCGGGCCTTTACGGAATGGATACGATGATTCTATCAATGGGCATATTTTACGGCGGCATGGCGCAAATCATAGCCGGCATAATGGAATGGAAGAAAGGCAATACCTTTGGAACTGCCGCATTTTGTTCTTACGGGGCGTTTTGGTTCACGCTCGTCGGCCTGATAGTATTCCCAAAATATGAATGGGCAACAAAACCCGACGACAATGCCATGATCGCCTACCTGACTATCTGGGGATTGTTTACATTCGTAATGTTCATAGGAACGCTCAGGCTGAACAGGGCACTGCAGGTAATATTCCTTTCCCTGACAGTGCTTTTCTCAATGCTTGCGATAGCCCACGCGATAACAGACCCTGAATTGAAAAAATCCTTTATGAAAATCACCGGGATAGAAGGCATCTTCTGCGGCGCATCAGCCATCTATGCGGGACTCGCACAAGTATTGAACGAAGTTTACGCAAAAACCGTACTGCCTTTAGGGCCGGTTAAGACGAGTAACGAGTAGCGAGCAGCGAAGGACGACGGACAAAGCGCCAACCTGCCTTCTGCCTAACTCCTACTCCCCTCTTCGTTATAAGGAGGAAGAAGGGAAAACGAAGAAGATTAATATATGCCCTGAACGAGCCGACGTCAAGTCTCGTAAAGGTCTCATAAAGTCCCTGTAAAAAAGTCGTCGTCGTGTCTCTATAAAGTTTCGTAGAGTCCCTGTTAAAAAACGTCCGGAGCTCGTGTTTGCCCGTTCACTGAGGCCTTACACCGGTTCACGGATTTCCTTTGACAAAGCATGCAAATTTAGTGTATAATGCGTGGAAAACGGGAATTCAAATTTATGCGCAGGCCGATTTCTTTAAGTTATTGTTTAAATTTTCCGGTTACAAGTTTTGTGGCAATTTTGTCAGCCATAGTCACCGTCGCATGGTGGAGCGGCAAATTTGACATAAACAAAATTTCCATGGACATCCTCGCGTGGTACGGCGAACCGTGGCGTCTGGCCACGTCAATACTCCCCCACATTGACGCCATGCACCTGATTTTCAACCTCTACTGGCTGTGGGTATTTGGAACCATTGTGGAAAACGTTTTAGGCAGTGTAAGGATGGCGGGCATGCTTTTGTTTTTCGCAATCGGTTCCAGCGTAGCCGAATATGCGGTTTTTGACGGCGGTGTGGGATTGTCCGGCGTAGGTTACGGCCTGTTCGGTTTCCTTTGGGCGGTACAACGAAAGGATTACAGATTCCGGGACTCGCTGGATAATCAAACTGTAATTCTTTTCGTTTTATGGTTTTTTCTGTGCATAATACTCACTGAAACAGGAGTATGGAATATCGGCAACATTGCACACGCAACGGGACTGGCATTAGGCGGACTGCTCGGGCATATTACTGTTACTAAGGGAAGAAATCGGGTTGTCCTATCTGCTATAGGCATAGTTCTACTGGTCTTGATATTCCTCAGCGGCACTTTTTTGCGATACATTATAAACAGATCCGATGATAGCGGCAACTATATCGCGTATGCCGGCTATGAAGCATTAGAGGAAGGCAGGAACAAACAGGCAGTCAACCTGTATCTTGAAGCCATCAAAATGGACAGAAACGAATACGAATGGTGGTACAATCTGGGCATCGCATACAAGCGGCTCGGAAAAACACAGGAATCCAAAGAGGCATTTAACAGGGCAAAAGAATTGGAACCGATAGAACCCGATTTAATGGACGAGAATGAAGAAGGAAAAACGAAGGAGGGAGAACGGACGATGTAGCGAGAACCAAGGAACGGGATCCAAGGGCCGATCAATGGTCAGTTATAGCCGCGCGGTCAGCGGCCCGGACGACCTACGGGATAAACCACTGAATACACTGAAACGTATAAGCCGGGATTTGCCACGAATTAATTTGTGGCCCGTTTCCCGTGGCCCGTGGTCCGTTTAAATGGAACCCGATATCCGGGAGCCGATGTCCGGGCTCCGAGGGCCGTTTAGACGGGAACCACAAAATTACACAGATTAGCCGGAGATAGTCTTTTCACCACGAAGACCACGAAGGACGCAAAACGCAATATATCTAAGTTTGTCCTGAGCGAAGCGAAGGACTCACAGGAAACGCACGATACGAGGACGAGAACTGAAGTAGGAAGAACGTACATAGTTTCCGTGTATTCCGTATGTTCAGTGGTAAAAAATTACCGTCGTTTCGGCTTCGCCCTTCGTTACACTCACTTCGCTCTGCTCAGTACTGCGGCAGGGTAAACTTGCTTAGCGGGCTTTGCGGTTAAACTGTCGTTTCGTCGTAATTCAATTGCTATTGAGATTTCTAATACTAAACCTTGGAGGATTCAAATAATGCTGTTAACCGACCTTCTTGTAAACTCATGCCGCAACTACCGGGACAAGACCGCCCTTATAGAAGGCGAAACCGGTTTTACTCTTACTTACGGAGAATTACTTAACCAGGCGAAATCGTTCAGCGCGCGTCTTGCCGTTGCAACGGCCTCACCCAATATCGGCATACTGCTCCCGAATTCCAAAGAATTCGTAATCAGCTTCCTCGGCGCATTGCTCTGCGGCAAAACCGTTGTGCCGCTCAATTACCTGCTCAACCAACAGGAAATTAATTGCATCGTCAAGGACGCAAACATAGATCTCATTATAACGCAATCCTCTTTTAACGAAATAGCCAAAACCGTTGCGCCGCCCACAGGAACTTCTTTTACAGGCACGGCCGGATTGCCGTTAATTCTTTACACCTCAGGCACGTGCAACCAGCCCAAAGGCGTCATGCTGAGCAACAATAACCTGCTCGCAAACATCAAATCACTCAGTGAAGCCGTCACTATCAAGGAATTCACTTTCATGGGCATCCTGCCGTATTTTCACGCATTCGGACTTACGTGCGGACTGCTCACGCCGCTCCTGTCAGGCGCGGCTATTGTCCTGACGAAACGCTTCAATCCCGCTCAGGCCGCGGAACTTATGGAGAGGCATCACGTCAATGTCATGCTCACAGTGCCGTCGGTTTACCGCGCATTCCTCAGGGCGCCGGAGAACAACAGACCCCTCGGCAAAATACAATTCCTTATCTCGGGCGGCGAGGGATTGCCGAAGGACATCACTGAAGGATACAAACGCCATTTTAACCAGACCATTTACGAAGGTTACGGACTCACGGAGACTTCGCCGGTCATTTCATTAAACACCCCTGCCAATTACAGATTCGGAAGCGTAGGCAAACCGGTATCAGGCGTTACGGTGAAAATAATGGAAGACGGTGAGATCTGGGTTAAAGGCCCGAACATAATGGAAGGATACTACAACCAACCAGAACTGACCGCGGAAGTCATAACGCAGGACGGTTGGTTTAAGACCGGCGACATTGGCAGGCAGGACGAAGACGGATTCTTATACATAACCGGACGGAAAAAGGAGATGATTATTTCAGCGGGAGAAAACATTTTCCCTTCCGAAGTAGAATGCGTCCTTTACGAACACCCTGGCATAGCGGAATGCGCGGTTATCGGAATACCGGACAAAACGCGCGGAGAGGCGATAAAGGCATTTGTAGTGGCGAAAGACACTTGCGGTATCTTACCTGAGGAGCTGAAAAGCTTCTGCCGCGAAAGATTAGCGCCGTATAAGGTGCCGGCGCAGGTGGAATTCCGCGCCCAGCTCCCGCACGGCCCGACGGGAAAGGTGTTAAAGAAAACGCTGGAATGCTAACGAAATATGAAGCATGAAAAATGAATAATGAAGGACGAACGATAGGTGAAAGGTGAAAGGTGATAGACTGATAGGGTGATAGTATGCTTACGCGTATGCGTGCTGCCACCTGTCATTCTTGCACACTATCATTCTTGTAGAGTGTCTCTTCAAGGTTTCATAAAGTCCCTGCAAGCACCTTCCGAAAGGCTTCAAATATCTCCTGCCCTGCTGAACGGTCATAGATTGCGTATACAACCCTGCCAAATTTATTCGCATAGATTCCGCCCGGGCCGAGAAATTCCTTAAAAAGCCCGGCTATCATAAGCGGCTCATTGTCGAACACACCGCAACCCCAAGCCCCAAGCACTATTGCTTTATGCCCATGCAGTTTTGCAATCCGCAAAACCCTCTCTATACGCCTGTGCATTATTGACCGGATATTTGCAACATTGTCCTTTTCGTTTTTTCTCACGGCGCCTGCATTTACCGCCGGTGAGGTAACAAACGAAACCACATAGGGGATTTTCAGAAGGTTGCCTTCATCGTTTCGGAAAACCGGAACATCCGGAGAATATATCATATAATCCGAATAAAGACCTGTATTGAGTTTCTTGTTATACTCGTACATCTCGGTCATTTGGGATATGCATGCGTATAGACCTGAGGAACGGGCAAGGGATTCCTCCTGGGCCTGACTGCCGGAAAGAAACCCGCCGCCCGGATTCATTGCTGAAGCGAAGTTAAGGCACAAGGGATTAAGTTCAGGGGATTCATATACGAACCGTAGCGCAGCCTGCAAGGTCGTTTCCGCAGTAATTTCAACACCATTAATCCTGTCAGGCGCTTCAATGACAGGGCCATCGGACTGGTCAAGCAGGTCATCAAGCCGATATAGAATTGTTTTATGAACCGCCCTTTTCAGATATGCAGAGATATCAATTATCTCGCCGGAATCAAGGCGATAACTGCCCTTTTCAATTATTTTCAGCGTTTCCTGCGCCAGAGCGGCGCGGTGTTTACGGTTTGTGCATCTACCCATGTAATCGCTTTCCTGCTTCTGCCGCACTGAATTGCCCTTCTACCAGATTTCAACCTCTAAATTTACTATTTGATGAAAATGCGCATCACGTGTTGCTAAAATCAAAGCGTATTGCTCTGCTATAGCAGAAATCCAAATATCATTTTCCGGCAACATTCTTCCCTTTGTTTTTAATTTAACCTTTATATCACCGTAGATCTTCGCCGTATCAGCATTACACAAAAGAATAGCATTGTTATTAACAAACTCATCTATTCATTATTATCGACCTTTTCACATTCCTCTTTGATAGATTTCGCCATCTTCTCTAAGTCAGGCTTCGCAATAGCGCCTTCAAACTTCAGCAGGGTTTTACCCTTCGTTCCCTTTGGAATTAATGATCTTACGTAATCAAACACACGAAGCTGAAGTTCATATGGCAATTTATAAATTTGCGCAATAAGGACGTTTCTTTTCAACGCGTTATCCGTCATATACTTACCTCCTGTCTAAAGTAATCTCTTATCTCTAATCTGTTGCCATTTTACGCAAATTCAGCTTAAATGTCAACTGTTTTTTTATAAACCGGGAAATCCCAAAAACCACCACAGTTATTCATTAACACAACTAACCCATTCGCCGGATAACCTCAAAACTATCTTCAAGATTTGCAAGCACCTCGCAATCGCAGAAGGCCCCGTTGTCTTGCATCCATTTCAATGATTCCTCTACAGGCAGATTGTTTTTTCGAAGGAATATACGGGTGTTTTTGAGCATGTCATCGCATTCATTTCCCTGCAAATAGGCATCTAAATAATCAAAAAGCTCACGAAAAAGTCCTGGACTAAAGGGCAGGGACTTCACGAATTTCTCCCGTATTTCTTCAGCGCATTTGCGCTTTAATTCTTTATTGCTTTTTTTGTCCATAAAGAAATTTCTCCTTCAATCTCGGTTATATCTGTTTCAGTCATCATTTTCTTTCATTATGATTACATTATGCACGTCAGGACCGAAGCAGTGAAAATCCAGAAAACCGGGCTTAATGATTCTAATGAATTCAAGACTTGGAATGGCAGGAAATGAAACATGACCGTTTGAACTGGTTTTTCTGACAGCATCAGCAGAAAGCGAAAACCTAACGACATACACATCCGCATCTGCAACCGGATTTCCCTTTGTATCTTTAACTGTAATGTATCTCGTACAACTGCAGACTGTATAGCAAAACACTATTACTAAGAACAAAACGATTGTTTTTGCCACAATTATGAATCCTTTTTCAAAATCTCAGCCTCTGCCTGACCAATCGCCTCTTCAAGATAGCCGAGAAAATACTCCGCGTCGCGTTTACGGGCAAATTGGCGGCTTCTTGCCGCGCGCAACGCATCCAATGCCGGCACCGAAGCCAGCGCAACCAATCCGTCAAGAGCTTCTTTCCATATCAATGGCTCGGGGTCGTTCAGAATCTCGCCGAGAAATGGTATTACAGACGGCTCACGATGTTGCCAAGTCACCTCTGCAAGAAACGCCCGGAACTGGACATCCTGCTCATTCCTGAATATTGCGATCAATTCAGGAAGCACATCGTGGCTTAATTCCAGAAGCCCGTGAAATGCTTCATTTCTATTACCTTCTCTAAACTGATCAATATAATTCCGAATAGCTGTACTATTATCCATTTTCAAGATATCCTTATCAACCAAACTATTTTAGTCAAACTGGCATACTTACAGCCCCTCTACGTACGCTTTCCATTCCTTTTCCATAACATCAAAATTGACGTCTTTTCTGCCGAACACATTGTCAAACGCCTCCTGCAAAGAACTGCCTTTTTTGATTTCCTTGTAATAATCCCTGAGCAATGATTCATACCTGCCGTTTTTGTACCTAAAACAAAAATAGACAAAAGACCATGCCTGCGCGTAATTAGCAGGGCGGTCCTTGTAAAATTCCATCTGATCCAACATGAAAAAAGTCTTAAGCGGTTTGAGTTCAATCTCCCCAAACCTTTCATTAAGAATATCAATTTCAACGCGTATTTTCTTGTAACCTATAATCGTATTATTATTAGCGGAACTTCCGTAAAACCACTGCGCACATCCTTCATTAAACCATGTCGGAATAGATACTGAATCCTTTACTTCATTATCAATATACTGGTGAAATCCTTCATGATACAAAACCGGATTAAACAGTTCCCGTTGTTTGGGATCTGCTATGTATATCTCTTTTGTTTCATGATTATAAAGACCGCCTATTTTTTCAAGCCATTCTTTATCAATTCCAACCGAAGTGCCATGCGATACAAACTCCTGTTTTGTTTTAAAAACATACACCACAGTTTTTCCGACGCTCTTATTATCAGGCGGGAATACCTGCGTATATGCCATATAAGCGCCCTCAATTGATTTTACACTATTGTCGCAGACGGTTTGGCTTATATTGGTTTTTACTATGTAATGTTTTGTTTCACTGGTGTAGATTTCCGCCCAGTCCGGTTCCTTCAGTAAAACCTTGATGCGATTAGCCTCTGCATGATTATTGTCAATGCGCAAAGATTCCTCAATATCTTTCAGCGCTTTATTCTTATTCTTCAGATAAAGGTAAGACAATGCGCGCGCATTATATCCATACAGATATGCCGGCTTAATTTCTATGCATTTATTTGCGTATTCAAATGCCTTCCCATATTCTTCCTGCAGACGGCAGGCCATGCTTGCCAGCAGGCAGGCCTCAAAGAAATCAGGACATAATTCTATCGCCTTCTTCGCGTCCTGCAGGGACTTGTCACATTCCCGGATAGTATAAAAATAAAAGCTTCTACAGTAGTAAGCGGAGGCAAAATTCGGCGCAAGCCCGATTACCTCGTCTAATTTCTTTATCAGTTCCTTTACTTCTTTTACATATTCCGCGCTGTCTATGTCGGCATATATCTGGGCTTTGGCCATTTTTGCTTCAGTATAAATCTTTACTGCCTGGGGCGGCAGTTTCGACCAACCGTCAGCGGACTCCTTGATTTCACTGCTGTAGGTTATCAACCAATCAGGCTCATCCAGCATTGCTTTAATGCGGAGGGTCTCCGCGTTTCTGTCATCAAGACGCAACGATTCCCCAATATTCTCCAAAGCCTTGTCTTTATTCTTCAAATACAAATATGCCAGGGCTCGCGTATTATAACCGGGGTAAAATACAGGATTTATTTCTATGGATTTAGTCGCATATTCAATTGCCTTTTCAAATTGTGCATTTGAAAAACAGACACTGCCTGCAATCGTATAGGCCTCAAAAAAACTAGGGAATAACTCTATCGCTTTTTTCGCATCCTGCAGGGCTTTATCATATTCCCTGATATTATAGAAACACACGCTTCTATCGTAATAAGCGGAGGCAAAATTCGGCACAAGCTTGATTATTTCGTCAAATTTCCTTATCAGCTCCTTCATATCTTCTGTAAATTCCGCTTTATCCCGGCCGGACAGGAGTTGGGATTGAGTTGTCCTTGCTTCGGTGTAAATCTTTACCGCTTCTGGCGGCAGTTTTGACCACCCGTCAACAGCCTCCGCGGAAATCACGCTTCCTTCCGCCCAGACCCTTTTATTGCTTAATGCATCATTTTCTTTTAACGGAAAACTGTTAAGCCAGGCCACTAATTTCACATTGCTTTCATCTCTCCTTGCCTTTATTTCATCCATGTGCGCAATGACACGCGCCTCTTTACTGTAATGCATCAACAGCATGTCGTGATAACGATACGACATGCCCCAATCCTTCTGCGCGTAGGCTTCATCTGCCAGTTTTATTACCTCATCCAAAGGCATATTTGACTGCGCGAAGGATACGTTGCACCAGGCCAATTGGACGGCAAACAATATAAACGCTGTCAGCAAGACATTTCTTAATTGTTGTTTCATGCGATACTCACTTGGAAGACACGGGTATTGAAATCTCATAGCTCACGCTATTACTGCACTGCTGATAGAAACCGGCATTACTATTAAACGATTCCAGATAAATCCTGTACGTGCCGGGATCTTTCCTGTAATATTCGTATTGATTTTGCCCTAACGCATTTAAGCTCAACACCTGTTTCCCGTTGCAGACAACCACCAAAGTCAGCGCGGTTTTTTTATCTGTGCCTACAGGATCAATATGCACGGTCGTATCTTTATCTATTGTTAATTTGAACGGATATTTCACGTTAATTTTTTCTTCCGGCAGAATTGCAATCTGAACATTTGCCTTTACAGCAGCATTGGGATTGGAAGTGCCGGCAGTGATTATTTTAGCTTCTAAATCCTTTATCTGGGCATTGAAGGCTTCTAAAACAGTCTTAATTTCCGGAAGGGTTTTGCTTTGCAATTTCAAGTCTTCTATTTCGTTTTGCGATTTTTCCAAACGAGTCTTCAACCCGCGTAATTCATTCGAATACGAACTGGCTTCACTGTCAATTCTGGCATGAAGACTTTCAGATTCTCCCTTCATATCCTTCTTTACGGCAAGAATTTTCTCCTCACTTCCTGCTTGCAACTCATGAATTTTATCTTGAAATTCCTTCAATTTCACTTGAAGCGCCGAGAGTGTTTGATTTTGAGATTTCAAGGCTTCCAAGTCGTTATTGCTTTTTTCCGCCTGGGTTTTAAGTCCTTGAATTGCTTGATTGCTGGATGACAGCATAGAAAACGTAACGATGGCGATTACAACCACAACAAGTAACGTAAATACCTGCAACAAAAGTTTTACCATAAAATAACCCCCTATTTGAATTACTATCTAAAATCACCTGTTGGCATATTATAACTAAGCCAAACGCTTATGTCAAATATTTCTTCCATTTTCCCATTCTAAAACCCCTTGACATGCCTATCCATTTCTGATAGTATCTCTTTATGCCAAAATCATTGAACTGAAAGGATTATTATGAAAACAGCTACTGCATTACTTGCAACATCAGCGTGCTTTGCCGCGTTTAACATCCTTGCCTGCAGTTCCCAGAATATTGCAGTAAACGGCGAATCTGCCAACGGAGCCGTGAAATATTTTACTAATATCTCCGCGCAAACCGGCCTGGATAAAGTGCCTGCCCAGCGCGCGGCTCTTGTTGATATAAACGGCGATAACTATCTTGATTTTGTCGTCCGGCGGCTCTGGCAGGATGATACCTGGAAAAACAGGCCCTCTACCATGGTATTCTTAAACAATCCGGATTCGCCCGGCCAGGCATTGCAGGATATCACAAAAGAATCAGGCCTCGCTTTTGAATCCGACGGCAGTATCCGCGAATCCAGCCCTCTGGTCTTTGCCGACGTTGATAATGACGGCGATATGGACGCCTTCTCCGGCATAAATTACGACGCCTTGAATCCGGATTGGAAAGGTAATCGCAATATAAAGAGCGCTGTTTTTCTCAATAACGGAAAAGGAATTTTCCGGAAGCTGGAACAATCCGGGGTTGAGGCGTCGCCTGCGACAACCATCTGTGGCACTTTCCTGGACTATGACAGCGATGGATGCATAGATCTGTTCGTTGGCAACTGGTACAAACAGTACGGCGCTTCCATAGAAAGCTACGTCAGTCCTTTATATCAGGGCTCCGGCGACGGAAAATTCACGGATGTTACGGAAAAGACCGGCTTGAGAACCGCGGATAATCCTGAATTGCATAACGGTTCCAAACCGGTATACGGCACCGGCCACTGCGACTATAATAATGACGGTTTTCAGGACATTCTGGTTTGCGCCTATGGA
The DNA here is from genome assembly GCA_016220095.1 of Planctomycetota bacterium. GTDB lineage: Bacteria > Planctomycetota > MHYJ01 > JACQXL01 > JACRIJ01 > JACRIJ01. The sequence continues at coordinate 11,966 of JACRIJ010000031.1, read as the reverse complement.
AGGCAATGGAATCTGCTATGGCAAAATAAAGGCGACGGGACATTTGCGGAGGCCGGAGCGGAAACGCATTTTGACGGCGATGAGATAACTCACGGCCGCTACCCGCCGGGAGTAAACCGCCAGACTGAACCGCCCTTCCGGGCAAACGGCAATTCCTTCAGTGTGGCCTGCGCCGATTATGACTGTGACGGCGACATGGATATTTTCCTTACTGAGATTACACATTCCTGGGCGGGCGAATCATCCGACAAATCGTCTCTGCTCACTAACCAGGGAAAAGAAAACAACTACGCATTCAAGAGAGACCCCAATGCCCTCCTCAGAAAACACCCGGATCCGGCAAATTGGAATCAGGGAGATCTGCACGTTGACTGGCTTGATTTTGACAATGATGGATTGCAGGACTTACTGCTTTCATCCGGAGACTATCCGGACGGCCAATATTTGCGGCTGTTCAGCCAGAAACCCGACCATACATTTGAAGATATAACGGACAAATGCGGTTTTGATTGGGAAAGTTCAGCAGGGATATCAATCGGCGATTTTGACAGAGACGGCGACCTGGACATACTCGCAGGCAAATCCTGGGCGCGCATGCCCACAGAAGGTTACAAGGAAGCATGGCCTTCTCCGGCGCTATTCAGGAACGATATCGGCAACCGGAACAACTGGATTACCATACAGCTTCACGGCAACGGAAAAGGCGGCGCAAACAAAATGGGCATCGGCGCACGGATCATACTGGAGGCTGACGGCAAAAAACAGATCAGAGAGATATACGGCGGAAACGGACATGCGGGGCATTTTGACCCGCCTGAAGCGCATTTCGGATTAGGCAAGGCCTGGAAAATAGATAAAATCACGATTCAATGGCCTAATAAAGACAAGACCGAGCAGACTTTTACTAATATCAAGTCAAATAAACTGATAAGAATAATTGAAGGCGGCAAGATAGAGTAGGAAGAATGAAAAACGAAGGAGGAAGAACGGACGTACGAAGTAGCGAGTAGCGGGTAGCGAGGGACGATGACGAAGAACGGGTGATAAATACAGATTGGAAATTGAAAATATCATATCCGATGCTAATACGGCGTTTACGAACGATAATTCACATCGCTTAACAGGATGTACAAGATAACGACGACGTATTCATGTTACAAAAACAGGTTTATTAAAAAGTTAATATATGAAGTGTCCATCATGCGGGGCTATTTTACAACAAGATAACTATGAAGGGAGGTTCATTAATCACTGCTCTCAATGCAACGGAATTTGGTTTGAGTCAGGTGAGCTAAAGGATTACATACGCCTTCTCATAGAAAAAGACAAAACCATCCCGGAAGCAAAGATAGAAACAAAACGCAACGTAATAAAACCCCGCGAAATCAACGAAAACAAACGCAACTGCCCGAAATGCAGTGCCGGGATGGAAAAATTCAATTACGGTTACGATTCAAACGTAATCCTTGACAAATGCGTTTCCTGCGATGGCGTATGGGCCGATGGCAACGAAATAAAGGCCCTCGCAATCCATATAAAAGGAAATCAAAAACTTGACAAATTGGGCCAATCCCTGGCAGAATATTCAGAGCAGATACAACACGATAAAGATGCCGCTGATGTAAATCGTTTTTATTTCCTTACGTACATTCCAATCCTGGTGCCTTTAGGCACAACTCAAAACACCAGGAAAACTTCGTTCGTGTTTTACATATTCTTTTTAATTAATATTGCGGTGTTTGCATACCAATACTTTTACGTGAAAAATCCAGGCGAATTTTACCTCAAGCATGGCTTTATTCCCGCATTTTCAGTTTCAACCGAAGGGCTTTCACGCATGATAACATCAATGTTTATTCACGGCGATTTCGGCCATTTGCTTTACAATATGATATTTTTCCTCGTATTTGCGGACAACATTGAAGACCGGTTTGGCCATTGGATTTTTCCCATATTTTACATGGGATGCGGTTTTTGTTCTACCATTGTTCACGGGCTTCTATATTGGGGCTCCACGATTCCGGCAATAGGCGCAAGCGGCGCGATATCTGGCGCCATAGGAGCATACTATATGTTATTTCCCGAATCCCGGATAAGAATATTAATATATGGCAGGACAATAACAACCAACGCGTATATTTTCTTAGGAGCATGGCTGTTATATCAGGCGATTTATGCCGTCATTGCTTCAGTTTCAATTTCAATGCTTTTCAGCAGAGTAACGTTTTTCGGGACTATCGCAGGCTTTACAAGCGGCGCAATATTTGCATGGAGTTACAAAAGTCACGAAAGAGGCAATGCCCCAATCCCATCAATGGTTAAAAAGCAATAGGGTATTTTTTTACTTTTTCCCGTCTGCCTTTACCCAGCGCGGCGCAAGGTCTTTGCTCGAGGAATTTGTGATATTAATCTGGTTCTTGCCGCCGCTGTCCATTATATAGACATCCGCAATACCTTCCTTGACCTGGTCGCGCGTGCTTATAAAAACGATATTCTTCCCGTCAGGCGACCAATTCGGCCCGGAATCAACAAATTTATTCTCTGTCAGGCGCTTATGATTTTTTCCATCGCTGTCCATAACGTAAATTTCATCATTTCCCATGCCTTTTCCCACGTCATCACTGAAAGAATACGCAATTTTTTTGCCATCCGGCGACCATGCGGGAGCGCTATTGTAAAATTCATCATTGGTAATATTCACAACAACGCCCTTCTCATCGCGGACATATATATCCCACGACATTTCATCGTCCCGTTGACCTGCGACAAAGGCGATTTTTTTGCCATCGGGAGAAACCACGGGATAGCCGACTTCCATATTGTCAAATTCATCCGGCATCTCAACAGGCTTCATATCACTGCCATCCCGCATTATAGTGCACAACTTCATACCCATGTTGTCCTGGAACATGAATACGATCGTTTTATTATCGGGGTACCAGCAGGGTGAAAGCTCGGCGCCGGCGCTTTTCGTCAGGCGTCTTAGATGTTCACCCCTTATATCCATAACAAACAAATCCCACCAGCCATCCATGTTTCCGGAAAACACAATCCATTTCCCGTCAGGCGATACTGCAGGGTCCATTTCAACGAAATCATCTTTTGTTAACTGGGTTTGTTCCTTGCCATCAAGGTTCATGGTAAAAAATTCATTTTCGCCGTCGCGATTAGATACAAAAAGTAATTTTTCAGTTGGCAGGCCTTTAACGTCATCAAGGCTTTCAGGCCAGCCTTCTGCCATGGGAATAAGGCATAACATGCAGACATTTCCCTTCTCCGCGCACGCATTGCAAAGGACACAGCTGATATTTACGGTTATCATATCCACGTCATTCTTTTTACATAACGCGCACGCCGGAACATCGAGAGGGACTTCCATCTCCGAAGCATCCAAAAACCCCGTAATCCTTTTCGCGCAGTCATCGCAAAGCGGGTCTTTAGCTTTCGCATTATCCTGCCCGATGGCCGATCCGGCTGAGAACAATGCAATAAAAACGATACTGAAAATCGCGAATAGTTTCATAAAGAAAACCTTTCAAAAAAACTAATGTGTCCTGAACGTTTTCATGCTTTTCGCGTAACCTTCGCCGGGTCACAAAGTATGTTTAGACAGTCTTAAAAAATATGCATGCCACATACATAGTTTAATAAATCAAAATTCGCCTGACTACGCTAAAGCTTCGTCAGGCCGCCAGCCTGACTGATGTTTATTAGTTTGCCTGACTACGCTGAAGCTTCGTCAGGCCGCCAGCTTGACTGATGTTTATTAGTTTTCCTGACTACGCTGAAGCTTCGTCAGGCAAGCCAGCCGAAGCCTTGGCGTAGGCTGGCGGAGAGGCTGGGATTCGAACCCAGGGTCCCCTATAAAGAGGACTACGGTTTTCGAAACCGTCCCGATCGACCACTCCGGCACCTCTCCAAAATTTTTCGCTCTGCGAAAAATTTTTGTCAGTTTTCAACTATCAACTCTCAATATCAACGCTCATTTGCTCGTATTATACATCTGCGCCGGCTTTTTGTAAAGAAATTCTTCATTTGCTTCGTAGTATTTCCTCTTGACTAAAACGCTTCTAAAGTATATAATTCACATAGTGTAAGACGACAAGGTGAGATTATAAACATCGTTATAAGTACAGGAGTGCCCGATGAGCAGTCTTTTGACCTGCCCTGCATGCAACAAACAATATTCAATAAAAACCGGCTATAAGGACGGCAGAAAATTCATTTGCAAGGCCTGCGGCACAGAACTGGTGCCGATTGCGCAGGCTCCGAAACCGCGCGCAAACGCCGCTCCAAATCCGTTTGACAATGCCCCAGACGAAGTAAAGGCCGCCATAAAAAACCGCAACCGCGTGGTACTGCAAAAATATGTAATCCTCAACAAGCTCGGCGAAGGCGGCATGGGCGCCGTATATAAAGTCTGGGACGCGTCTCTTAACAGGTTCGCCGCCTTGAAAATAATCCTTATCTCGCCCGAAGATGACTCTTCCGACGCCGCAAAAAAGGAATTGGTGGAAAGATTCATTATGGAAGCCAAAACTTCGGCTTCCCTCAACCATCCCAATATACTCCAAATCTACGAAACCGGCAAATACGACAATAATTATTTCATCGCAATGGAATTCGCCAACGGCGGCACACTCGCAAATTATATCATCCAGAAACTCACCGCCGGCGAAAATCAGCAGAAACGCGGAAAACCGCGGCCACCAAGGCCTAAACAGGCAGATATAAAGGAATTATCCCTGCTTTTCATTGAAGTCCTGAGGGGCCTGCATTATACCCATAACATGAACATAATACATCGTGACATCAAACCTGAAAATATACTGTTGGAAAAGGGCCATTCCGGCAGGCTTATCCCAAAACTCGCGGATTTCGGGCTTGCCAAACAATTGAAATCCAACAGGAAATTGACCATCGCCGGCACCGTCGTGGGTACGCCGGATTACATGTCGCCCGAACAGGCAAGGGCCGGAAATATTTCATCCAAATCCGACATCTTCTCACTCGGCTCCGTCCTTTATAAAATAGCCACCGGCACCGAACCCTTCCACGGCAGGTCGGCGCTGGATGTCATGAAGGCCATAGTTAACAAAGAACCTATAAGACCGGGAAAAGTCAATCCCGCAGTTGACCATGATATGGAAGTAATCATCCTCAAAGCCCTCGAAAAAGATCCGGAACGCAGGTTTGCCGACACCGAACAATTCGCGCAGGACCTGGAACGCTGGCTGAAAGGCGACCCCATCCTGTCACGCCCGCCGTCGTTTACCTATAAAATTATCAAGAAAATCAAACGCCATAAAACGCGTTTTGCCGCTGCTTTTGCCGTCATCATGCTCGCAGTCGCCGGCATAATTTATTACGCGAACGACCGCGCAAATAAATTAAACAGCTTCAGGGAACAGGGTGATACGGCATTTGCGAAAGGCGATTGGGACGGCGCGTCCGGATATTATACAAGTTACCTCGTCATTTCCCAAAATGCCGAAATAGAAAACCGGCTCAAACAATGCACCGCCAACAAACTTACTACGGAAAAAAACCTTCTGAACGTGAAAAATAAAGCCGAAAAAGACATGTCCGATCAAAACGAGGCATTAAAAATAGCACAGGAAGCCTGGACCCTGTACGGAATGAAGGAAAAAGAATTTTATAAAAAAAACGCGGATATGGAATCCGTCTGGTCAACTTATAACACGGCATTGCGAAATCTTGATGCGGCAAACCGCATCTTCCCAACCCAGACCGGTTTTTTTTACAAGGGGCTCATTCTGAGAAAAATGCTCAAAATAGAACAGGCCATTAAATGTTTTGACGAGGCATTGCGCATTGACAGGGATTTTTCGCCGGCGTACGTATTCCGCGGACTTTCGCTTATAGACCTGTACTCACGCCAACTGCTGGATATTCCCGATTTACTGATAAACGAACCCGAAAACGAAAAAAAAATAAGGGCCGGCAATTTCCTGACGAGCGCGCTTGAAGATTTCCGGCACGCGTATCCGGGCGAAAAATCAATAGAATTCTCCAAATATTTCGAGCTCGCCACGGCACTGAAACTGTTCGAATCAGGCAAGGATTGCAACCAGTGCCTTGAAAAGCTTGCCGCCGAATACGAACAATACGGCGACGAGGAATTCCTGCTCTGGCAGGCAAAAGTGCTTTTCTGCGCTCCTTACGCCGGCAGTATTAAAAACGAAGATGAATCAACGGGAGAAAAAACCGCGAAACTGCTTGAGGACTACATAGACATCTGCCCGCAATCCGCCGAAGCCAATTTTCTCCTGGGCGTTTTGAAAACGAGTTTTTCTCCTAAACTGCTTAACCCTGATTCCTTTACCGAAAACAGCTATATTCGGAAATCAATTGACATCAACCCCTATTTCGATTACGGCTACTTATTCGCAAGCACGTTTATGATGCTGAGAAATGACCTTAAAGGCGCATTGGAATTGCTTGACAAAGGCGTTAAATACAATCCGGAAAGCGTACTGATTTTGCATGACAGGGCGCAAATCAGGGCAATGCTCAAAGATTACCAGGGCGCGCTCCAGGACGCTGATACTGCCGAAAAAATCGGCAGTGACAGGGAATCCATCGCGATGCTCAAAGGGATTTTATTGAATGATTATATAAAAGACGCGGTACGCGCGGAAGAACAGTTCACAATACTGATAAACGAATACCCCGCGCGCCGCGCGTTGGCGCTTGCCATGCGGTCATCAAGCCGCAAATCAAGAGGAAACCTTGATGGCGCGCTTGACGACATTACGAAAGCGCTCGATATTGAAAAAAAGCCGCATTACTATGTCCTGTCTGGCGATATTTATGCGGAAAAAAAGGAATGGAAAAAGGCGATTGACGCCTATACCAAATCATTAACAGACCCCAAAAACCCGTACCTTCTCTTCAAAAGAGGAAAGGCACGAAAGGAACTCGGCGATTATGAAGCGGCCATGGAAGACCTGCGCGCGTCTTTGAATGCCGGGGAGTATATGAAAGATACGGTACAGCCGCTTATGGACGAACTCAATCTACTGCTTCAAAAAGAAACAACTAAATAGCCGATTCTTAACAACAATGAACAAAACTCTTAATTCAAAATATGCCATAGTGCGCGGAGTAGCCGGAACGTATGACAAATGCGTAAAACCCGGCGCGCGAAAGCAGGAAATAGACGTTGAATTGGCCATTGAACAGCATAACGCGTATTGCGCTATACTGGAAAACATGGGATTGGAATTGATGAAAATCCCGGCCGATGGCCGGTTCCCGGATTGTTGTTTCGCCGAAGACCCCGGCATAATTTTCGGCCAAAAGGCGGTAATCTCGCGCATGAAAACCGCGTCCAGGGCAGGAGAAACGACCTCAATAAAAAAAGCCCTTTCCATACACAAAAAGATATTTGAAATCAGGGCGCCGGGCACTATAGACGGCGGAGACGTATTGAAAGCAGGCAATCGCGTTTACATAGGCCTGTCGAAACGCACGAACCTCTCCGCGATACGCCAGGTTGAATCGTTTATTTCGAAAGACGGATACGAAATCATCCCGGTAAAAATCCGGAACACCCTGCACCTTAAAACCGTCTGCACGCATATCGGAAACAATTGCATGGTAATTGCGCCCGGGCATTTTGACGACGGAATATTCGCCGATTATGATATTATACGCGTCCCGAAAAACGAATCGTACAGCGCCAATTGCCTCGCGATAAACGGAAAAGTCATCATCCCCCGGGGCTTTCCCAAAACAAAAGCGCTGATTGAAAACAAAGGATTCAAGACCATTCAAGCCGGCATGTCGGAATTCGAAAAAGGCGGCGGCAGTCTGACGTGCCTGTCTATAGTGTATAATTGATTTAGAAGATTCTAAGATTGTGAAGATTCTAAGATTTAGAAGATTTCAAGATCAAGAAGATTTCAAGATTGAGAAGATTCCAAGATCAAGAAGATTCTAAGATTAAGAATACGTCAAGCACGTTTCATTGAAATAATAAAACTGTAAATGCACACGAACACCAAAAAAACCAGAATCGCCGTACTGCCTTCCGCTACCAGAAGAGCACTGGCTTTTTGTATCAAATCACTCATATTAATCAATCCAACCAGTATCGCCTCATTGAAGACGGGTTGAGAAAACAACGTAACCATCAAAATGCCCAATGATTTCGGTAGGGACAGAATATCCCGACACTTCGGTCGGGACTTCCTTCGGTCGCTATTCTGTCCCTACAAAATACCGCGGGGGAACTTGAAAACCCACCTTCACTAAGGCCTTACAGAATGTGTAAGGCCTCAGTCGAGGTTACGCTTAACACACCCCTAACCCCTCTTAATAGAGGGGAAATTCGTAGATGTCCCCTCTAAAAAGAGGGGAACCAGGGGTGTGTAGTCCGTATTCAGCGTTATCGAAAAGCCAGCAAAAACCCACCTCGACTGAGGCGGTACCTCTAAATATAACATTAACATTGCTTTTTTCAAAGAAATTATAAAACGCACAAATAGTTTGACAATTCCATTTTTCATTATAGAATATCACCATAGTGATTTTTAAGGATTTATTATGCAGGACAAAAACGAAATTGAAAAATTAAACCAACTTAAAAATGCCGTGCAATTGTCCCCGGACAACCTGTTGCTAAGGGCGATCTACGCGGACGCCCTGCTGTCATCAGGAAACAGCGCAGAAGCCGAAGAGGAATTCAAGCAGTTGCTCAAAAAAGAGCCGGAGAACATGGAGTTGCATTACAAACTTGCGAATCTTTACCACCGCCAGAACAAAATAAGCAAAGCCGTCGTCCTTCTGGAACCTTTCATTAACAGGGATAACGCGCCGGACAACATGCTTCTTCTCCATATCAACCTTCTTATAAAAGAAAATGATACCCGCCAGGCGGCAAAGTTTTATGAAAAGCTCAAACAGCGCAATCCTGAACTGAAGGACCAATACCTTGAAAACCTGCTTGGCGCCCGTTATGAAGACGCGAAGAACAATGAAAATGAAGACGAGAACGGCAATGTCAGGCTCCGCCCTGAAGAAGACGCCCCCGCTGACGAAGATATCCTGCTGGAAAAACCGGATATTTCATTTAAGGACATCGGAGGAATGGATTCCGTAAAAGAAGACATCGCAATGAAAATAATAGCGCCGATCAAGCACAAGGATTTATTCAAGACCTACGGCAAAAAAACCGGCGGCGGGATACTGATGTTCGGCCCGCCAGGGTGCGGCAAGACGTATATTGCGAAGGCCACCGCCGGTGAAATCAACGCGTCTTTCATACCGGTAGGGCTTCATGACGTGCTTGACATGTGGCTCGGCCAGAGCGAACACCACCTGCACGACGTATTTGAATACGCGCGGAGGAATACGCCGTGCGTCCTGTTCTTTGACGAAGTTGACGCCATAGGCGCGAGCAGAAGCGACATGAAAACGAGCGGCACGCGCGGGCTTATAAACCAGTTCCTTATGGAACTTGACGGCGTAAACACCTCAAACGAAGGCATTCTGATACTGGCCGCCACGAACGCGCCGTGGTATCTTGACACTGCATTCAAGAGGCCGGGGAGATTTGATAAGATAATATTCGTACCGCCGCCGGATGCCGGCGCGAGAAAAACGATACTTGACATCATACTGAAAGACAGGCCAATGGAAAAATTAGACGCCGAATACATCGCCAAGGCCGCCGAGGGATTTTCCGGGGCCGACCTGAAGGCGCTGATTGAGACCTGCATTGAAGACAAACTGAAGGAAATCATAAAATCCGGAATAGAGACCCCGCTGTCAATGAAAGACATCAAAAAAACCATAAAGACAATCAAGCCGTCCACAAAGGATTGGTTTGAAACCGCAAAAAATTACGCCATCTATTCAAACCGAAGCGGATGGTACGATGATATCCTGAAATATCTTGGAATAGAACGATGACCAACACCCTTGAAAAAGCCGGATTCCTGATTCATCACGCCAGATATGACCAGGCTGAAAAGGAAATCCGCGGGTTGCTTGCGGACCATCCTGAAAACGGCATCGCGCATTCCATGCTCGCGCTCGTGCTTCTGCACGACCAAAGGAGAAAAAAGGAAAGCATCACAGAGGCGGAAAAAGCCGTCGGCATGATGCCGGATTCGGCATACGCCTTTTACATTCTGAGCGTGGTCCACCTTAACCATGAAAACATTACTAATGCCGAACGGGCCATAGAAGAGGCATTAAAAATAGACCCCGAAGAGCCGGACTATTATTATGTATATTCATCCGTCAGGATGCAACAGAAGAGGCACCGTGAGGCGCTTAAACTGGCCGAAAAGGGGCTTGAATTGGACCCGGAAGACGAGGACTGCCGCAAGGCCCGGGCCATCGCGCTTATACGCCTTAACAGGCCGGCGGAAGCCGACATGGTGCTTGAAGACGTTTTACAGAACAATTGCGAAGACCCTGAGGCATTCGCCATAAGAGGCTGGGCCGCGCTTGAGAAAAGGGAATACAAAACGGCGCTGGAACATTTCAGGGAAGCACTGCGGCTGGACCCGTCATCGGAATACGCGAAGAACGGTCTCGTTACGGCGCTCAAGGCAAAAAGCCTTTTTTACCGGATGTTCTTCCTGTATTACAGTTTCATGAACAAGCTCAGCGAAACAGGCAGGTGGGGCATAATAATCGGATTGTATGTGCTGATAAGAATTATGAGTTCCGTGTCTAAAAGCAATCCCGCCCTGGCCCCTTACTTAAAACCCATAGTCATAGCATATGGGGTATTTGCCTTCCTGACATGGACAATGAATTCTTTTTACAATTTCATACTGCGGTTCAATAAATACGGCAAGTACGCCCTTTCTAAAGGCCAGGTCATGGGGGCAAATCTCGCGGCAGGAATTGTGACGCTGTCCGCGACGCAACTGGTTATTTTTCTGCTGACCGGACAAGCGGTTCTTATATTAGGAGCTATCGGGGCATTTGCCATGATATTGCCTATCTCAGGCACATTTGAGTATTATGACACCAAATCGTTCTCCAAACTGGCCACTCTGACTTCGGTGCTGTTTCTTATGCTTGCCGTATACGTTGTTTTAGGGTTTCTCAATTATGCTTCAGCCGCCACATGGTTCATGGCCTATCTTGCAGGCGTAGTAATTTTCACGTGGGTTGCGAATATAATTATATCGGTTTGAAACTCCCATGATAAATGGCGCATATCCCACATCGCATATCTCAAATCATCTTATCACCAGGCATTATTTGCCTGTCACTTTAATCGCCACATCCGGACAAAGGAGCACGCATTGCATGCACCCTGCGCATTTTTCACCGTCAATATCCGGGCAGAAATAACCGCGCGCGGACACCTTTTTACCGGCGGCAAATACCTTCTTGGGGCATACGGCCACGCAGACTTCACAGCCTTTGCACCAATTCCGGTTTATCTCAACTGAAAATTTCTTTTTGTCAGGCATATTCTAATAATACTATAAGCCGGAAAAAGATTCAAGAAAATTATAAAGAAAGCCGCCTGCGGCTGCAAATTGCCTCAACCGGGATAGTACCTGCGCCAAATCATAACTCGCCTCAAATCTTCGCCGGCTTGGCACCAAACAGGCGTATCCCATCTCTGCGCTATCACAGGCGGCTGTATGCAAAATCAATATATTGCATAAATATTGTGCAATAACTTATATGCGCTATTTTTATTAAGCAAAAATCATACCAAAAAGCAAAACCCGCCCAACAGCAATCCGGGACCAATGCCATAACTTCTTAGCATCAAGACAGTTACAATAACAAACATACGAACCCGAAAAATCATTACACGCATTTTGTTTAGCACGACAAAAACAGCCGTATTGTCATAAAAATGTTACATTACGAACAAAATTGTGGGGGGGGGGGGGGGGGGGGGGGGGGGGGGGGGGGGGGGGGGGGGGGGGGGGGGGGGGGGGGGGGGGGGGGGGGGGGGG
>JACRIJ010000028.1 GCA_016220095.1 Planctomycetota bacterium | reverse complement strand
TATAACGGAAAAAGAAATATTAACCATCCAGCAGGAGGCAACCGAAAAGACAAAACAACTCACTGAACAGATACAATTGGCGCAAAAACAACTGATTCAAAGCGAAAAACTGTCCATCATTGGACAGCTCATAGCCGGCATAGCACACGAATTAAACAATCCTCTGACAACCATCAGCGGTTTTTCCCAACTCGCATTGGAACAAAAAAAGCCTGAAAAAAACATGTCCTATCTGGAAAAAATACATACGGAGTCCATGCGCTGCGAACGCATAGTGAAGCAATTGCTGATATTCGCGCGAAAACATATATCTGAAAAATCTTATGTGAATATCAACGACATAATACAATCCATAGTCAACCTGAAAAATTACGAGTGGACTGTAAACAAAATTGAAGTTACGCTCAACCTTGACAAGAAACTGCACCCCACCATGGCCGACGAATTCCAACTTCAGCAGGCATTATTGAATATTGTTTTGAACGCGGAACAGGCCCTCAGCGGTTTCAGCCAATCAGGAAAACTGCTTATAGAAACATCCCAGGAAGGCACCGATATTCTTATAAAAATAACCGATAACGGCCCCGGCATCCCGCCGGAAATGCATAAGACTATTTTTGAACCCTTTTTTACTACTAAACCCATAGGTGAAGGTACAGGGCTGGGATTAAGCCTGTGCACGAACATCGTAAAAGACCATAACGGAGAAATATCGGTAAAAAGCACGCCCGGAAAAGGCGCGACTTTTATCATCAAATTGCCCATTGCCCCCAAGACAGACACCTCTGAAATCCGCAAAAAAAGAAAATCCGAACATATCAACAGAAATGTCAAAGGCAAAAAAGTAATCGTTATTGATGACGAAATGCATATTACGGAACTCATGCGGGAAATCCTGTCCCAATCAGGCATTGTTGTCTGCACGGCTTATGACGGCAATTCGGGACTGGAAAAACTCAAAAAAGAAAAATATGATATGGTAATATGCGACATCAAAATGCCGGCGTTCAGCGGAATTGAACTCCATCATGAATTGACAAAAATCAACCCTAAATTGGCAAGGGAAGTCCTGTATCTTACCGGCGATATATTCAGCAAGGAGACCCAGGAATTCATAAATAAAACCGGCGTGCAGACGCTCCAAAAACCGTTCAATATAACCGAATTCAAGAATATAGTGCTGTCACACCTCTCAACGCACTAATGAGTCTGGAATCTGGGATCCGTTTTGAATTTCGACCTTCATTTTTCATTTGACTAAAAATGGAATCGCGCCGGGTTTGATTGTAATGGAAACGGGCAGGAATCCCGCAGGGTCGCCGTCCAATTGCACCGGAGTCCCGGATGAAGATGATAATTCAATGTGCCTCGCGCGTATGGTCTTTGCTCCGGCGCGACGAAGCGGATCCCGCAAAAACGCGGCCCAAAACAATTTGAACACTCCCGGAAAACCGTGACCTTTGAACCATACCACGTCAAGCAAACCGTCGTCAGGGACCGCGCCTGGCGCAAATACGAACGGCCCACCGTATGAACGGGCATTCGCTACCTGCACAAAACCGGCTGAATCCGTTATAACTTTACCGTCCGCTTTTACGGTTATCCTTGGGAATTTGTAACGCAGGGCCGAATTCAGCGCGAAAGGCAGGTACTGCATTATATGGTTTGTAGTGCCCTTCCGCAAGCCATGGAATTCCCTTACAACAGAACCGTCAAACCCCGCGCCAAGCATTGAAACAAAACATCTTCCATTGCCGCAAATCCCGACGTCAAGAAGCCTTATCTTAAAAGAAGTCAGCAGTTTTTCCGCGTAAAAAGCACTGCAATGCAGACCGAGTTCCTTTGCTATCACATTGCCCGTGCCGACAGGAATAACCAGAAGCGGTACCGGATTTGACGCAAGCATGCCGGAAATGATTTCGTTTATAGTTCCGTCACCGCCAATGCCTATTACAGCGTCAAAACCGGCAAGAACTGCCGCAGAATTCGTCGCGTCACCCTGCATACCCGTTCTGATAGTCTCAAAATAGACAGACTCCCTGCTAAGGAGATTTTCTATCTTTCCTAGTATCTTAAGCGACCTGCCCTTGCCTGAAATAGGATTGGCTATTATTTTTATACTGCGGCATGCGATTGACATCTATTCACCAGACGTTTTTTATACGGATTTAATCGTCACTGTCCCGACATGTCGGGACACAATACAATATTCGTTTTCCTTAGACGAGTCGCTTACGCTCTCCATCCTCCATAGCAGAGCTACTGCGGAGGACGGGCAGAGCTTCAGCGACGGAGCGAAGATTCCCTGTAGCGGCTCGGCTGAACTCGCCGAAGACTTGCTACAGGGAGTTTCAACTGACGTTTTAAAACAACAGATTTAGCGGATTAATGACTAAACGACTGAACAACCAAACAACTTGAATGATGAAACGGCAGACTCCTGACTTAGTACTCAGGACTTCGTCCCGTAAATTTTATTCTATCCTGTACAGATACATCATCACGGGTGTTTTGGCGAGGAATAATTTATGCAGTTCGGTTGCCATGTCAAATTGTTCCTGCCTGCCTGAAGCGCCGAACAGTACGTCAATAAATGACGGTATCTTGCCGTATTTTACCACCTTTGCGCCTGAAATGCCGGCTGTTTTTTCGGCTGTTTCAACCGCGTCTTCAAAATATCCCGTTTCATCAACAAGGCCGTTCAATTTAGCCTGTTCTCCGGTAAAAACCCTTCCATCGGCAAGCTCTTTTACCTTAGCCATATCCATAATTTTCCGGCCCTCGTCAACGACCGTAAGGAACCGCTGGTACATCTCATTCAGCATCTCACGAAATAATTCATTTTCCTTATCCGTCATAGGCCTTGAAGGAGAGCCTATATCCTTGAATTCGCCGCTCTTGATAACAACATCCTTTAACCCGATTTTCTGATACAGTTCTTCAAGGTTATAAAAACTCATGATAACGCCTATTGAACCCGTTATGCATGTCGGGCTTGCGATTATTTTATCCGCTCCCGCGGTAACATAATAACCGCCTGATGCCGAAACTGTTTCATAAAACGCGATAACCTTCACGTCAGGCCTTTTCTTTCGGAATCTTTTTATCTGGTCATAGATAGTATCGCAGGCAGTTATGGCGCCTCCGGGGCTGTTGACGCGCAAAATGACGGCCTTTACGGAATTGTCTTCCTCCGCATACGAAAGTTCCGTTGACACCTTTGTAACCATATCCGTACTGGAGAAAAGCAATCCGCCGGCCTCTTCGTTCATAATAACACCGCTGATGTCAATAACAACAATCTTATTCTGCGAGCCGGCGTCTCCAGCAATGAAATCTTCCTGCATATTATGCGTATTTCTCACGGTTGCGGTACTTACTACGGCAGAAAGCAATAATACGTTAAAAATGAAGCTCAGGAACAGGAATATCCCCAATACTATGGCAATCCAAAAACTCAAAGGCCTTCTATTGGGTTGCACCTGTACGGTCTGATAATACGGCGGTTGATTTTGCGGCTGTTGATAGCCCTGTTGATTTCCGCCGCTGTAAACATCCATCATAAAATCATTCTCCAAAATTTACCTGTTTACTGCGCATCTGAATCCGCACCCTATCAGAGGAACGACGGAATTTTCAAGCGCCCTCGTGAAAGCGGTTACTTTATCCGCGGAATACAGGAACGAACCGCCTTTATGAACGCGGAACTGGCGCATGGAAACATCGTTCTCGCCGGGATTATCGCCGTACTTTGTGCTTGTCCATTCGGCGACATTGCCTGCCATATTCAGGCATCCATAAGGACTGATTCCGGCGGAAAACGAATCAACGGCCGCTGCGGAGGCAAGCCCGTTCTCTGCGCTATTGCATAAATCCTTACTAAATTCATTGCCCCACGGATAAGCGCGGCCATCCTCGCCCCTCGCGGCCTTTTCCCATTCTATTTCCGAAGGCAGTCTTTTATGCGCCCATGCGGCGTAATTATCGGCATCTTTCCATGAAATGCCTGTCACGGGCAGGTTGGCAATTTCGTCAGGCATTTTGCCGTCAGGCCAGGTTTTTGGGGGAACAGCCTTGGCATCATTGATATATTCCCTGTACCGTGCATTGGTTACTTCGTATTTGTCAATATAAAAATCCTGCATGTAGATTTTTACGGTTTTGTCGGCCGGACCGAAAAGGAATTCGCCGCCCTTTACGAATGCCATATCCTTCAGCAGGAATTCATCAAATATTTTATTCTTCAATTCAAGAACGGCCTTGTCAGCGGAATCGTACCCGAGTATTTTCTCAATATTATCAAGGGCCGGCAGGTATTTGCCCGCAACGAGGAATTCGTTCGCGCCTGCGAAGAGGTTTTGTATTTCCGCTGCAGTCTCCGCTTTCCTGGTCTCGCAGAAATGTATTCCGGAACTGAGCAATCCCTGATACTGCGGGGCGAATTCCATCGCGGCCTTATATTCTTTTATGGCGTCATCCCATTTGCCTGCCTTGCAAAGACTTTCCGCCATATCGTAATGCGATTGGAAATTTTTCTTAAGGGCTTCCTCCTCCGCGTCCTTTTTAGCCTTAAGCAATGCCTGTGCCGATTTAATTTTTGCATTATTGTCATCTGAAGGCGATAAAGCCGCTATTTCGCCGAGGATATTGACAAGCCCTTCCCAATCCTTATCTTCAATGGCTTTATTGGCGGCCGCTGTGAGTTTTTCAATCTGCTCTTTGCGCATTTTTTCCTCTTGGGCCTTTTTGATGTCTTCAGCGGACGGCTTGGCGGAAACGTGATTCCTGGGGTCGTTTACGTGCTCACCGGGCACGCGCTCGGACGGGGCCGACGGTTTGGGCCGTACATCCGACTGTTTCAATACAAACAGATAAATCACGGCCAAAACCGGCAGTATCGCGATAAAAGCCATGATAAGCAGTGTTTTTTTCTTCAATTGATTATCCTCCGCTCAACGGTGGAATGAGCACAAGCACATCGCCGTCACACAATTTGGTTAAAGTATCCTTTTTTACGCCGTTCACGGTCGCGAACATCACCATGCCGTCAGGAATATTGTAATTGCGCAAAACATCCGCGACAGAAGAACCATCAGGCGCGTCCGCAGTCAGGAATTCGCCATTTTTAAAATTAAAATATTTCTTCAAAGCGCCGTGCGCGCTAACTGTAATTTTCATAACGCGGTATTATACATTGTGAAGATAAATTTTTCAAGGTTTTTGACAGATTGAACGAAAGGCCTCAGTTAAGGTGGGCTTTCAAGTTCCCCCGCGGCATTTTGTAGGGCATTGTAATATTTATGTTGTTTTCTCCCCCCCACCTTCACTAAGGCGGTTCTTTATATGTCTAATTCACCTTGACATTCTCGCCCTAAATTCCTATACTCTGGAGTTCCGGGGTTATGAAGTTACGAGGTACGGGGTTAACAGCCTGCGATAGAAAACTGCTTATTCCTCAATCCCTAATTCTTTAATCTTATATCTGCAATTTTGTATCTGTAATCTTTTATCTTTAAATCGTTAAATGTATGTCCAAAAGAATTTATATTGATTTTAACAACAAAACGCATCTCAGGATTGCGCTTTTCATTGAAATGCTTCTTATAATGGGAGTCGGCAGTGGTATTGCGGAAACCGTGATAGTATATAAAAAAACCGGAGATACGGCTTATCTTAACGGGCTCGTGCTGTTTTGTCTCATCGTAGGACTGCCATTGATAATTGCAATAATAGCTACAATACGAAAGATAATGCTGGCCGGCGTAATAACTTCGGCAAAAATCGTCATCCGAAAGACCCGAATTCGTCCCGGAGATACAGTGCCCTGCGAGATCATTATAATTCCAGACAAGGATTTCCTCGCGAGCGAACTCAAATTTTCAGTGCAATTTTCAATAAAATACAGATATCTTGACAGGAACGGTTTGGATGAAAACCAACTATTCCCGAGGTATTTATGGGATGTTAGTTTGGGACAAAACGTACAAATGGCAAGAAAAAAAGCCTTTACTCATATCGGCGAGTTTACTATACCTGAGAATTCACTGCCTTCAGGACTGCATCAAGAGGCCTTTTACGGCAGGGAATTTGCGGGAACGTCTAATACCGTACAATCCGCTTCCGTCAGAAAGGAACTCAACGGAATCTGGGAATGCAAATTGACGATAGTAATACCCAATTGGCCTGATTATGTATTAAAAGAGGAATTTGAAGTTATACCAGGATAATTAAATATTGAAACCTTAAACTTCATCAGGGGCAAGCTATTGTTGAACTTGTTAATCGGTATCCAGAAGCTTCCACTTACCATCGTGCCACTGAAGCTCTATATGCCATCGTCTGCCGCCACGTCGTTCTTCCTGGCTCATCTTTAGAATGAACTCATATTGTCCCTCTTCGTCTTCAGGCCGAGCAATAAGCACATCTGTTTCAGCCTTTTCGTCGGCGGCTTTCAGTACCTCCGTAAAAAGCCGGAGAACTTCTTTTCCTTTATTAGACCGCATAAATTCGGAGAATTCCTCGGTAGTCAACTGCTTTGCAATGTGCTGATGGCACCAGTCGCGATAGAAAACAACGAAATCCCCTTTCATCAGCATTCCATGCATTGCCCTTATTGCCGCAACCTGCGCTGTGTTCTGTGGCGTATCCTGTGGTGTAACCGTCGTACATGAAATCATAATAGAGATTGCCAAAATGGCAAATAAGTACAGCATTCCTTTACTCATTATCTAAAAACTCCTTAGTTTAAGCATTTACTAATAATACAATGATTAGAAAAAATTTCCAGCCCCCTGTTCAGGGTATATCCTCTTTATGTATAATTTCATCGCATTCCCCGCATTCAAGCGGTTGTAAAGTGACTATGTCAGGCTTCGTTGCGCACGACGCCAAAATGAGGACTATTTCAATGGGTACAATCCTTTTCAGCATAGTAAATCTTTTCCTATTATAAATCTTCGTCAAACCTTCGCTTATCCATGCCACCTAATAGCGCCTTTATATGGCATAGTCCATGACAAAAGAATCCCCTTCTGTTTCAAATCATCCAGAAACTTCGTCGGCACGCCGAGGAAGCAAACGATGCACTCGTGATGAAATTGGTCATAACTGTCGAATCGCAACTCTCCACGCTTTTCAATCTGAACATGTATTATGTTATCCTTATACCGATTGTCCGGTAACACCACGTCCAATATCGGTCTTATAGTGTCGTGCTCAAGCGGTAAAATGATGAAATCCTGCCGAGGGGAAAGCGTATGCCGTTTAAGAATCGAAGCATCCTCGGTGATATGAGAAATTGTGGCCGGAAAGCCGCAATCCGACAAATTGCCTTCAAAAGAGATTTGTGCTTCGCCTGCCAAGAAACGCATCATATGTGTCAATAATCCAGGTTTGTCTCTGACAACCAGCCAATAACGGTCTTGAAGTATAGTATTCATATAACATACTATACAAAAAACTAACGATAATGTCAAAAAATTAAAATTCAAATTTTCAGATTTAGGATTTCACCGGCGAATTTCATAAAAATCCTAATTCTTAAATCTAAAACCTTAGATTTGTTCTTTTTGGTTGCGGCAATACAAACCATGGGGGAGCATTCTATGACGTGGAAGTGCAAGGGAAGCGACGGGGCTTATATCTTACTTTAGCCATTTCAGATATTGTTTCAAATCCTCAGCCATCATGATTTCAAGCAATGCAACGCATTCGCAAACAGAACCTCGCGATATTATATAGAAGTTCTTCTTGTCGACATTGGAAAATCTCCCACTTCCTTTAGAGAACGAACATGCCGGCAAGTGTGTAATATAATTCAGGCAAAACCCCTGCATATTGCGATAACTGCTTAAATACCAATGAGTTACACTATTACACGCTACGCCTAACGATCGTTTTATTGTGTGTAATTACTGATCGTCTTCCATAAATAATGAAACCGGAT
>JACRIJ010000030.1 GCA_016220095.1 Planctomycetota bacterium | reverse complement strand
GTCAAAAGCCTGATACTTACGCCATTCATGGCGTTATATTAAGGGCATGAATGCCCTTCATATTTCTCAGCCTTCCATAACCCAGCCATAAATGGCTGGGCTACTAACGTCCTTTAATGCCACCTCTACTGAGGCGATACAGCTTTATTATTTTAATTCTTGACAATTTGAGTAAAGATGTTGTACTGTATTGCGAAATGAATAAGAAACCGGCATTAATTCTGCTTGTATTATATGTGATCTCGTATTCGGCATTGCTTTTTCATGAGGCGCATGAAAATGACGCAATTAAAAAATGCCGTATTATGAACTGCATTAGTCAACACTGCGGCAGAAACGGCGTTGAGTTGGATACTGCCGGATGTCCCAATCCTTTGCATCGTCACGATGATCCTTTTAGCCTTAAGCACTACTGTAATCTTTGTAACATTTTAAGAACGGCAGGGCCGGACGTTGCTCTCGCCGGTAACAGCAGTTTTTACTGCATAGCCATTTCCTTTATCATTCCGCAGGACAGCATCATTCCTCAATGTCTAACGGAGTCTCTCAGGCCTTCACGCAGTCCCCCAGTCTTATTGTAAATCAATCCATTTTTTCACGGAATTTTCAGTTAGCGCATTGCCGTGCCGTAATGTATGGTTGTTTTTGTTATTTCGCAGGAGGTTTACAATATGAAAATGCTGGTGTTTGTTACATGTGTCTTGTTTGCGTGGCCGCTTTTTTCCTATTCGCAGACAGACGTATCCAATGCGGAGAGCGGAAGGTATACAAGTAGTTTTAACCCTGATATTTCGCTGATAATAGGCGGGGAATATAAAAGCCGGACAGGCGAAAAAGATACGGAGCCTTTCGGATATGAAGCCGAACTTTTTATAACTTCCAATGTTGACCCGTATTTTAAGGCATGGGCAACTTTGGGATTTGCGGACGAGGGGGCTGAAGTTGAGGAAGCCGTAATACAGACGACGTCGCTTCCATACCAATTGCAGATGAAGGCAGGCAAATTTTTCAGCGATATCGGCAGGGTGAATTCACAGCATTTCCATTCGTGGGATTTTGCAAATCGGCCGTTGATCAATGAGCTTTTGTTCGGCGCGGAGGGGTTGAATGACGCAGGGATTCAGGTTTCATGGCTGGCGCCGGCAGACTCTTATTGGCTTACTGGCATTGAGATTTTTCAGGGTGAAAATGAAGATTCATTCCAATATATCGGCGGCAGCAGTTTGCCTGAAAAATCCGGACCGCGCGTGTTTGCCGGATGGTTGAAATTCGCCCCTGAACTTGAAGATGTAAACAGCGCAGTGCAGTTCGGCGTTTCATTCGGCAGGGGAATCCACCAGGAAGCCCTTGATTCAGATGCCGATAATTCGTTTGACCTGTGGTTAAACGGCTATTCGTGGTTCACAGGCGCGGATATCGTGTATAAATATGATGACGGCAGGGCGTACGGCCTGGGCGACATTACCGTACAAGGCGAATTTTTTATGCGCGGACAGGATTTGTTTGTAGTTAATGACATCCTGTATCCAGGGCTTACAGGCGCTGATGTGGAGGATAATTTGAACGGTTACTACATCCAGGCAAGCTACGGATTTTTACCGCGCTGGAGTGCCGGTTTGAGATGGGATCAGGTTAACGGGGAATCCGGAGCAACAGGCGATATTTATAATATTGCGGCGTCGGTCGGGTGCCGGCTGAGTGAATTTTCGCTTTTGCGGTTCCAATATGAAACCGGCAGGTATGACACCGGAGACGAAAGCGAAAACGTATCCGGTATCAGTCTTCAAATTCAAGTTTCATTAGGTGCGCATGGGGCGCATAAGTTTTAAACGGAGGTTATTCATGAAAAAAACATTATTGCTTATAGTATTGGTCGTTGTAACAGTGTTTGCCAATGCCATGAAAGGCATTTCTGATGAGAATAAACGATTGAACATAGTAACTACTACCTCAACGCTTAAATCCATAACGGAGTACGTAGGAGGCAGCTCGGTGGACGTGAAATTCCTGTGCCAGCCGGATCAGGATCCTCATTTTATTCAGGCAAAACCGGTTTTTATAACATGGGCGCGTAAGGCAGATTTGTGGATAAGAAGCGGTTTTGACCTTGAAGCAGGTTATGAACAGCCGATAATTGAAGGTTCAAGAAACATTAATATCAAGCCCGGCAGTCCCGGGCACCTTGACGCGTCGGCAAACGTTCTGGCGCTTGAAAAACCTTCAGGACAGGCCGACCGTTCCATGGGCGATATACACCTTACAGGCAATCCGCATTACTGGCTCGATCCCTATAATGCGAGAATAATCGCCAGGAATATCGCGGGCAGGCTTGCGGAGTTGCTTCCCGGTCAAAAGGAGGCGTTTGAAAAAAACTGCGCTGAATTCGTAAAAAAAATTGACGTATCAATGTTTGGCGAAAAACTAACAGGCAAGGTTGCCGGGGATGAGTTATGGAGGCTTGAAGAGAATGGCAAGCTGGATGCGTTTATCGCGGACTTAAACAGCAAGGAAACCACCGCGGACAGACTGTTTGAGTTAGGCGGCTGGTTGCAAAGGATGAAGCCGTACAAAGGCATGCAGATAATTACCTTTCACAGGAGTTGGCCGTATTTTGCCAACAGCTTTGGTCTTGTTGTTGCAGGTGAGCTTGAACCCAAGCCAGGTATTCCGCCATCGCCGAGAAACCTGGTCGATATAATAAAAAAAATAAATGATAACAATATAAAAATACTGCTTATGGAAAATTTCTACGACAGGAAAACAGCGGATTTTGTGGCTGAAAAAACCGGTATAACGGTTGTCCAGGCGTCTAATGCCGTTGATGGCAATACGCTGAAGGATTATTTCGGCTTAATTGATGCCTTGATTGATGGCGTGGATAAGGCGTTTTCAAAATAAGACTGCGCCGTCATGCAGTTTGACTGATAATAAATATAGGAGCTTGTTTATGAGTGAATTATACGAGATATTTTTTTACCCGTTTATAGCCTGCGTGCTTTTAACAGGGATTCATTGTTACCTTGGATTGCACATACTAAGCAGGGGCGTGATTTTTGTTGACTTGTCTCTGGCGCAGATGGCAGCGTTGGGATCAAGTGTGGTTTTGCTGTTCGGGTATGAGCCGGACAGCAGTACGGCATATTTCGGAGGTCTGCTGTTCGCGTTCATCGGCGCCGCGGTTTTCTCAATTACGCGCACGAAAAACGAAAAGATACCCCATGAGGCCATCATAGGCATAGTTTACGCCGTCAGTTCCGCCGCGGCATTGTTGATTTTAAGCAACGCAATGCACGGCCATGAAAAAATTAAGGCCATGCTTGACGGCAGTATACTTCTCACCGGCAAAAAAGACGTGCTGAAGATATTGTTTATCTATTTGGGACTGGGGATTTTTCACTTCATCTTCAGGCGTAAATTTTTGCTTATATCAATGGACCCCGCGGGCGCGCGGCAGTGCGGGATGAACATTGCGTTTTGGGATTTTCTTTTTTACATCGCTTTCGGGATTGTAGTTACAAGCTCCGTGCAGATAGCCGGCATATTGATGGTTTTCAGTTACCTTATCATACCGGCGGTGTGCGCGATGCTTTTTTCCGACAGGGTGGTTCCGCGCCTTTTAATCGGTTGGATTATAGGAGTGTTCACAAGTGCCGCGGGTCTTATTGCATCGTATTACGTAACTATAGGCGACGTTCCGGGCCTGCCGACGGGCTCTGCAATAGTAGTCGCGTTCGGCATCGTCCTGGTAGTACTTGCAGTGGCAAAGAAGACAGCAGGCCTTTTCATGCGTACAGGCAGGCATGATTCAAACTGACGCATATGCCGGGACCAAATCAATTCCTTGAAGATTTATTGACTTTACATTAAATTTGTAGTATAATGCATTTGTTATGATAAAATATGGAGTTTTTATGACAAAATCGTAAGCAATGGCAGAAATTTTTGTTACCGCGTTTCGTTCTGTTTCAAAGGAAGAAAGGCGTTCCATTTTAGGCCAGGTGATTCTAATATGCATATCAAAAATGCACAATCAATAGTTGTCATTGGCGCCGGGCCTGCGGGCATGATGGCCGCGGGCACTGCGGGTTCGCGCGGCAATGAGGTTTTTCTGGCGGAAAAAAACCTACTGCCAGGCCGGAAACTTCTGCTTACCGGCAATGGGAGGTGTAATTTTACGCATACCGGCAGTCTGGATGACCTTGTGGCTAATGTCATTACAAACGGGAAGTTTTTGTATAATGCCTTTGCGGCATTTTCCAATCGGGATACGATTAGGTTTTTCAGGGAACGCGGCTTATCGGAAATAACCGAACCGGACGGCAGGATATTTCCGTCATCAGGCAGGGCTCTTGACGTATTAAATACACTGCAGGGATATTGCAGGGCGAACGGGGTAAAAATACTTACTGCGCAGGTTACAGGCATAAAAACCGTTGGCGGCAGGGTGAGCGGTGTTTTATTAAGCAATGGCAAAGA
This sequence comes from Planctomycetota bacterium, assembly GCA_016220095.1. GTDB lineage: Bacteria > Planctomycetota > MHYJ01 > JACQXL01 > JACRIJ01 > JACRIJ01. The sequence goes on along the minus strand of JACRIJ010000030.1, from coordinate 31,701 downwards.
AATGGAGTGCGGCAGTGTGGTTTTAGCTTCCGGCGGCATGTCGTATCCCAAAACAGGTTCAACAGGCGACGGGTACGGGATGGCAAAAGAACTCGGCCATGCGATAATTGAACCGGCGCCGGCGCTCGTGCCGATAGAGGTTGTTGGAAACCTGCCTTTACAGCTCAAAGGCGTTTCCCTTAGCGGTATAGGCGTCAAGGCATTTGGCAAAAACAACAGGAAAATTTATCAGGGATTCGGAGATATAATATTTACCCACTATGGCATATCAGGGCCGGCAATACTCAGTGCGAGTTCATATCTGACTCACACGGGCGCGCAGGGCAACAGGATTGTGCTTGACATGTTTCCTGAGTTTGCGGACATGCAGATGGATGCGTTACTGCGGGAATTCATGGGGAATGCGCCTGCGAAATCCGCGGAAACGGCGTTTACGAAATTGCGTTTGCCTTCAAGGTTCATGGATATTTTAATGAAGACTGCGGGCATAGCAATCGGCAGGAAGGCATGTGAAGTGACGAAAGAAGAACGCAAGCAAATGGCGCTTTTTTTGAAAAATTTTGAAATGCGCATAAAATCGTTGAGGCCGATAGAAGAAGCCATGGTCACGTCAGGCGGGGTGAGCGTGGAAGAGATTAATCCCCGTACGATGGAATCCAGGATAGTCAAAGGCCTTTTCTTTGCCGGCGAGGTGATGGACGTGGACGCCAATACGGGCGGGTATAATCTGCAGATAGCGTTTTCAACGGGTCGCGCGGCAGGGAGTAACGTGCATTAACATCAGTAATATAGAATCCACATTCATTAAGGTGTGAGATAAAGTGTTATCATTTTTCTAAATCCGGAATAATATGCGGCGCCCCAAATAGGTGTTTTTTCAAAATAACAAAGAGAATTGGAGCTTAAATCGTAAACTACCGGAATTTCCGCTGCTGCCCAGTGTTTTGGCGGGGCTTCATTTTTGAGGGCGAGTGAGGCCGGCATTTCTATGCCGTTAACAATTGCAACCGAAAAGCACCAAACTGATTCAAATAGTCCACATGGCAAGGGGATGCTTCGGAATTCCTTCGCATAGTTAAAACAGTCGCTTGAAAATTTCCGCAGGTTTTTTACGGTTGGTGAAGATATTTCCGCGAAACAAAAAAAGGTTTCAGAATATCCGAATTTAGTCAGTTTGAAACGTGTTCTTTTTGCCATACATCTTAGAATGTAATCCTGATAAGCGATATCCTCATGGCAATTAAAACCGTCAGATTCAAGGCGCTCCTTTACATCTTCCATGTAATTTTCAACTGCAACCTGATTTTTCATATAAGTTTCCTCATAATTTTAATGTTGTTCCCCTGAATTTTTCTTCAAAATGTTCCGGATTATAAGACATTTTTGCCTGGCGCAGTCCCGGAATGCCCATATCCTGTTCTCTGTTTATATGCGATGTAGCATTCCACGCATGCTCGCAAAACTGTTGATTCATAGCCGCGTAGATGCCTTCAAAATCGGGATTGGCTTTTTCAATGTGGATGACGGCCGTGTTTTCATTTAACATCTCGCCTAAAGAGAATGCCTCTACCTTTCCGTTTATCCTTAGTACGCCGCCCTGGATTTCAAGCGCCTGAAAATTTTCAAGTGCCTCTTTAATGGCCGCCCATTCGCCTGACAGGCCCATGTCTTCGTTGCATTTTTTCAGCGTGCACCATTGGTTCATCATCTGAAGGCATTGTTCCGCATGTTCCTCGCGTAGTGGTTCATAAATGAATTTATACGTGCTTGTAAATTTATTTACATGGTTTTTCTTGGCGTGGAATCTGCGTCCTTCAAGCTTTATGAGTTCCTGCGTCAGGTAAACGTAGTCAAAATGCTCCCTTGCAGGCGCGATAGACAGTTGGTTTTGGCCCTGCAATTCATCCGCGAGCGCCTTGTCAACCCGTTCTATTGAAGGATTAGGCAGTTTTTTTTCCTTTGCCAGCCAATCCAGTATGGCAAGAGCCGGTTCCAAACGCGGCGAAGGCCCTATCGGAGGCAAGGCAAACGGCGCGGAATCCGCAGGCTCACAGATGAACAATAGCCAGTCCTTGTATTGCGCCCATCTGGTTCCGTAATGTTCACGCCAGATGAACAGGTTGGTAAACGTCAATTCGGACGTAACAGGCTGGAATTTCCACAGCATTTTATGCAGAAGCCCGCGGTCGGCAATTCGGAGATGGGTGAAGTTGGGTACAGAGTTGTTCATAATCGTAATCTGCGCTATTTATTACACTAAAAGGTGAGCAATAGGATTCCTGACATCCTGTCAGTCGGGGTGCCGGGATTCGAACCCGGGGCCTTCTGCTCCCAAAGCAGACGCGCTAAGCCAGGCTGCGCTACACCCCGTTTTCGCTCTTTACGCTTTAAATTGCGATTTGATGGTAAATTTGAATATTTTTTCCTTATCCGCCGGGGCTAATTGTTTGAATTTCAGGCCTACAGCCATTTTCGGCGGATTGTCTTCGTTTATTTCCAGCCAGGCGAATTTACCCAGGGCCTTCAGCGGCTGTTCCTCTGAGGGCAGTATTATGTTAATCCCCAGCATTATTTCCTGATTGATTAACTGGTTGATCCATTTCAGGAAAGGCGCTTGCTGGGATGTCATCAGGAGGCCTTCGCCCGACATGTAGTTTGTGGAACCTTCATAGACTTCTTCAAATGCAGGGTCCTTCAGGGTTTTGCTCAGGAATTTGAAGCGTAGCATCAGTCCCGTATTGATTTTCGGCAGGTCAAGTTTTTGAAGTTCATAACTCATTTCGGTATATCCTTCCAAAACAACGACGATCTTTGCCACGAAGGCGTGAAGTCACGAAGATTTACTGGAAAAATATACGTTCTTCGTGTCTTCGTGCCCTCGTGGCCAAAAAAACGCTTGTTTATCTTTCGTGGTTTTTATGCAGAAGTTAAAAAATCAAGCCCTAATCTCGTATATGGTAATCGAATTTCCATTCGCCGTTTTCATTGATAAAATTTATGTCTTCATAATTTCCGTCTGGATATAATATTCTTATCGTGGCAACGGCGAATTCGCCTGTTGCGGGATTTTTTTCCAGCCCGACCGTGCCGGCAATTTTGAATTTGGCAAAATTTTCCTTCCATAATTCGCCTTCCTTGTTGAAATCAGCTACCAATTGTTCGTAAGTCAGCAGTGCCTTGGTTTTGGAACTCAACGTTCCGTAGAAAGACAGCATATCTCCTGTGCGTATAGCGGCAATGGCAGTGTCAAAGATTTTCCTTACGGATGCCTTTTCAGCCTCTTTTGCGGTGTCAGGAGGCGGCGGCTGGTTTTCTTTGACGTAACAGCAACTGCATCCGGCAATGCCGGACAAAAAAACTGCAATCAGCGTTGTGTATAGTATAAACTTCATTATAAATGCCCTCGAGCGCGGTTTTAAGCTGTCCGCGCTGGTTTTTACTATATTATAATCCGAAGGCTTTTTTGTCAAGGGAAAAGTTGACTTTGTCAGGGCAAGTTGCTATAGTATAAGGCAATCAAATCCGGGATCCGATAGCCAGGAACCGGGATCCGTGCGACGAACGAATAAACCGCAAAGAACGCAAAGACGAGACGTTTACTTATATAATAGTCTTAGCGTACTTGGCGCGTTTAGCGGTTAAATAGTCGTAAAGGATTTAGACAATAATGAATTATCTTGAATTGCATAAAAACAGTATTGTTATTGACTGCCATGCGGATTCCCTTGCGAGGTGTTTCGGGGAAAATCCGGCGGACCTGTCCGTGAAGGCCGAAAAAGGTCACTGGGATGTGCCGCGCGCTGTGGAAGGTGGCGTTACGTGTCAGGTATTGGCTATGTGCACCTGTTCGCGCTATGACGTTCAAAGCCCGGTCAGGCATGTCATGGAAATGGCGGACGCGGGAATAAGCCTTATTGAAAAGAATTCCGACAGGTTGCTTCTCGTCAGAACCGCAGGCGACATTACACGCGCAAAAAAAGAAAACAAGACAGCAGTTTTGATGAGCATAGAAAACGGGCTTGCCTTAGAGGGCAGTGCGCGAATTCTTCGGAATTTTTATCGCCTTGGCGTGCGTGCCATGGGTTTGACGTGGAATTACCGGAATGAAATCGCGGACGGTACGAATGAGGAACTTCTTAAGGCAGGGCTTACAAAATTTGGAATGGAAACCGTCTCGGAGATGAACCGGCTTGGCATGTTGATAGACGTATCCCATCTGAATCCTGCCGGCTTTTGGGATGTGCTTGAGAAGTCGTTAAAACCGGTTATTGCATCGCATTCAAATGCGCACGCGGCGTGCGGCCATCCGCGCAATCTTTACGACGACCAGATAAAAGCCCTCGCGCAGAAGGGCGGCGTCATGGGGATAAATTTCTATTCAGAATTCCTGCGCAAAGAAGGTTCGGCATCAATAGAAGACGTGTTTAGGCATATTGATTACATTACGGCCCTTGCGGGCCCGGATTGCGTCGGCCTGGGATCGGATTTTGACGGCATTTCAAGGCCGCCGGAAGGGCTGGAAGACGTTTCCAAATTGCCGAAGATAACGGAACGGCTGATTAAAGCAGGTTATAAGGATGAAGATATCAAAAAAATTCTCGGCATGAATTTTTTCAGGGTCTTTAAGACGGTTATCGGATAGAAAATTCCTTTAGGAGAAATAATAATGAAAAAACTGTTGATTCTTTCAACATCTGCCGGAGCGGGCCACATGCGGGCCGCGGAGGCGCTTGTTACCGCGGCGAGGACGGCTTATCCGCACATTGAGGTGCTCAGCCACGATTCGCTTGATTACATGGGCGGATTTTTTCAGAAGGTTTATAACAGGGCGTATCTCGCGTCCGTCAGCCATACGCCGGAATTGTGGGGATATTTTTACAGTTTTTCCGACACGAAAACCCCTAAAGTAGTTTCTAAAATGATGAAGATTTTTGACCGTTTGAATTCCAAAAAGCTTACCGCTCTTGTAGAGAGCTACGAGCCGGACCATATAATTTGCACGCATTTTCTGCCGACGAACGTTTTGCTTTCCGCGCGGGACAGGAAGAAGCCCAAATGCCCGATTTCAGTGGTTCTTACGGATTATGACGCGCATTTCTTCTGGGTGAATAAGGATGTTAAATGCTATTATGTCGCTTCTGAGGAAACCAAATGGGACCTGCATAAGAAAGGCGTGGCGCTTGAAAAAATAAAAGTTACCGGCATACCCATACAGCCGGTTTTCCTTGAACGCCGCGACCGCGGAGAGGTCACGAGGGAACTTGATATTTATCCAGATATGCGCACGGTGTTGGTGCTGAGCGGCGGGTTCGGCGTCGGTGATATGACTAAGACAGTGGATACCTTAATGAACATCCCCGGGGATTTTCAAATGCTTGTGGTCGCCGGCAAGAACGAGGAATTGCGGAAGAAACTTGAAAAGACAAAAAAGCGCGCCGGCAAACAGATAAAAGTATTCGGTTACGTGAACAATATACAGGATTTGATGGACGCATCCGATATCGTAGTGACCAAAAGCGGCGGGTTGACCGTAAGCGAATGCCTGACCAAAGGGCTTGCGATGGTAATTTTCGCGCCTATACCGGGGCAGGAAGAGAGGAATTGCGATTACCTCCTGGAGCGTGGAGCCGCCCTCAAGGCTAAGAACCTTGACAACCTTGAATATAAACTGCGCGAGGTGCTGAATAATCGGGAAAGGCAGAGGAACTTAAGGGCCGCGGCATTCGCATGTTCCAAGCCGGACGCGGCGTTCAGGATAATAGATGATGTGGTAGGGGCGAGATAGTACGAAAAATGAATAATGAAAAATGAAGAATGAAGGACGGACGTTAACGAAAGGAGGAAGAAGGGAAAACGAAGAAGGAAAGGACGTTGAAACGAGGCGATAGGTGATAGAATGATAGGAGTTACAAGCCATTACAGCTTGGAGTAACAGATATTCCTGAAGTATATGCGAATCGTGGTTTTGCAAAATATAAGCAAGGCGATATGGCAGGAGCTATCGATGATATTACAAAAGCTATACAATTGGAACCGAACTCATTTACACATTATTCAAATCGCGGAATTGTTAAGTTTGAGAATGACGATATTCCAGGCGGTTTGGAAGATTTTAATAAGGCGCTGGGCATGAATACAGGTTTTGCAGAGGGCTATTATGATCGCGGCTTGGCCTTATACAGAATGGGGAAAAAATCCGATGCCTTGATTGATTTTCAGAAAGCAATTCAATTGAAGTCGTCTTTTGAGGATGAGTTGAAGGGGCTAATGTAAAGGATTGAAAAAAGGTACCGCCTCAGTCTATGTGGGTTTTTGCAGGTTTTTAGATAACGCTGAACACGGACGACACACCCCTCTATCCCCTCTTAATAGAGGGGAAGTGTCGTACGAATGATCCCCCCTCTATTAAGAGGGGGCAAGGGGGTGTGTGTTATACGTGCCCTCTACTGAAGTCCTACCGCTTTGATTGATTATTGCTGAATTTGGTTTTTTTTTGCTGTGATGTATGAATAGAATAGTGTTTTTTGTTGAAGGAAAAACATTTAGCTACATCGCAGTTGCCTGACACTATCAATCTGTCATCCTTTTATTCGATTGCTTATAATCTTTCGTCATCCTTCCTCCTTCGTTTTTCATTCTTCCTCCTGCGATTGAACAGGGATTTGACGAGACTCTAATAGATACTAATGATGACGAAACCACGGCTGGCTACTGCTCACCGACCACCGACCACTGGTACTACCTTCCCTTTTTCCCGCCTCCGCCTCCGGCGTGTTTCTTGGCCGTTCTCTGGCCTTTGGGTTTCGGGGTTTGTTTGGGTTTGTTGTTCAGGGCTTTTTTGGTGGAATTCGGGTTTTTGGCCACAAAATTCTTGTGCGCCTCGGCGTCTTTGGCGAAATCCTTGTTTTTATTAAGAAATTCTTTATTCCTGTATGCGGTTTGGGCTACGTCGCGGTTATTGTTCAGCCATTCGCGGTCTCCATATAGCGCCTTAGCGGCGTCTTCATTTTTATTCAGCCATTCTTTATTAGCGAAGACCTCTTTAGCCGCATCCGGATTTTTCTTTAGCCAATCCTTGTCCCCATAGAGTTTTGCCGCGACTTCAGGTTTGCCGTTAAGCCATCTGCGGTTGGCGTAGATTTCCTTTGTTGCGGTCGGATTGTTTTCCATCCATTTCTTGTCTTTTACCGCGGCTTCAAGCGCTTCGGGATGTTTATTCAGCCATTCGTGGTTTGCGTAAAATTCCTTTGCCACTTCAGGGGTTTTGTTTATCCAATCGCGGTTGGCGTATATCTTATCTGCGACAACGGGGTGGTTATTTATCCAGGTCCTGTTGGCGAGCACCTCGCCGGCGATATTGGGATTGGCGGCGATCCATTCGCGGTGCGTGTAAAGGTCTCTGACTACCTCGGGGTGCCTGTTTATCCAGGTGTGGTTGGCGTACAATTCCAGGGCCGCGGCCGGATGGTTTTGGAGCCAGTCCCAGTCTTTGCATATGACTACGGCGGTATCGTAATTCTCCTCAAGCCACAGGAGGCTTGCGAGTATTTCCTCAACCACCTCGGGATGTTCCTTGAGCCATTCCCAGTTGGTGAAGTCGGCATCGGGATATTTATCCCTGAGGTCTTCAAGGGCTTCCTGTTCTATTTTCATCCTGTTTTCAATTTCTTTATTTTTCTGAGTTTTAGCTTCGTCAAAACTGATAGCGCCGTTATTGTCGTTATCCGCGCTTTCAAAACGTTCCCCGTCGCGGTATTCCTCGTACCAGCGTTGTTCCTGTTCAAGCTCGTCAAGGTCAAGTTCTCCGTCTTTGTTCTTGTCAGCGCTGTCAAAACGCTCTTTGGTGTACAATTCGTCGTCATAGTATTTTTCAATGTCTTTTTCAGGGTTATTTTCGGCAAGAGCCATGCCTGAGAGGAGAAGGATTAAGAGCGCGGTTAGCGCGGCGTTTTTATTCATATAAATCTCCATAGCAACAGATTTAACGAAGGATGAAAATCTTATAATCTTGTAATCTTTAAACACCCTTAGTCAATGAAATGTTCTGGTGTTTTTTCCAGTTTTTATCGTCTTTTTCCGGAAAATCTTTGCGGTAATGGCATCCGCGGCTTTCGGTGCGGTTGAGAGAGCATGTTGTTATAAGGTATGCGGCGGTAAGCAGGTTTTGCAATTCCCATCCGTTGACGGTTTGAAACTGCATCGGGAATACGTAGCCGGCCCAGAAATTTATTTTAGACAGGGCTTCCTGCAGTGAATCATGCGTCCTTTCCGGCCCGGCATTCCGCCACATCTGGCTTTTCAGCGAATTAGTCATATCGTCAATGTCAAGTTCTACGGGTATTCCGGGCAATTGCGTTTTAGGCGTACCGAGGAGTTTTATTTTGTCAAAAGAAAGCGAATCTTTATGAAGGTTCTTTCCCGCGTGGAGCGCCGCAGTCCTGCCCATAACGAGGCCTTCAAGCAGAGAGTTACTGCCGAGGCGGTTTGCGCCGTGGAATCCCGTGCAGGCGGCCTCGCCGCAGGCGTAGAGGTTCTTAATGCTGGTCATGCCGAACAGGTCTGTTTTGACTCCGCCAATGGTATAATGGGCGCTGGGCCGCACCGGTATGATGTCTTTTTTAATATCCAGGCCGAAAGATTCGCACAGTTGTTTTAGTTTAGGGAATCTTGTTTCAAGCGTTTTTGCCGGCAGGTGGGTCAGGTCAAGGTACACGTTGGTGTCGTTCGTTTTGCGCATCTGTTCGAGTATTGAGCGGCTTACGACGTCGCGCGGGGCGAGTTCCGCGGACGGATGGTAATCAGGCATAAATCTGTATCCGTTTTTATCGCGCAGATAGCCGCCTTCGCCGCGCGTGGTTTCCGAGATAAGCGCCCTTGACGCGCCGGCGATATAAAGAGTAGTGGGGTGGAATTGTATGAATTCCATGTCGCTGACCACGCAATTCGCCCTGAAGGCCATGGCTATGCCGTCCCCGGTGGCTATTTCGGGATTGGTTGTTTCCCTGAAGACCTGTCCCGCGCCGCCCGTGGCGAGTATTGTTTTGGACGCCATTATAAGGAAAAATTTATTAATGCTGTTGAACAGCAATGCGCCCACGCAGGTATTTCCGGCTGTCAGCAGGTCTATGGAAAAAGTATTTTCAAGTATATTGCAGTTTTCGCTGTTTTTAAGTTTGCTTATAAGCGCTCTTTCAATTTCAGCGCCTGTAGCGTCTCCGCCGGCGTGAAGTATCCTTGCCTTTGAGTGTCCGCCTTCTTTGGCGAGGTCAAGTTTTCCCGATGAAGACCGGTCAAAAACAGTTCCCCACAGGATTAATTCGTCCACGTACTGCTTCGCGTGTTTGATAATCCATTTGGCCGCCTGTTCGTCGGCTATGCCCTGTGATACCTGCAGGGTGTCCCTTAGGTGGTTCTGGATGGAATCTTCAGAAGAGAACGGGCACGCGATGCCGCCCTGTGCGTAGTACGTGTTTGACATTGAAGCTTCGGCCTTGGTGACCACGGTTACATTGCAGTATTTGGTCGCTTCAATGGCCGCGGACAGCCCGGCAATCCCGGATCCGAGCACGAGGATATCGGTAAAAAAAATCGGGATATTGTGCGGGTCAAAGCTGACAAGGTATCTTTGTTTGGCGGGAAATTCTATTACCATAATAAATCAAACGGGTTTTTAGTGGTGAAAAGTGAATTGTTCTTGTATGCCATAAGGATGGCCTGTATGACTTTCTCGTCATATTCATCCGCACTGTTCTTGACCATATCAAGCAGGATCTGTTTAAGCGGCACGTTTTCCATTTCGGATTTCGTGTAAGAAGACAGGTTGTCAAAGGCGTTCGCGACGGTTATTATTTTGGCCATAAGCGGTATGGAACCGCCTTTCAATTTATACGGGAATCCGGTGCCGTTTTCCTTTTCGTGGTGGTATTTTATGCCGGGCAGGAATTCCGAGAATCCTTCCATGTTGGCGAGCATTTTTTCACCGCGGTACACGTGCTCTTCGTGTTCCTTTGGGGATTCTGATTTTGAGCAGGGTACTGCGAGTTTTCCGATATCGTGCAGAAGCGCGGAAATATATATATTTTGTATTTCGTTTTCGTTTAGATGCAGTTCCTTGGCTATGGCGATGCTGTAGTTTGCCACCCGTTCGGAATGCCCCTGGAGTTCAGGATTATGCATTTCAAGGGCGGTCAGGAGTATTTTAAGGGTATTTATAAAGGTCTTCCTGGCCGTTTCATGCGCGCGGATATTAGAAATGGCGATGCCGAGTTGTATCGCGGCCGAGGTTACGAGTTCAAGGTCTTCCTGCGTTAGAATGGCTGATATCCTGCCGGAATGCAGGTAGATGACTCCTATGGTGTTGCCGGATGAAACCAGCGGCGCGCAGATTACGGAACGGATTTTATTGATGACGATGCTTTCGCTGGCTGTAAATCGCGAATCCCTGCCCGCGTCGGTCGTAAGGATGGCCCGGGAGAATTGGAGTGTTCTTTTAATTATGGTATTGCTGACCTTGGCATTGGCGCCGCTTTTATGAATTACCGCTTTCGGGATGAGTTTGCCGGTAATTTTCGGCGAGTCCGTGGAGCGCAGGAAAACATAGCCGTGCTCCGCGTCAAGGATATTGACGAGCTGTTCAAGTACCTTGTTGAGAAGGGTACTGCTGTTTTTTTCAATGCCGATGGTTTTGGAGATCTTATACAGGGTGAGAAGGTCGCGCGATTCTATTTCCTGTCCGACTTTTTCAGGCGCGGATGATTTTTCAAGGCTTTCGTCCAGCTTGAGCTCTATGGTTGACGATTTTTTATCCTGTTCATCGGTGGCTTCAAATTCAATGGCGGGTTCCGGTTTGCGGGCCTGTTTTCTCGCGGCTTCTGAAAATCCCGTAACTTCAATGGTAACGCTTCCTATCTGGATGACATCGCCGTTCTTGAGCATTTCTTCCACTATTTTTTTTTCGTTTACCATGGTGCCGTTAGTGCTGTTAAGGTCTTTGATGAAGTAAGAATCGCCTTTTTTGAAGACCTCCGCGTGCACCCTTGAAATGCCCTGGCCGGATATTTTGATGCCGTCTTCAACGTCTCTGCCGATATGCATAACGTCTTTGTTCAGTTCGTATCTTTTGTTTTTTTCATTGTCCGAATTAACTATTAAAGCAGTCATAATAATAGATTCCAAAGTCAGCACCAACGGCCGGCATACTAACAAAAAAACAGCGGAACGGCAAGGATTTATTGTTTCTTGCCGAGGCATTACTTTAAGAGTGTTTTCAGAAAACAGACGCTTCCGTGACTGCCCGAGCCGCCCTCAGTACCGGTTGTCGGCGTATTGCCTTGAGGGGTTGTGACTGTATTGCCGGGTTCAGGAGGGTCATTATCTGCGACGTTTATTGTGAACATCCATACGGCGCTCCACGGGCCGGCATTGACTGTGCCCGCAACCGCTCTGACCCGCCAATAGTAATTGCCGTTATACAGGCTTATGGTATCGGTGAAATTGGCGCCTGTTGTGGTCGTGAAATCAAGGTCGCCGGCAAAGATGCCTGTTTTGTCAATCTGGACTTCATATACTACGCCGGAAGCCGCCGGGACCTCCGCCCATGAAAGAATAGGCGCGTTGATGTCCGTCAGGATTTCTTCGGCAGTAGGGCCGTTCAGGGTAGGCGCCGACGGCGCGTCATTATAAGCGGCGCCGGAAAGATTAACCGTCATGGATGATTCATTTGAATAATCGCTCCAGGCACTGCCCGTCCAGTCCGAATGCTGGTCCATATATGCCACGCGCCAGTAATAGGTGTATCCGTCCGCAAGTGTCTCGTCCGGGACCGTTGCGCTTGTGAGATTTGCGGCAGTTGTGCCGGAATCCCATACTGGATTGTTGTATGTACTGCCGGCAAGCCGTATTTGCCAGCGGGAGGCCGAATGCGTATCGTCGCCGTTCGGATCCGTAAATGCGTTCCCCTGTAAAAGCGGCGTGGATGTCACTATCTGTTCTCCTGCAACGGGTGAAATATTTATGGGCGTTGTCGGCTGGAGATTGTAACCTATCGTGATATCGTCCAGTATCGGCCCCTGGTCCGTACCGGGCCCCTGGAATAGGATTCTGTATTGCAAATATTTTCCAAATACCGGCGGGTTTTCGCCGCTTGCGGTTATATCATACCAGTCCGCGTTGGGATTTGCTGTGAGCCAGTCGGAATCGTTGTTTGCCCTGACACGCACCGTTAACGTGCCGGTAGTGCCGGAATTCGTCCAGACGACGCTTTCAATGGCGGTGTTTACGTCCCCAGCGTTAAATAAATCGGATTCTATACTGCCGCTTAATGAGAAAGGTCCTTCCACCGTCTGGAGCGTCAGGGTAGGATTGGTGTCATAATATGGCTGTATCGTTACGTTGTCTATGTCGCAATAATCAAAGAATGCGGCGCCGCCAAAAGCGCCGGCTGCCACGGAAAATGCAACAGGCGTTCCCGTAAGACTGTCCGAATATTTTTCAACGCCATTCACATAGTACTTAACAATAGTGTCATTTTTAATAAGCTTAAAGGCAACTTCTTCATCAGCGCTTCCGCTCTCTGATTGTGCGGTGTTTTCCAGAAGCCATTGCCTCAGCGTATTTATAGTGCCGGTGCTGTCATCCGAATGCGCAAGGTATGCACGTACGAGGCTGTCGCTGTCAATAAATGCCATTCCGGCCTGGCCGCGGTCGTTGGCAGTCGTGTTGCTGATACTGCTCGTCCATTCCAGTACGAACGATGAAGGGAACAGCGATTCGGCTTTTATCTGCGAGCCGGTCTTGGTGTTGTCGTCTATCCAATAAGTACTGCCTGAAACCGTGGCGTCTGTAATGCGCAACTTGCCGTTGTTTATGCCGTGCGTTACGGTATTTACCGCGTCGGCAAGCCATTTCCCTGTGTCAAGTCCGTAGTATGAAAAATCATCGTAAAAAACATACAGCGACGGCTCATTCGCGGGCGGGCTTCCGGAATTGATGTTGTCAAAATACAGGTAATAACCGCCGTCTGCGTCGGGGTTTGCAGCTATTTCATTCGCGGTACGGAATGATATTTCCGTGGAATTCGTATTCCATGCCGTTTCCGCCGTTCTCGTAAGTTCCGTAAAATTGCCGTTTTGGACGTAAACTATCCTGACGTCATTGCCGGAAATAAGCGATTGGTTGTTGGCAACCATTGTTTGATGGTCAAATGTTAGTTTGATAACAGAGCCTCTGGGCAGTATTGAGGTTGAATTGTTCTGTATGACTAACGGATACCTGAAACCCCAGCTGTTGCCTGCTGTCAGGCGGTCAGTCTCGCCGCCAACATAGACAAACGGCTCGGGAGATACGTATTGCCTGAAGCGTACGTTTGATACGACGTGATTATTGTTGTCCGGCGAGCCGGTAGATGCCGTGAATCCGAAATATTTATAATCTTTCTGAAAAGTACCGAATGTATAATCAATCTTCGGTTCAGGGTCTTCGTCTATTCGGACTTTGATATTGCCGTTATAGAATCTTATCAGGGCCTTGTGCCAGTTGTCGTCTTCAACCCGCGTGTCATCTACGCTGGCCAGATGGGTAATCGCCGAGCCGTTGTTTGAAACCACTGATATATGCTGTGCCGAAGGGTCTCCGGCATCGGCAAACGTGTCAAATTCCACGGCCCAGGTCAAATTCCCGGCCTGCGGGGCCGAAGGGCCGTACGTGTTGTTTGTGCCCCTGTCGTAAAATACAAAAGCAATTCCTTTCGCGCCCGTACCCGTGCCACCGCCTATGCGGTAATTAAAACTTGCCTCCCATCCGTCAAGCGCGGTCATGTCGTACTTCGCGTAAACGCCGGAACCTCTGTTTGATGTAGCAGTGGTCAGATACCAATATCGGTTTACAGGGTCCCATAAAGCCTCGTCCGCGTCAACGCCCATCTGTTTCAATATGACCTCCCAGTTATCGTTTATGGCGGGGTCAACTGAAAAATCATCCGCTATGTCAAATACCTTTATACCCGAGGTGCCGGCAGTTGGATTGCCGTAGTAGAGGAAATAATTGCATTCTATGTCGCTGACGGCAATGCTCGTGCTCGCGGGCGTCTTAAACCAGACATCATTGGTTGTATTTATTTTGTAAGTATAGTATCCGTCAACCGGTTTACAGCCGTTTATCAAGGTTGCGGAATTGATGTTTGATGACGCGTCATAGGCGATAGTTCCGGTTTCTTCGTCTATATGCAAAAGGCACACGGTGTTTGAATCCGAAAAAAACGGTCTTATGGACGGCGTAAATGCCGAGGCGTATCTGCGGAATGAACTCAAGCGGAATTCGTCAAGAATGCCCTTGAAAAACTCCGAGTCCGCAGGATTTCTTCCGAGTTCAATGCTTGCCGGCGTTAAGTCGCCGAGGCTTTGCGTGTCAGTGTCGGATGACTGCTGGACTCCATTGATGAATAGCAGGGCGCCGCCGGTGCCGAATTCAATGGCCGCGTGATACCACTGGTTAGCGGCCCAGGAAATGGTTGTTGATGCCATATTGAATGCCTGCGTGCCGTCGAAGGTGCCTCTTACGACGAGAGAACCGGCGTCTCCGCCCGCAGTTCCGGCAAAGGCGATTTTCAATTCGTTGCTTGCGTCTTCGTAATCGTAAAAGAGAACTTCATCCGTCACTGAAGATCCGTCCCACGCGCTGACGCGTTTGAACCAGAATTCTATCGTGCCATCCGTTACTGCAGTTCCGGCAGTTGCGGGCAGTGCGATATAATCATTTGCTCCGTCAAAATAGGCCCCGTTCGCGCGGTCCACATATACGGGGCATTCCACCCAGCTGTTGGCAGTCGTATCTCTATAGGCGACCCTGAGGTCGTTGGCGTTTTCCTTTAGTCTGCCCAGGCTTACCATGTCGGAGAGGTTTAATTGCATTTTTATCGGGAAAGACTGTCCGATGATGTTGGATGTTGATTCGTTGGAAATGCTTATCTGCCTGCGGAACCTGTAGCTGAGATTCCACCAGTCCGGGTCGTACGAGGGGTCCCACCAGCCGTCAATCATGGAGAGTTTTACGGAATGATTGCTTGCCTCCAGATTGTCCATGGTTGCGGTGGAAAACTGGGTGTTGTAAGTGTGCGTGAAGTCGTCCGCGGACACGGAAAATGCCAGTCCCAAAAGGGCTGTTATCAGGACAACCAACCTTATTTTTTGTAATGGTATATTAAGCATAGGCTGTCTTTAATTATATCCTGTAAAATCAACAAAGTCAAGAAAACGTAAGGATTTGCTGTAAAAAAGGCCGTGCACAAGGCACGGCCCAGTGGATTGTGTGAACCCCGCCTATATGGTTAGGCGGGCCTCTTCTTGGGAGATATAATGCTTTTCATTCATGCTGGCCTGCCATTTCCTTGAGGCGCTTTACGCGTTCCTGTATCGGCGGATGCGTGCTGAAAAGGAATGCCGCGCGTTCTTCAAACGGCTTTATGGGATTGACTATGTAGAGGTGTTGAGTCGCTCTGTTTGCGACTTCAAGTACTTCCTTGTCATTGGATATCTTTTCCAGCGCTGAGGCCAGGCCTAATGGATTGCGGGTGATTTCCGCCGCAGACGCGTCGGCAAGGTATTCCCTCTGCCTTGAAACCGCAAGCTGTATGAGTTTTGCTATAATGGGCGCGAGTATGGATAGGATGAGGGCGATAATGAAAATCAATGCCTGCGCGCCGCCGCCGCCTTTCCTGCTTGACGTCCTACCCCTGTATCCGCGGAATGAAAATGCCGAACGCCTGAAAAAGTCGCATAACATCGCTATCACGCCTACCATTATGCCCATCAGCATGGCGAAAAGTATGTCATAATTTTTTATGTGCGATACTTCGTGCGCCATCACGCCCTGGAGTTCGTCGCGGTTCAGTTTGGCAAGGAGCCCTGTAGTGATAGCTACCGCGGATTTTTGCGGGTTTCTGCCCGTTGCAAAGGCGTTTGGCGCGGAATCGTTGATAATAAAAACCCTCGGCATGGGAACGCCGCCGGCAATGGACATTTCCTCTACTACGTTGAACAGCCGCGGGTTTTCCATATGCGTTATCTCTTTCGCCCCGCTGACCGCCATGATGATGGACCCGCCGGCGAAATAGCTTATAATCGTGAGAATAATTGCTATGGCTCCGCCCAGGATAAGGCCGGCAAAAGGGCTCCCAAGCCATGCAATTCCGATGAAATACACGACCAGTACGAGCAGTCCGGCGCAAAATGCGGCCAGAAGCACGGAATTCAGCTTATTCGCCGTTTGGCGTTCGTAGAAATTTGCGGACATATAGTAGAACCTTTTTTGCCACGAAGACACGAGGACACGAAGGATGGGACGAAAGAATGGTAGAATGACAGGATTATAGAATGTTTCTAAGCGAACACTTTGTCATTCTTTCACCATGTTACTCTCGTAGCGTGTCCTCTGTGTACTTTCGCCCCGCCGCAGTCCTGAGTGGAACGAAGGAGGCTTGCCGAAGGGTTAGACCCTGAACCTGCCGAAGGGCTGTGGTTTCGTCATATACAGTTTCGCCTAAAAACACTCGTTCGTTTCTAAATCAACGAAGTTGATTTAGGCGCTAAATTGCCAAAGGCAATTTAGAATTCAACTTTAGGGGCCTTTTTCTCTTCCGCTGATTCGGTCGCGAAGAATTCCGCTTGTTTAAACCCGAACATGCCCGCGATTATATTGCTCGGGAACATCTGCGTCTTGTTGTTGAATCTCATCACCACGTCGTTATAGAACTGCCGAGCGAAGGATATTTTATTTTCCGTGGCAGTCAATTCTTCCTGCAGTGCGAGCATATTCTGGTTTGCCTTAAGGTCAGGATAGCTTTCTACCACTGCGAAGAGGGATTTAAGCGATTGCGTGAGGAAATTTTCCGCTTCAGCCTGTTTGGCAACGCCCTGTGTATTCATGCAGGCCGAGCGCGCCTTTGTTACATTTTCAAGCACGGTCTGTTCGTGTTTGAGGTAACCTTTCGCGGTATTTACAAGGTTCGGGATGAGGTCGTAGCGCCTTTTGAGCTGGACGTCAATCTGCGACCACGCGTTCTGAACCTGGTTGCGCAGGCCTACAAGTCCGTTGTAAGCCGCGATTACCCACAGCGCAAGCACAACGCCTATGCCTATGGCGATGTAAACAGGAATCATTCCACCCATTATATAAACCTCCAATTAGAGTTAAAGGGTTTAGGGGTTACGGAGTTAAGGGGTTAAGGGGTTACGGAGTTACGGGGTTACTTTAGCCACGAAGACGCTCCCTGCGCGGGATCCCTTACATAAATATTAACTAAGGAAAAGGGAGAAGTCACGAAGAACGGCACAGTTTTCAGTCGCCAATCCGTTTAATCTGTTCAATCTGCTGTTCAAAGTCGTTCAAGCGTCGTTCAATGTTAATGCCGAGTTTTTTTGACCATTTTTTGATATACTGCATATTTAGATTCTTTTCGCGTGTTCTAAAAATATTCTTTCATGATTTTTCAATCCAATATTCAAAAAATCTTCAAGCATCATTTTTCTTAATGCCGGTTTACCCGATTTCGGATGCTTTTTTTTCAGCATTGCGATATAAAGGTCAAAAGACAATGCGGTAACATCCGCCCACATTTTAATGCGGCGTTCTAATTCAGATTTTGAAATAAATTGCATCGTGTTTAGGGGTTAAGGGGTTACGGGGTTACGGAGTTACTACGATCGTTTCCCGTGGCCCGTGACCCGTTTAAACGGGAACCGGATAACGTCCTTCATTCTTCATTTTTCATAATTCATTTTCGTCGTTACACTTTCGGAATTACGAAAAATGTCGTTCCGACGACCTTCTTTATTATCACATGAACGTGGTTGTTTATGGGATTACCGGTAAAAGATTTTGCCGGAGCCGTATAGCGCGAACCTTTTACGTAGTACGCAATTTCGCCTACGCCTTTATCCGGCACGGGAGTGATGACTTCGGCTTCAAGTTCTATAAGGTCACTGCTCTGCGCTTCGGAACTGCTTTGCGTGGCGCGGAACAATTTGGAGAACATAAGGAACGTGCCGCCCGCGATGGCAAATCCGGTTGCGAGCGAGATAGGCAGGTGCCAGTAGAGCGGCAGGTTGAATATCTGTTTGCAGATTATGCCTGAGGCGCCGAAAGATGAAATGAACATTGCCACAACGATAGGGCTGAAGGGCGAAAACTGTATCAAACCGTGGTCAGGCATTTCGCCTGTTGATATGGCCTGGCCGTCCACGCTCACGTGGCCGTCCATGCCTCCGGCGGCCCCGCCGGCATCGGCTCCGCCTGCGTCCATGCCGCCCGCGTCAGCGCCGCCGGCGTCCACGTCATGACAGCCGGAAAAAATTCCGCTCAGGAGCGCCGTAAGGATTGCGTAAACAAATCCCATAAAAAAACATATCGCGTAAACCATTTCTACCATACCCCAGTTATCAAACATGTTATATATTCTCCTTAGATAAAACCAACGTTTCTCAGCCACGAAGACACGAAGCCGCGAAGATTTGCATGAATAGGCCGGGCGGCAGAAGATTTTGACGAATTATTAATCACGAATGAACACGAATACCCAATAATTCGTGTTTATTAGTGTGCATTCGTGGTTTCGGTAACGTTCGGCGTTTTCCCATGAGCTCTCTCGCCTTCGTGGCAAATAATCGTAGTCGTTTTGGCTGCGCTTGCGCCCCGAGCTTGCCGAGGGGGCGGATATGCAATTCACCGAAAGTATTGGAGCACGGTAAATCTGTCTCATATGTTCGGTGTATTCGGCGCGTTCGGTGGTTAATTCGCATTAGTCGCTGTCGTTAGGTTTTTGGTTGTTGCTTTATGATTGAGTAAAGCAGGGTATATCGCATATATCATAATCATTATCACATTCAAAATCAAGGATTATTTATTATGCGTAAGAAACGAAGATCGGCCACGAAGGCACGCTTCGCTTTACTCAGTGTAAGCGAGGGCACGAAGGACGGGACGAAAGAATGGAGAGGGGGAAAATGCTTTTCACCCTCCCCTTTATTCCCTCTCATTCCCGACATTTTAGTCGGGACTCCCTGCGAGTCGCAAGGGAGGGGAATTTCTATTATAAATGGCTGAAGTATTACGAATGTTTCTGGCGAACACTATAAGTAACAGGGCGAATACATGGATTCGCCCCTACTCCGTAACCCCTTAACTCCGTAACTCTTGAACTCCAAAAATCCTTGCTTTTACGTTTTTTTCTGTTAAAATGAATAAATTCATTTTGTGCGTTCGGTGTATTCAGTGTGTTCAGTGGTTAATTCGCGTTAGTCGTTATTGTTAGTTTTTCTAAGGAGATTGGAAATGATTTTAAGATTTCTTGACAAGTACAGGGACATCGGACTGCTGATTCTCAGGCTGGGCCTCGGCGCCATGTTCATAACCCACGGTTCAATGAAGCTTTTCAGCGGATCCAAGGTCTGGGCCGATATAGGCGCGATGGGCATGGGCGCGGTAGGAATTACTTCCTTTCCCGTGTTCTGGGGTTTCATGGCCGCGTGCGCGGAATTTTTCGGCGGGATAGCATTTGCCGCAGGCTTTTTTTTCCGGCCGGCGTGTTTGTTTCTTGTTATCAATATGACAATGGCGTCGTTGTACCATTTGACAAATCATCAGGGGTTTCAACCGGCTTCGCATGCCATAGAAGACGGCATCGTATTCCTTGGTTTCATATTGATAGGCCCGGGTAAATACAGCCTGGACGAATTGATAAGATTTAAGAAAGAATAGACGGAGAATACAGGAAACAGAAGACAGAATACGGAAACAGTAGACGGGGGCAGGATTTAGCGGATTAAACGGACGGTATTTTGAAAGTTAGATGTAAGACGTTAGATGTGCCCTGAAAAGGAAAGGCGTTTAGCCGCGGGTGTAAACCCGTGGTATGATATATAGAGCCAATTCACATCATCTTTCGTCGTCTTTCCCCCTCCGTTTTTCATTCTACTACGACGCAATTTTGAAAATGGTTTTTTCCGAAGGCTTCAACAAGATAACTTTTCCCAACCTGCCTCGCGCCTTTGATTATAAGAGGATACCTTTCTTTTTGCGACTTCCACAAAACGAGGTCATTTTCAATGTCTCTACGCATATTCGTGCTCCTTAAAGCAGGTTTCTTACGCAAAAGTTTACAAACCATAGTACTTTCGTCGCGTCACTTGGCGCTCTTTGTGGTTTCAATGCGTTCAGTGGTTAAATGTCGTAGTTTTGACTACGGTAACGCTATTTATCCTGTTTTTGACTGAAATACGGGGTTGTTTTAGCCATATTTTGGTTAAAATACATACATGGATGTAAGTTCTGATTGTAGCAATCTGTACAAATAAGTCAAGAAATATAATGAGACACGACGAATTTTTAACAACAGATTAAGCAGATTAAACGGATTGACGGCTGAATGGCTAAACGACGTTACGAAGGTTATAGCATGCGAGAATGACAAGGGGGACAGTTTGTAAATTCAAAATACGAATTACCGAAACACGGCGTTCGTCGTGTTTTGAGTTTAGAATGCATTTTGAGCATTGGAATTTGTTTAGAGTTTCGGATTTAGGATTTAGAGTTTTACATGTTCACGCATCCATGTCAGCTATTCCTATCATTCTATCACCTGTCATCTTTCGTCGCCCTCCCTTCTACGTTTTCCATTCTTCCTCCTCGCGTCATATCCCGGTCATCCTTTCAAGGGCCCACGATGAACAGGAAGAGAGTAACCCTTGCCTGGGGCATTACCTACTTCGTATTGTTTTTCTTGATAGTATTGACAATCCAAGACGTGCAATAAATAAGACAGCCGCATATAGGCAATGTAACCAAAATCGCTATTTGCGAAGACATAGACATGATAAATTCCTTTCTAAAAGTTGTAACCTTAATATTTTTTTACCATAACAAAGTCAGGATTATCTATGCGTATAGGATTATTTAGCGGTTTTTTCGTCATTATTTCGCATATGCATAATACTGCCAATGAAGGCCAATACAACAAAGCCAATACCGGCAATATATGCGCCTATGTCTAAACTCAATACGCGCACATCATGACGAGCTTTCATATATCCTATAGCCAGCGATACTAATCCTATTACTCCGGACCATATTAATGACTGCCCTTTATTAAGAAACAGTGATACTAAGGCAAACAAAATGGATACGCCAAGCAGAATTTTAATGCCGGCGCCGATATTCCCGTCGGAGAAAACATCAAGACCGGTAAAAGTCATCTCTCCGCATGATGCAATCGGTAAAAAAATAAGCGACAGCACTATCACAATGCCGCTTAATTTTGCAATCCATCTGATATTGGTTGGGATTTGTGTCTGGTTCGGTGTGCTTTGAGTCTGCAAATGAGAATGTCCGCATGAAGAACATGTAACTGCCGTATCGGAAATCTCTTTTCCGCATTCCGCGCATTTAATCAAAGTCATAAACAGACGCCCCGACGGGGCGTCTCTACTGCGCATATTGGTTAATCAGATGTTGTGCTGTTGTTTTCATGGGGAGACAGAATATGACGCAAGGAGGAAGAATGAAAAGTGACATGAAAAAAAGGTATGAATAATCATCGTTATTCTTAATTCTTAATTTATAATTTTTAATTTATCTATAGTCATTTCCCCGTATAATTCATTATTTTATCAACTACCGCCTCGGGCGTGAAACCGAATTTCTTTGCCAACGCCTTTATCGGCGCGGATTCGCCGTACCTGTCTATTCCTATCTTCAGGCCTTCACAGCCCACCCATTTTTCCCATCCGAACGTGCCCGCGGCTTCTATGGATACGCGCTTTTTGCACGCGTCCGGCAACACCGATTTCCTGTATTCCTCGGCTTGTTTTTCAAATACGTTCCAACACGCCATATTCACTACGCTTGCGTCTATGCCTTTTGTTAATAGCAGGTTTTGCGTCTCAAGCGCCAACGGTACCTCTGAACCCGATGCGATGAGTATTGCGTCCGGCACGGCATTCTTCGCATTTGAAACGACATATCCGCCTTTTCGTATCCCTTCGGCAGGGGTGTATTTCTTCCTGTCCAATAACGGTAGGTTCTGTCTTGTCAGGATTAATGCCGTCGGGCCAGTCGTATTTTTCAGCGCCATCTCCCAGGCAAGCGCGGTTTCCATTCCGTCCGCGGGTCTTATTACGGTCATATTAGGTATCGCCCTGAGCGCGGCTAAATGTTCTATCGGCTGGTGCGATGGGCCGTCTTCGCCGAGGAATATGCTGTCGTGCGTGAATACATATATAACTCTTAAGTTCATAAGCGCCGCGAGCCGTATGCTTGGCCGCATGTAATCCGAGAATATCAGGAACGTGCCTCCGTATGGGATGAATCCGCCGTTCAGCGCCATGCCGTTCATTACCGCGCCCATGCAGTGCTCTCTTATGCCGAAATGCAGGTTCCTGCCGGCAAAATTGCCTTTCTTAATTGACACGGCCTCTTTGATTGAGGTATTATTTGACGGTGCGAGGTCCGCTGAGCCGCCGATGAGCGACGGCATGGCAGGGGATAACTTCTGGAGCGCGTTGCCTGACGAAACCCTTGTTGCCTGGTCGCCTTCTTTGACGCTTGATTTCAGTATTTCGAAAATATTTTCCGGAACCTGTTTTTCAAACATCTTTGCGTAGAGTTCGGAGAATTCCTTGTTTTGGGCGCGCAGTGCGGCAAATTCCGCCTGCCATTTCGTGTAATGTTTCAGGTTTTCTTCTTTACGCGCCTTGAAGATATCGTATATTTCCTGAGACGCGCAAAAGACCGTTGTCTCGCCGCAACCGAGGTTTTTCCTTGTTGCCCTGGCTTCTTCTTCACCGAGCGGCGAGCCGTGCGCCTCCTGTGAATCCTGTTTATGCGGACTGCCTTTGGCGATATGCGTGCGCGCCAATATAAGGTTCGGCCTGTCTTTTTCCGCCTGCGCTTTTTCTATCGCGTTCGCGATTGCCTGGTGATTATGGCCGTCAACGCGCTGGACGTGCCAGTTGTACGCCTCAAATCTTTTTGCTACGTCCTCAGAAAAAGATAGAGCGGTATCACCTTCTATGGTGATATGGTTGTCGTCATACAGGTAAACCATATTATTTAATCCGAGATGGCCGGCGAGAGAAGCGGCTTCGGAGGTGATGCCTTCCATGAGGTCGCCGTCGCTGACTATCGCGTAAACGCGGTAATCAAAGAATTCTTTGCCCGCGAGGGCATTGAATCTTTCGCGCAGTATTTTACCCGCGAGCGCCATGCCGGCGCCGTTGGCAAAACCCTGGCCCAATGGGCCTGTGGTGGTTTCCACTCCGGGCGTACAGCCGTATTCCGGATGTCCCGGCGTAATGCTGTGGAGTTGGCGGAAATTTTTCAGGTCGTCCATGGATATTTTATAACCCGACAGGTGGAGCATTGAGTACAGAAGCATGGAGCCGTGACCCGCGGACAATACGAACCTGTCGCGGTTGAGCCAATTCGGATCTTCGGGGTTGTATTGAAGGAACTGTGTCCACAGCACGAAGGCGATATCCGCCGTGCCCATGGGCATTCCGGGGTGGCCGGATTTGGCCTTTTCCACCGCGTCCACGGCGAGCAGTTTAATGGTGTTTACGGCTCTGTTTCTTAATTCATCTGAAATTTGAGGCATAAAAATATCTTTCTTAATGCAACTTGTGTTTTATCTTTTTAGCGGAAATCGCTAAAAGCGCTTCCACATCCATTTTGTCCTGGATGCGGGAGACCGTTTTCTTGTTTTCTATAAGTTCGTTGATTCCGATGTAAAAAACCTTTTCATTGCCGTAAAGGCCGGCTTTTTTGTTTTTCCACACCTTTTCAAAACTGCATCCGTCAATTGAGGTGACAATATCCACCCGTACCGGTTCATAACCCAACTGCACTATTTTATCTTCTTTATCAAAATCAGCCGGAGTCAATCCGGTCTTTGTGAACCCGAATTCCTCAAGCGCTCTAACAAGCTTTGACGCATTAGCCGCATCGGGTTCTACCATGATATCAATGTCTTTTGTGAATCGCGGTTTTGCGTAAAACGCCACTGCGTACGCGCCGATAATGCAATAATGAACGTCGTGTTTATTTAATAATTGTAACAATTCTGCGTAGTCTTTGTCTATGTTCATGTAATCCGCCTTTATGCAGTTTCCAGTATTCATTTCTGAGCATCTCCATGATGTCCAGCCTTTCTTCGGGCGTCATTTTCATGTAATAAGCCGCGTCAAACCGTTCGGCCTCCTTGAAATGTTTAGCTCTATTTATCCAGATTTTTTTCATAGATAGTTTACACGAAAATTTTCAGCCACGAAGTCATGAGGTCACGAAGACCGACGAACGACCTCGCCGATTAGCCACAGAGAACACAGAGGGCACGGAGCGTAAAACGATTTTTAAGAGCGTGCGTAAACGCAAGCGTCGAAAATACCTGTTGTAGTTTCGTCGTCGTATCTCTTTAGAGTCTCGTTAAGTCACTGTCCAATTCGTCGCGTTCTCCGTGGTCTCTGTGCGCTTTTATCCTGTCGCAATCCTGAGGTAACGAAGGGAGCATAGCGAAGGGCTGTGGCAAAATTCGTGTCGTCGTTTTATCTCTAAATCTTCTGCGTATTTTACGCAGAAGTTCATAAACCATAGTTGCTTTCGTTGCGTCACTTGGCGTTCTTGACGTTCTCTACGGTTTATTCCAGCCGTCGTACGTTTAACGACGACTACGGTTTAACCGCAAAGGCCGCTAAGCAAGTTTACCCTGCCGCAGTACTGAGCAGAGCGAAGTGAGTGTAACGAAGGGCTAAGACGATTGCAGGTAACGCCGTCTTTGCGTTCTTTGCGCTCTTAGCGGTTTATTCCGGCCGTCGTACGTCTAACGACAACTACGGTTTAACCGCAAAGGCCGCTAAAACGAAAGGACGGCATTTTTTACCACAGAACCCTGTACCGATAACTGGTACAGGGAGAACTCACGAAATCTATTTTAACTCTTCCGTGTATTCAGTGTTTTCCGTGGTTAGAAAACGTGGTTTTATGCTTAACACCGATACCAAACGCCGCGCTTTTGACCACGGAATACGCGGAATACACGGAAAACGACGACGACTTCTACTGGTTTTTGCCACGAAGTGAACAAAGAGCGAACGCTTCTTGTGAACCGCAGTAATACTGCGTCTTTGCGTCGTTTTGTCTTCTTCTTTCTCGTTCGTTAGAACGGGAACCGGGCGACGTCCTTCATTTTGCATTTTTCATTATTCATTTTACCGTACTTATAGTCTTGCCGGCATCGCTTGAATGCCGTGTTTTTTGTTCCAGCCTGTTTTTGATAAAGTGCATGTGGGGTATAAGCACGTTATTCTGCTGGCCGCTTCCGTCGTAGAACGTGCACACGGCCGGTATGTCGTATTCTTTTTCTATCTGCGGGAAGATAGACGTCGTGATGGTGCCCGGCATGCAGAACATCGGCGAGGCGTTGACTATGGCATCAACCTTATCTTCCTTGATAAATACTACTGCTCTTCCCAAAGTCAGGATGGCTTCGCCCTGGAAAGCTATAGGAATGTATTTTTCGCCTTCGCGTATAATGTCTTCCATCGCGGGTTCTTTGCGGTCTTTAATCAAAGATTCCGCTACTTTATAAAGGTTATGTTCCCTGCGGAGGAGGTATTTATCACGCAGGAGTCCGCCTATATATCCGAGGAATCCTTCGGGTTCAGGGTGTTGTTTATGCCTGCGCAGGTAAGCGGTATAGATTATCCATTCGCCGATGGACGGCATAAGTGCTTCGCCGCCGAGGTCTTCAATCCATTTTACGAGGTATTGGTTGATAAACGGCGAATTTCTTACGTATATTTCGCCGACGATTCCAACCTTGGGTTTTACGGTATGCAAGGTTTTAATTTCTTTGAAATCCCTGACTATTCCTGCGAGTGTTTTTTCCATATTATCCCTGTTTTTGAAGGCCGCGTCCAATTTCCGCAGGCTGTTTTCCAGGGTCTTATCGGTACTGCCTTTTTCCGTTTCATAGGGGCGGATTTTCAGGATTATTTTGCGCAGGACATCCGACAGCACTATGCCGTCCCACAGGTTTTTTCGGATAATTCCGCTGAGGCCTTCATAGGCATTGATTGCCGAAGGCGACAGTATTTTTACATCATCCCAGCCTTTGGATTTCAAAACCATTTCGTCAAGTTTCGCGTACTGCCCGAACCTGCAGGGACCGCAGGCTGTAGGCATAAAGAACGCGGTTTTTTCCGGGGCGAGTTTTCTTTCTTCTATGACATGTATAAGACTGCCGAGCGTAGTGGGGCAGGGCACGCATTCTCCGCCGCCCGTGTGTTTATATCCTACAGCAAGCGTATGGTCGTTTTCCGGAAGCACTTCCGAGTGGTAGCCGTTCGCGTTGAAAACCGAGGCCATAAGCGCCGCGGCTATAGGTTCCATGGGAGGTATGAAAATCGTCCTTGATTTCAATTCGTCCGTGTCCGTTGTAACCTTGGTGACGTAATCGGGCACGGCGATTTTGTTTTGAGACGCACTGCTTTCTTTCCATGCGGCAAACGATTCTATAGCGGCTTCTATGCGCGTCATGTAGCCGGCGTCGGCGCCGTGGCCGTCAAATTGCAGTACGAGGTATGGCTTTTTAAGTTTGCACATTATATCTTTGAAATAAGTCAGCAGATACGAATCCGGGCCGCAGGAAAACGACGTGAAATATATCGCGAAAAGATTCGGGTGTTGGGATACGTATTTAGCCGCGGAAAGTATTTTCTGCCCGTAAGCCCAGTACATGTTTTCGTATTCGGTCTTAAAGATGTCATCGTGGAAGAGGTTTAACGGGAGCATATCCTGGGTCAAGACCGTGAAGCCCTTTTCCGCGATCTTGTCGGGCAGGTCAAGGTTCATGGCCTTGTCAATCGTATTATAAGGCCTGCCGATAAGAACGAGGCCTATTTCGTTTTTTTGTATAAGTTCGGTTATGGCTTTTTTGCCGGTTTCCCTTATGGCGTGGTCGGATTTATCCTGCGCTTCAACGGCCTTTTTAAACGCCTTTTTCATTGCCCTGTAGGAAACGCCGAGCTGTTTACCCATGGATTCGTACAGGTTGCCTGCGTTGTAACTGACGCTCTTATGCAGTTGTATTACCGGGGCGAGCACTTCGGGCACATGCCTGCGGTGCGCCGAAACGGACTGTTTTGTGACCGATTCTATGATAGACGGAAGTGCCTGCACGTAACAGCAGAAATGCGAATTAGATGTCAGCGGGTTATGTTTATCGCGGATCATGTGCGGAATCATGATGCAATCCACGTTTTTATCTATGAGTTCAACCGCGTGGCCGTGGCTGATTATTATAGGCGCGCAGAATTCAGCCGTAACGAATTCCTGTCCTTTTTTGAACGTTTCTTCGGTGGACGGTTTTGAGAAGACCGGTTTGATTCCGAGTTCCTCAAAGAACGTCTGCCACAAAGGCAGGTACGCATGCACCGTGAGGGCGTAGGGTATGCCTATGGTATATTTATATCCGGTTTCCTGCAAATCGGTTTTGGGTTTTACGAGGTTTTGCCTTTCCCTGTAGGGTTTAATATGCCGCACATCGCTCACGCGTCTTTTGGTATCTCCGTATTCTTTGCCGCATTTGAGGCCCCAGGCGATGGTTTCGGCATCTGTTTTTATAAGGGACATATTGCAATGGTTGTTGCAGTACTGGCATACTTCGGTTTCAAGGACGAATTTCTGTCCGGCGAGTTTGGCAAATCCCTTGAAGGTTGATTTGGAGATGTTTTTGTTCTGCAGGAGCAGGGCGGCTCCGAGCGCGCCCGTCAGGTGGCAGTACTGAGACACCGTAATAGGCTTCTGCAATTCCTGTTCAAAGGCGGCCACAAGCGCCTTATTGCGCGCGGTAGCCCCCTGGAAATAAATCCTGTTGCCGATTTTCAGGCCTGTGACCACCTTATTCAGGTAGTTATCCCTCACGGAATGGAGCACTGCGGCGGCAACTTGTTTTTTATTCCAGCCGTCTGAGAGGAGCAGGTCCAGGTCGCGTTCCATATAAACCGTACAGCGGTCCGAGGTTGACGGCGCCTGCGAATGCCAGACGTAATCGGCGTAATCCCATACGGAGATGCCGAGTTTCTTTGCTTGTTCTTCTATGAACGAACCCGTTCCCGCGGCGCAGACGTAGTTCATTACCGAGTTGTATACAACGCCGTTCTGCAACTGGGTGAATTTTGCGTCCTGGCCGCCGAGTTCAATGATGGTATCCACTTCAGGGTCAATGAATACCGCTGCGATAGCGTGCGCGGTGATTTCGTTTATTTCAAGGTCGGCGCCTATGACGGCCTTGATCATTTTTCTGCCCGAACCGGTAGTGCCGGCGCCGAGCACCTCAAGTTTTATGTTGAATTTCTGTTCCACCCACAGTATGGCTTGGAAGATGAATTTTGTCGCGCTTATGGGGTCGCCGGCCGTTTTCCTGTAGAAGGCGCAGACGACTTTTTTATCAAGGGAGAGAAGAGTAGCCTTGGTGCTGGTTGAACCGATGTCAATGCCCATGGTGCATTTATAGGTTTTGCCGTTTTCCACAAGTTCCGGCAGGGTGATTTCGGTCTGGTTTTCATCTATATGGAAAAAAGCGAATTTGAAATCCGGATATATGGACAATTTCAAGTCCAGCGGCGGGCGGAGGATTTTCTGGTTTGCCGCGGTGTCAATCCTGCGTATTTTTGCGGGATCAATGGCGGACTTATGGTGCGATTTTTTCGCGGAGAGAGCGGCGCCGACGGCCCCGGCGAGTTCCGGCATTTCAAGGACGACGATTTCTACCCCGAGTTTAGCCTTGATGGAATCCACAACGGACGAATTTTTTGCCACGCCGCCTATAACGACGGTTTGGCCTTCTATTTTCTGGCCGTCAAGCAGGCTGTCAATGGTTGAACTGCCGAGCGATTTGCATAATCCCGAGCATATTGCTGCCGTGGAAAAACCCGCCTGTTGCAGGTGTATCATATCGGTTTTAGCGAAGACCGCACAGCGTGTGGCGACCGAAGGGGGAGCGGTATCGTAACTGCCCGCGAGGATGGACATCTTTTCAGCGTCCAAGCCTATTCGGCCTGCCTGTTGGTCAAGGAACGCGCCGGTACCGGACGCGCAGGCGCTGTTAGTGGTATGTTTAAGGTAGTTGCCGTTTTCGGTAAGGCGTATGAGGGAGAACGACCCGGCCCCGATGTAAACGATGTTCCTGACATTCGGGCAGAAAAATTTCGTACCGTCCACCTGGGCAACGATGGGATTGATAGCTTCGCCGGCGCCGGTAATCTGGGCGGTACCCTGGCCGGTAAGGGCGGTATTTGAGATTTCTTTCAGGCTGATATTGCCGAGCGCCTTCGTGAGGCACTGGAAGATATCGCCGTTATGGCGCGTGTAGGAAGAATGTGCGATATTGCCGTTGTCGTCAATTACAACAGCGCCCAGATACATTGAGCCGATGTCTAAACCGAGAAATTTTTTCATAATCAGAATATTATATATATATAGAGACAAAAGTCAAAGGTTTTTTTAACGGATTAAACGGATTACGACGGTTTTTTACAACAGATTAAGCTGATAAAACGAAATGTAAACGAAAATGAATGCCGATACATGCAAATAACGATAAGCATTCTTCGTGTTTATTCGTGTGTATTCGTGACAAAAATCGCCGTCGTTACATTGTTTAAGACAGTTAAAGAATGTTTTCTTCCCTCTCCCGCAAGGGGAGAGGGGATTTACTTCAAAAGGCTTTCAAGTTTTTTCCGCGCGGAATCAATGTCTTCCTGGCGTTCGCTTAGCACAAAGCCGTCTTTGTCTATAACGAAAAAACCTGGCGTTCCCACGACATCGTAAAGGTTGGCCGTTTTCAGGTCCGCGTCGGATAATACCGCGTAGGTTATGCCGTTTTCTGAAATGAATTTTTTCAGGGTTTCTGTTTTTTTGTCCACGCTTATTGACAGGAGCGTGAAATCCTTGTCTTTGTATTTTTCCTGTATGGCTTTAATGTCCGGAATTTCTTCCACGCATATAGGACAGCCGGTGCGCCAGAACACGAGCAGGACGGTTTTTCCCTTGAAATCCGCCGTGCCGGACGGTTTGCCGGTGATTACGTCGGTCAGGATAAAACCGGGCGCCGGTTTTTTGCCCGATGCGTTTACAACGGTTGTCTCGTTGGTTTTGCCGCATCCCGCAATCAGCAGGGACAGCAGTAATATCCAGTACAGTTTCATAAAACGTCCTCCAAAAAGCATGTGCGCTTAAAACATTTTTCCGGCCTGCATAAAAAAATATTCAGCCAGAAAAAGCATGGCAATGCCGAAGAATTTTTTTATCCGTTCGGGCCATTGTCCTGATTTTATCATGGTTTTTACCGCGCCTGTAAAGGTTCCGGTTATTATAATGAGCGTTCCGAGCCCCATGGCATAGGTGAAGAGCAGTGTTCCGCCGAAAAGCATGTTTTGTTTCGTGCCGACGTAACTGAGTATGATTACAAGCACTGCGGCAGTGCAGGGCGCGGCGATTATCCCCGATACCAGTCCCAGCATGAATGCCTGCAGAAGCCCTTTTTGCTTAAAGCCGGGTATTGTGAATGAGGGTACCGGTATATTAATGATTCCCAAAAACCACAACGACATTATCAATATCACATTGCCGACTACGATGTGCGTCCAGGGGTTTGACTGGATGTCGCCGAATAGCATGCCGGTTGAAGCCGCCATTATGCCGAGCGCGGAAAATGTCACTGCCATTCCTATGACGTAAAAAAGAGAAAGCAGGAAGGCTTCTTTGCGCGAATCCACCTGACGCACGCCTATATAGCCGGCGATGATGGGTATTACGGGATATACGCAG
This sequence comes from Planctomycetota bacterium, assembly GCA_016220095.1. Taxonomy (GTDB): domain Bacteria; phylum Planctomycetota; class MHYJ01; order JACQXL01; family JACRIJ01; genus JACRIJ01. The sequence continues at coordinate 828 of JACRIJ010000030.1, read as the reverse complement.
GGGGTGAAGCTCGTAATTATGCCGGCAACAAGCACGAAGACGTACGTTTGTATGGAGCCGCTTTGGATGCCAATGCTGATGATGTCTTTTAAGTAATCCATATTCTTTTACCGGCCGGCTGTCGGTTCTTCAAGGAATTCGCGTATCGTTTTTTCAAGTTTATCTTTTGATACGATGCCGTTGAGTCTTTTTAATTCAATGTTATCCCTGAATATTATGATGGTAGGCACGCTCATGACGCCGTTATCTATGGCGGTTTGCATGTCTTCCATGATGTCTATGGCGTTAACCTGTATTTTATCCTTAAGGGTTTCGGCAACCTGATTGAATGCCGGGGCCGTTGCCTGGCATTGCGGGCACCCTTTGCTTTTGAAGAAAAACACTTTAATTCCCATGCATATAATATACCAGCGGATTGCAAAAAATCAAGCATTAAATACGAAATAAATACTAAACTCTAAATCTCACATTCGCTTCGCTGCGCTACGCTCAGTATTCACAGTATTGCAATGTCGCAAATTTAATCAATACTGTTCAAATTCTCAAAACCCGACGTCCGACCGTGTTTCGGTTATTTGAGCATTAGTGCTTTGAATTTGTTTAGAGCTTAGGGTTTCGTGCTTAGAGTTTTTATTTATTAAGAACCAAAACTTCTGCATAAGAAACGTAGAAGTTGCGGAATTAGACTCTTATCACTCGGAGCATAATATACTTGGCATTCATAGCCAGCGCTAAGGTAGCCGCAACCTTTAGGTTGCGCTGTAATACTGGATTCTAAGCGCAGGCTAAAGCCTGCGGCTACCTTCAAATGTCAAGTATATTATGCTC
>JACRIJ010000029.1 GCA_016220095.1 Planctomycetota bacterium | reverse complement strand
TTGGGCATTAAGGGTAACTGTAAACGTTTTATCTTTTAAGGGAGGAATGAGTTCCTGTTCGGTGGAAATGGTTTTCAGAGCTACCCCCGCCTGACCGGATGAGGAAATAACTATAGTCTGTTTTACGAAGAATTTATGTTCCGGAGATTTGTCGTCTTGTTTCAAGCCATCGGAAGATTTGATTATATAGGAAGAAGAAAAGACGCAGGAGCTTTGAGAAGGAGAGAAAACTTCAGGAGAGACTGATACTGAGAAGATTTTTATTTTTTCATCCTGCTTAGAGCCATCGTCGGCAAGAAGAAACGGAGACACGAGCAGGACGCACAGGAACCCAAGAAGCCAACTTGCACACAACCTCTTGACAATACGCAAGTTATGCCCCCCCCCCTCAACAAATCTGCTTAAATAAAAATTAGTCCGGTTCCTTGTCATAATACTGCTCTCCAAAAAAAACAAACCTGACATTTTTCTATCAGCAACAGTATATAAAAAAATATTAAGGTTGTCAATAAAAAATGTTTTGCACATTCTTCTTGACTTCCATTCCTCTTTATGCAAAAATATCGTATCTTCTAATCTTCTTAGTCTTTTAATCTTGTAATCTTCGTATCCTTATGTTTGACAGGAAATTAAATATAGTTTTCGTCTCCGGGCCTCTGGGATACCGCGGTACGAGCGCCTGCTCGCTCGCGCTTGCCGCGGAACTCGCGAAACGCGGGCATAAAATCTATGCCATCGCCGAACCCGGGCCGTTTGCCACCGAATTTCAAAAGCGTTCCATACCGGTCACTATCACGGAAAACCCGAACAGCCTGCTGTCAAATCTGTTCATGCCTCCCAAACTTGCCGAACGCGTGCGGGAATTCAATCCTCATCTTATCCACGGCCAGTCCATTGAAACCGCCGGCCTCGCGCGTAAACTCGCTCTGAAAACCAACGTCCCTTATATTTTCACGGCGCACAATATGCTTGAGGAAAAACAGGAACTGAAAATTCACAGCGGCCTGCTGAAAAAAATTATCGCCATAAGCGAGCCCGTCAGGGAGTCTCTTGTAAACCATGCCAGAATGCCTAAAGACCTTATCAAAATCGTGCCTGTAGGGGTTGACTTGAAACGACTTAAACCATCCCCGCCTTTTACCGTCAACGAATATCCTGTCATAGGCGCCTTCGGGCCGCTTGAACCCGTAAGAGGCATTGAATTCCTGTTAAAGGCCGCCAAGGAAATACTTAAGCCTTATCCGAATATGCAGTTCCTTATCGTCGGCGAAGGGCCGGAAGAAAAAAAATTGAAACGACTTGTCAGGGAACTGGATATTGTGAGAAACGTTACCTTCTGCCCTGAAACGTCCGATATATTCGGCTTGTTAATGGCTATTGATGTTTATGTCGTGCCCTCCCTGCAAAGCGGCCTGGGCGTAACCATCCTGGAGGCTATGGCATGCGCAAAACCGGTCATCGCTACCGCCGTAGGCGGAACTTATTATCTTATAAAAGAAAATGAAACCGGCCTGCTGGTCCCGAAAATGGACCATATTGCCATCCGCGATAAATTGCTATGGCTTATTGATAACCCCGAATCGGCCCGTAATATGGGCGCCAAAGCCCGCGGTTTTGTAGAGCAGAATTTCAACGCCGTTCAAATGGCCGATTTAACGCTGGATGTCTATTACAAGGCCATTGATATGCCGGGTTAACCGGGCTACGGTTATAGTCTAAGTTCTCAACCTCTATGTTTCTTACGCAGAAGTTTTAGAATTTTATAAAGCGAACAGCTCTCTGGTTGCGCCTGCGCACCGAAACGCCTGCCTTCGCGCTCCGTCGCTGAAGCTTTGCCCGTCCTCCGCAGTAGCTCTGCTACGGAGGATGGAGAGCGTAGGCGACCGAAACGAAGCATCGGCTTCGTGCTTACGCACCGAAGCCCGCCTTCGCGAAGCCCGCTTCGGTGGGCGTAGGAAGGTGCTTCAGCACGCAGGTGCGTGCAGGCAGGCTCCGGCGCACAGGTGCGGCTGTGCCCTGTACCAAAGCGAAGCGCCTGGTACAGGCTGTGCTAATTTATAATTTCGCGCTTTGCGATTAGGATTTCTATGTCAGTATCCGTCATATTTATCAATTGGAACACGGCGGATTTGATTGTCAACGCAATCAATTCCGTTAAACAAACGCTTTCACGCGAACATGAAATCATTGTGGTGGACAATGCCTCCACGGATGACAGCGTGCAAAAAATACAATCGCTGTTTCCGGAAGTAAAACTCATGCAAAACAGGGAAAATTCCGGTTTCGCGCGGGCATTGAACGCCGGCATGCGGAATTCTTCCGGACAATATGCGATAGCCCTTAATTCCGATACTGTCTGCTTGCCGGGCGCCCTTGATAAGCTGATTGATTTCCTTGACGCGCATCCCGACGCGGCCATCGCCTGCCCGCAATTGATTAACGCGGATAACTCCCTGCAGAATTCATTTGATTCCACGCCTTCACTCCTGACTGAAACCCTGAACAAAAGCCTTCTGCGCCTGATTTTTCCGGAAAAATTTCCGAGTAAGCTCCAGGCGCGTAAAGAACCGTTCGAAGTGGAATCCTGCATAGGCGCGTGCATGGCCATAAGAAAATCCGCCCTGCCTGAAGGGCCTCCTTTGGATGAAGGCTTCTTCTTTTTCCTTGAAGAAACAGACTTGTGCTTCCGTGTTCGCAAATCAGGCCGAAAAGTTTTCCTCGTGCCCATGTCAAGGGTCATCCATCTCCAGGGTCAAAGCGCGGGTAAAATCAAAATACGCTCCCGCATAGAATACCACCGCTCCCTTTACAGGTTTTTTTTCAAGCATTATTCCATGCCGTATGCCGCGCTCCTGCCCGCGGTAAAGGCCGTAAAAGCCCTGGCAAATTCCATTTTGAACCTGATTCCCAATGCGCTGACGCTATTCCTGATCCCCTCATTGCGCAAAAAATTCCTTATAAGTTCGGCCATATTTGCGTGGCACGTTTTTCTATGCCCGGATTCCTGGGGAATACGTTCCGCCGGCAAGTCCGCGTTTCCCGGTTATAAAAAAATCAAAACCGATAAAACCGTGTGGCTGGTAAGGAATGATTATGCGAACCGTTTCGCACAAGAACTGCCGTATATTATGAAGAACCGCATTGCTATAAAGCAAAGCCGCGTAAAAACGCTGTACCGTTCGGAAATTGCCGGTGAAAATTTCCTCGTAAAAACATACCGGTCTCCGGCGGAATATGTCAAAAACGCCCTTAAAACCGGCCGCGGTTTATTACCCGCGCTTTTCAAGGCGCCGGTTATGCTTCTTAAACGCGCTTTTACCGGGCACAAGAGCCGCATTGAATTGCGCAGAATTATTGACGCGCATTCAGCCGGAATAGACACGCCCCTGCCCGCGGCAGTTTCAGACAGCACGATAATTTTCCAGTTCATGGAAAACGCCGCAAATATCGGCGCTTTTCTGAATCGTGAAATATCTCAATTGTCCCCGGCCGCGGTCCATGCCATAATACGTTCGTACGGACGATTCGCGCGCAGTCTGCACAAAAAAGGCATCTATCAGGACGATTTCAGCCCGACCAACATACTGGTCTCTCCTGACAAAAACGGGATTTTCAGGTTATGGCTTGTGGATTTTGAAAGGGCCGAATTCAACGGAGCGCCTCTTCCTGAAAAACTCTGCGTCCTGAACCTTGCCAAACTGAACCGCATGGCTTCCATATCAAACACGGACCGTTTAAGGTTTCTCAAGGCATATTTTTCAGATGATGAATACGGCATTGTCCGGTTAAGAAAATTTATAGGCGAAATCGCGGAAAAGCAGAAGGAGCTTTTATGGCGCGATATTGCCAAGGTACGCAGGCAATGCGCGAAACCCGGAAGAAATTACCAGAAACTGGATTTCAACGGATTCCACGGATTGTTGAAAAAGGAATTGCCCGGCCTTGATTACGCAACAGTTGAAAAATTCCTGGAGAAAACCTGCGAAGTCATGGCCGGCAGGAAACCTGATGGGAATTGGACGCTTCTTGAACCGCTGAATGCTGAAAAAAACAATGAAACCTACCTGTTCCTTGCGTGGTATTCCGATGCCAGGGAAATTTGGCGCAACGCAAATGCGCTATCATTTGCCGGACTGCCCGCGGTAATACCCGTAGCGCTCCTGATGCCGGAAAATTTTTCCAAAAGCGGCATAATAGCGGTGCTGACGGAAAGCGGCATGAGACAGATGAAGGAATGCCTGAAATCCGGGCACGATACGGGACAGCGAGAGCTTTTGACGCGCACAGGAGCGATTATGGGAAGGTTGCATGCAATGGGTTTCAAGGCGGACGGCATTGAGGCGGGCGCGGCGCTTACAAAAGAATACGGAAAAAGAACCGCCGTGTTTTTACCGCTTATGAAAAATCTAACACTATTCAGGTCCTTAACGCCGTCTTTCAGGGGCGACGACCTGTTTGAATTCAGAAGGATGTTTGACAAAGCCCGGCTTACGAAAACAGACAAATGGCGGTTTCTGGAGAGTTATGCCTGCCATGCCGGAATAACGCCGGAAGAGCGGAATGAATTATGCAGGGCCATGGGAATCATCTGACTGCCAGAGAGTTTCCAAAAATGAAAAAATTAGCAAGGCTTCAGCAACTGAAGCGATATAAAAAAAACCTTCCCAGGTTTTTTACGCCTGGAAAGGCTTGAATATCTGTTAAATGGTTTATTCGTTTATAACTTCCTTCGGTTCCGTATGATTCGTATCTTCCGGGGCGTACACTTTTATCACGCCGTTAATGAAAATATCAAACGTACAGACAGTGGTAAAGGTATCGTCTTCTTCAAGTTTCTTTATACTGCCGGTGGCAATTTTCTGAAGGTCGGTATTAGCCTGGGTAAGTTTTTCCGCTACTGACAGAACGTGGATTTCCACCTTATCGCCGTTATGCGGGCCGTCAAGGGTCGTATCAACCAGCGCGAAATCCCCGCCGAATTTGCCTGTAAGGTTGCCGGCAAACGAATTCGTTACCTGCACGGAATCGGGCGCAGGCAATGTTGCGTCAACGACCGGCGGATAGAAATACGCAATCCCGGAACCGCCGTAGGTAAACAAATCCGCATTTGTACCGATTACTTCAAATCCGTTAAATTCCCTCGCTACTTCAAAATGATTGATTTTCTTACTGTCCGCGTCATTCATATTTCCATAATAATTGTCAACCATAAGAGTGCTGGAAAGGTCGGAACTGCCGGGCGTCCAGGCAACCACTGTAGTCCTGTGCGGGGTATCCTTGCCAGGCAGGTAATGGTATATGGTATTTACGATCTGTATCAAAACCGTACTTTCAAAGGTATCCACCCATTCGCCTTCCGCTATTTTAATCCAATCCGTCGGATAAACCGTGTTGTAGAGATATGGCAGGATTTCATGCCTGTAAGTATAATGGTCCGTTGAGGATTCAACGACGTAAATATGTTCGCGCAAGTCCGGCGAAGTCAACAGCAAATCGTAGGTCGGGTCCTCAATCCATTCCCATGACCAGCCTTTAAGAATACCGAAATTAATCGGATTAGGCACGGTCTCGCCGTCAAAAAGCTCCCTGACGCGGTTATGCGGTTCCGCTACAAGGCGCTGTACGGCATTTCTTACCTGCCAGGCCGCGTATCTGATGACTTTTTTTACGGGCGTTGGCTCGGGAACAAAAAATGAGATATCGGTTTTTTTCACGTTAACGTTCTTCTCGGTTTCCAATTGATAGACAACTATAAACGGATCACCGGTGGCCATATTCAGGCCCTTGACAAGGTGTTTCTTACCTTCAAGGTCGCTATCCACGAATATTCTGTATTTATCGCCGTCAACGAGTCCCATCGGCGTAGCCGGGACATAGATTTCATACATCCCGTTCATGTCGGTTATATCCGTGAAAAAGAACGGTTTCAGGCCGGGGACCTGAGGCAGGTCAACGCCCAGAAGCGTATTGGCCATTACAGTAACGCCGTCAGTATTGTAAAGAATGCCGTAGATTTTCACGAGATAGGCGTCATTGGCTACAAAACCCACGCTGGAATCGCTGATTTCAAGGCTGTCCGAAAGTATTGTCGCGGTAATGGTAACATCAAGATTTTCTTCCAGAATATCGCTCGGCGCGGTAAATACCGCGTAACTGCTGTCGCTCTCATCGGGAACGAGATTGGCAGAGTAATCCGCCGGAGAAATTTCCCATGTAACATTCGTTGCTTTAATGACCTTGCCATTGGCATTTATCCTGAGCGCATGCAGAATCTGCATGCCGCCTTCGTTAATGGAGAATGTTTCAGGTACGAGTTCAAGCCCTATGGGCTGGTCGCCTTTGCCGTTGTCGCCGTTTGTCGCAGAAGATGCGTCGTCTTCCATTTCAACGGATATCGTTGTCATTGCAGAATCGCCGGAGGCAGTGGTAATTGTAACAGACGGCTGATTCGCGGGATCGGAATAGGCGTCAAGAATGACACCCTCGGGAATTTCCGTTTTATCAAAACCGGAATCGTCGCCCGTAGAAATCGTAGTGCCGTCGGAAAAAGTAACACTGGCATTTCCTACTGCCTGCATGTTTGCCGAGGCCGAAACCGCAGAAGGCAGGATTACGATATTTGCGCTGTTTATTGATGCCTTGTAGGACTTATTGCTTGTTTGCGTGACTTCATATATTACGTAATCGGATGTCGCCGTACTCGTGGTAGTGCCGCCTGTGGACGTGCCCGAACCGCTTGAACCGGTCCCGGAACCCGTAGAGCCGGTAGAACCCGTGGTCGAACCGCCAGTGGAACCGGTTGAACCCGTTCCTGTTGTAGTGCCTGAATCGCCGGTTGACGAACCCGAACCTGTTGTTGAACCGGTATCCGTACCGGTTGTCGTACCGCCGCTCGTATCGCCGCCCGCAGTAGAACCGCCGGCAGTACCTCCGGTATTGGTACCGGACTCGGTATTGGTGCCGGAACCGGCAGTATTGGTTATTGCATTGGGATCAATCGGCTGTCCCTTGCCGCAACCTGTAAATACCATTAATGATATGATAAATACCATCGCAAAAAGTATTTTTCCAGCTGTATTAAACATAAAGATATCTCCTAAAAACAACCTCTTTTTTTCGTTATCACTAATTGAAACACCGCTTTGTTAATAAAGTTTCGGGAAATGTAAAAATATTTTACAAGCCACGGCAATTCCTGCCACGAAGACGCGAGGTCACGAAGAACGACTACGCCATTTGACCACAGATATCACAGCGAAATAACGACTTTGTTTCCCTTTCCTCGTTTCGTCCGTCCTTCCTCGGTACTCGGTACTCACTACTCGCTACTTCGTTAATAATATTTCCTGAACGTCTTTATCTGTTCCGGATTGCCGATAAAAATAAGGACATCGTCCTTTGTAAGAACGGATGATGCTTTAGGATTAAAAGCAAACTGGTCTGTTTCCCTGTTTTTCACTGCAAGCACGAGCAATCCCGTTTTATTTGCGATATCCGCCTCTCTCAGGGACTTGCCTACAAGCCGTGAATCAGGCGATATTTCAATTTCCTCAATACGCAGGTGTGATTCCGGGCCGCGGAGCATCTTATCCAGGAAGGTTACTACCGTAGGGCGTATCATGGTTGAGGCCATACGCAGGCCGCCGATAGCATTGGTGGACACTGTAGCGTCGGCGCCGGCCTTATTGAGTTTCGCCTCCGTACTCTCCTCGTTACACCGCGCGACTATTCTCAGCGCGGGATTAAGGCTTCTGGCGCTTATTACCACGAACAGGTTATCTTTATCCGAAGGCAGAGCGGTTATAAGGCCCTTTGCCCTTTGAATGCCGGCTTGTATGAGAATTGCGTCTTCCGCGGGGTCGCCTTCAATATAAACAATGTTTTCATTTTCTTTAAGTTTTGCCTGATGTTCGGATTCGTTTTCTATAACCACGAATTCGCGCTGGGTCTTATGCAATTCATCAATGATATACATGCCCACATCGCCCGAACCGCAGATAATGTAATGGTCCTTCATGTTTTCAATGGTTTTCATCATCTGTTTTTTCCTCAAAAAACCGCCCAATTCGCCTTCAATGATAAATGCTGTTACTGTAGTGATGCCGTATACGAAGGTGCCCATTCCTATCACGATAAGGAACATCGTAAATGCCCTGCCTCCGGTTGAAAGCTGAGTGGGAATTTCGCCGTAGCCGACGGTGCCGAGCGTAATAACGGTCATATAGAGCGAATCAAAGGCATCCCAGCCTTCAATCCACATGTAGCCGAAAACGCCGGCGCTGAAGGTGAATACCACGAGCGCTACGGCAATTATAATTTTTCTCTTAAGTCCTTTCATTCAGATCAATCCCTGATAAATCAGCCTTACGTTTTTTGCCACGAAAACACGAAGTCACGAAAAACGGGACGGAGTCTTGAGTCCTGCGTCCTAAGTCAGGAGTCCGTCGTTTCGTCAGCCGCAAGTCTCTTTAAAGTCTCGTAAAGCCCCCGTTCTTTATAAAGAAGGAAGTATGAAAAATGGAGAATGAAGGACGCGCGAAGCGGCACCTGTATTCTCCCTGCTAAATCTGTTTAATCTGTTGTTAAAAGTCGTTCAATGCTGTTCAAAACGATTCAACATTGTTCAATCAAAAAGCGATGTTTACGCCGAAGATCATCGATTTTTCCGTTGAGAAAAAACTATTCAGGTTATCGTCTATATCTATGGTTTTTGACTGGCCGTGAAACTGGAAATTAAACCTGGTTGAGCTTAAATTCAATCCAAGTGTTATTTCTACATTCTCGCCGGCATGCCATGCCAGGGCCGGAATAACCGCAAGGTTATACGCCAAATCAGTGCCGGAAAATTTGGACGCGGCTGACAGCACCAGCCGGCTTTCAAATTGCTTGGTTAAATTATAATCCCAGAACAGCTTTCCGGACGCGTAAACCCCGCCGTCCTTAAACCTGTCCCTCAAGCCATCCCACATGGCAAGTGAAACGTATCCTGTGGAAACTGCATATCCAATATCATTAGAGCCTCTTTCAGGAAAATCCGCAATGCCTATCTGCAAACGGTCAATGAATTGTTTCATACCGCTGGTTTCCGCTTCGGTCTGCGTCAGGATAGCCCGTTCAAAACCCAAAAACGGCGTATAGCCGAATATTTTGCCGCTGTGCTGAAACGAAAAGCCGGCGCCGGCAAACCGGTACTGAAGATTCGTATCCCCGACCTCCCTGGTTTTTATTACCAAATCGCTTGTCAGGCCGTAGTAAATGTACGTAGAGGTCTCCCGTCCTTCCGAAGACAGCATGCAACCGGCGCCCTCGGCCATCTGTCCGTATGAAGTCCCGGAAATAGCTGGCAATAGTACTGCGAATGCGAAAACTATTATGCCGAGCCTGTTCATAAACACTATTTATACACTTTCAATTGGTAAAAGTCAACAAAACCTTGACTTTTGCAACGGCTATTTTTATAATAACTACGATAATTATAGCCTCGAAGGCACAAAGTCACGAAGAACGGTTACAAATCTTCGCGCCTTCGCGTCCTCGTGACTATCATTAGTTACGATTTATTTATGAATAAGTTTATTTTTTCAATCGCTGTTTTTATATGCGTTTGCGCATCCGCTCTGGCGGACGTCAACGAATACGACCTGCGGGGCGACGAATTCCTGCGCGAAAGCAAATATCACGAGGCCATAGACTGCTACTGGCTCTCCATCAGAAACGACCCTATCCAACCCTATTCTTATTCGCGGCTCGCTACGGCATACGCCTCCATAGGAATGAGAACAGAATCCCAAGCCATGGAAGCCCGCTCCAAGGCCCTTGAAAAACACCAGGAATGGGTCCGCAAAGGCGACGGTTTTTATGCCGAACAGCGCTATGTGGAAGCCATAGAAGCCTATGAAAGGGCCTTTGAATATTTCAATGAATCCTATATCGCCTGCGAAAAACTCGCACTTACCTACAATAAGACCGGCCAGAAGGAAAAATCCTACGAAATGTACAAACAATCCCACGAACTGCGCACGGCGCAAAAAATGCGCGTAGCAATGGAAGATGCCTCTGAAACGCCGTCTCTGGACGCCATAGAAAAAATCCGCAAAGACTGGGCCTTCACGCGGGAAGACGAACTCCTCCGCCGCAAATATGAATCCGACACCGGCTATACCATTATGCTCGCCCAGCCTCTTTACAGCGGCAATAATAACCAGCTTAATTCCCTTGTCTTCGTACCGCCCCTTGAAGGCGCCAAGACCGTAGCCAGACAAGCCGTCTATGTCACTACAAATGTTGACGTTTCAACGGGCTCCTTTTCAAACAACGGCGCAAATTGGTCGACCTTTTACGACCAGCGCGTGCTTGAACCCAGCATGTCCATAAAATACGGACTGCTTGACAATCTTGAAATACGTTTTTATCTCTCCATTCCTACGCTCGCGGACCTTACGAGAAACCAGGGCGTTATTATTGATTCTTCCGCGACATCGTACGTTCCAAACGCGGAAAGAAGCTGGGGGGTCGGCGATTTCATACCATCGCTGAAATACCAGATCACCAAAGGCAATGATTCCATATCCGGAACGGCTATAGCCGCCGCGCTGAAAATGCCGCTCGCGGACAAGTATAATTTCGTATCCTCCGGCGGGCCCGATATTTCCGTAAATTTCATCGTCTCCCGGAAATACGGCCAGTCGATCTGGCATTTCAACCTTGGCTATACCATGGTAGGCGACCCTACCATTTTCACGGATAACCTCGCGCTTGAGAATGTCATCTCCTTCGGCGTCGGTTACGTCCTTAATATGACGGATAATTTTTCAATGGACCTTCAGATTGAAGGAAATACCAATGCGTTTTCAATAATAGAAGGATACGACGGAATCCCGATGACATTAATTGCCGGCGGCAAATATCATACTAAATATTTCCTTATAGAGCTCGGCCTGGGCACCGGCGTAGGAAAATTATCATCGGATTTTACCACCACTTTCGGAATTACCACGCGTTTTTAAAACGAAGCTTTTTTCAGGATTATTCTTTTCTCTATGTTCAAAAACCTGCCTAAAAAGAAAGATTATTTTGACTGGTTCATGAAGTCGTCTCCGGACCTCATCGTAATCAGCGATTCCAACCATAAGGTGCTGGAATGCAGTGATTCCACGGAAAAATTCCTGGGTTACGCAAAAAAAGAACTTATCGGCAAATCCATATCCGAACTCTATTACAACCCCGCGGACCGTTACAAACTGCTCAGATTGCTGGAGAAAACCGGCAGTGTGATTGATTACGAAACACGGCTTAAAACCAAATCAGGCAGGATGGTGCCCATAAGCACAAGCATGACTTATTACCGCGACGAGAAAGGCCGCGTGCTCGGCACGCTCGGCCTCGCGAAAGATATCCGCCGGCGCAAGGAACTTGAACAAAAATTAGCGCTTATGGCCATTACGGACGGCCTTACGCGGCTGTATGACCGCGGGCATTTTAACGTAATGGTAAACAAGGCCGTTGACAATGCCAACCGCCATAAATCCCCGTTAAGCTTTATCATGCTGGACCTTGACGGATTCAAGGAATATAACGACACCAACGGCCATCTGGAAGGAGACCGCGTCTTAAACACCGTCGGCCACGTTCTCCATGAAATGATACGGCCCAAAACGGATACCGCCTACAGATACGGCGGGGACGAATTCGTCATCCTTCTTCCCGGCCTGTTTGAAGACGCCGCGACGCGCATCGCGGAAAAAATCAGGCGTAAAATAGAACATTTGTTTAAGCATAAAATTACCGGCAGTATCGGCGTAAGCCGCCTGCGGCCGTACCAGAGCAGTTATTCCCTTATTAAATCCGCCGACGAAGCAATGTATAAATCCAAAAAAGCCGGCGGCAACCGCGTATCCGTCGGTTAATCAATCGCCACTGTTCACTTGACCACTCGTATGCCAGACACAGGAAAAAATATTCATGTGCATGTTTTTGTTTCCGGCATAGTCCAGGGCGTCTATTTCCGCGCCCATGCGCGCGACAAAGCCCTGTCCCTCGGCCTAAACGGATGGGTCAAAAACACGGATGACGGCAGGGTTGAAATTGAAGCCGAAGGCCCGCGGGATAAAATAAACGACTTTATTCTGTGGTGCCATAAAGGACCGTCAGGCGCGCGGGTCGCCGGCGTGGATGTAACCGAAGGAACCCCGTCTGGAAGTTTTTCCGGATTCCGGATTATTTACTAGAGTCTCGTCAGGTACCTTGTCTGATTCGTCGCGTTCTCTGTATGATTTTCGTTGAAAGTTTATCCGTTCCGAAAAATCTTAAATCTTATATTTTATATCTTAAATTCGTTCTTTAAGGAGTTTTTTATGCGTGATAAAGTAGAAACCGTATTGGCAAAAATCCGGCCTAACCTTCAGGCCGACGGCGGCGACGTCCAGCTTGTGAGCGTAGATGATAAAACCGGTATCGTTAAGGTCAAGCTCACCGGCGCCTGCGGATGCTGTCCCATGTCCACGATGACCCTGAAAAACGGCATACAGGCAGTCCTTAAACGCGAAATACCTGAAATAAAATCCGTGGAATCCGTATAACGGGGTTAAGGGGTTACGGGGTTTAAGAGTTACGGAGCAGGGGTGAATCCATGTATTCACCCTATTACGACGTCAGGTAATAAAATATTTATGCGTTTGAAGAGTTTTGGAGTTACGGCATTATGAAAAAAAAATTGATTGTCGTCCTTGACATCGTCGGCCTGTCGCCGCATCTGCTGTCAACAAAAGCGGCGTTTCTGCCGAACATTACCGCACTCCTGAAAAATGGCGCTTACAGGAAGATGTCGCCGTCTTTCCCGGCAGTCACCTGTTCCGTGCAGGCGAGCCTCCTCAGCGGCAAACCGCCCGAAGACCACGGTATCGTAGGCAACGGTTTTTTCTGCCGCAAAGGCATGCATACCTCGTTCTGGGCGCAGGAAAATTCTCTCGTAAACGGCCCGCGCATCTGGGATATTATGCGCGAACGCGACTCCAAATCCAAAATCGCGGCGCTCTTCTTCCAGAACAGTAAATATATAAACGCGGATATCGTCATCTCCCCGTCCCCTCTCCATACAGATACCGGCATGGTGGAGTGGTGTTACTCCAAACCCGCCGGCTATTATGAAAAAATCGCCAAAGAAACCGGCGATTTCAAGCTCATGACTTATTGGGGCCCTATGGCTAACGAGGCCTCCAGCAAATGGATTGCCCAGGCCGGCCTCCTGACCGTTAAAAACGAACTGCCCGATATGACGCTCGTGTATATTCCGCACCTTGATTACAACATGCAGAGATTCGGGCCGGATTCCCCGGTAATAGATAAAGACCTGAAAATCGTTGACGATATCGCCGGCCAGTTCATGGACCTGCGGAAATCCTACGGCCCGGACGAAATGACCTTGTTTGTTATCTCAGAATACGGAATGGTCCCCGTAAAAAAAGCCGTGTATCCGAACCGCATTCTGCGCGAGGCGGGATTCCTGAAAGTGCGTGAAATCGCCGGTAAGGAATACATTGATTTTGAATTGAGCACTGCTTTCGCCGTGGTTGACCACCAGATCGCGCACGTCTATTGCAACAATACAGGCGCCTTAAAAGACATTGAAAAGCTCCTGCGCGGCGCCGAAGGTATCGCGGACGTGCTGGACGGCAATAAAAAACACGCACTGGGCTGTAATAACGCCCGCGCCGGCGATTTGATGCTTCTTGCCAACCGCGACGCATGGTTCGCTTATTATTATTGGACTGACGACAACAAGGCGCCGTTCTACGCGCGCACCGTGGACATACACAATAAACCCGGTTATGACCCCGTGGAATTGTTTGTGGACATGCAGACCCGGTCAATACCGCTGAAACCGGAAATGATAAAGGGTTCCCACGGACTGCCCGCAAGGGATGACGAACAAAAGGCCGTCATGATATGCTCGGCTAAATCCCTTGAGGACTACGCCCCGCAGGATTTCAGCGCAACCCAGTTTCTCGCCATGCTGTACAGAGTAATGTAATCGCAGGATCACTGCGATTAGCAGAACTACTGCGTTCGCAGTACCGCCACGGCTCGTACAGAATTTTCAACTTACAATGCCCTTTCTCCTCTCCTCAGTTTCACCTCTATCCCGGTTAATTACAAATAACCTTTGACTTTTACCGGCAACATTGTGTATAATACGTCCGATGGGAGAACTGTGTTTTTAAAGGAGGATTTATTATGATAGCTATCATACGGGCCCAGGCGCAGGAAAGAAAAGAAAAACTGTGGTTTGACATACTGGAACGCAAAGATGTATTCCAGAAGGCGCTTGCCGACAAGGGGCATCTCCTGTACCTCTCCCAGCGCACCAAGCATAGCGACGTCAGCATCTTCATACACGCCATTGACCCGAACAGCATCGGCGATTTCATCGCGAACGAATTAACCGTAATCCCGGACATCACCGGCCTGTGGATTATCAGCCTCTTTAAGCCCATCTTTTACCAGCTCCCGAAAGACACGCGGGACATGAAACGCTATGTCATCACAATGAAATTATTTCCCAGCCAGCTTAAGAATATCTATGAAACCCTCGCCGCGTCCGATTTCCCGGCCGGGGTTCAAAAGTCATATCTCGCTTACACGTTCCACCTGTTCGGCGACTGCCTGCTTTTATCAGTGCTCGCGGAACACGAATCGCAGGTAATGAAAGACGCTTCGGAAATGCTTATGAAAATCCCGGGCGTGCTTTCGGTCCATGTAAATCCCATTGAAAAAACCCATCCGCTTGTGTCGTATGAAGACTGGAAAACCTACGCCACCAAATACGGCATCGTGCAGAAATGGAACCACGAAAACATGCTTCAACAGTTCCATAAATAATCTGTTTTGCTTAAAAATAATATTTTGGCCCTTCCTTCCGGAGCCGTTCCCGGCGATTTTCGTAATCAGGCATTATATTACCCAAAAGCCGCCAGAAATTATCTGAGTGATCAATATGCTTCAAATGGCATAATTCATGCGCCACGACATAATCCATAAGCGACATCGGCGCCATAATAATACGCCAGTTGAATCTGATTTGCCCTTTACCGTTGCAACTTCCCCAACGTTTGGTTTGATTAGCCAAAATTATTCCCTGCGCCGCTATTTTTAACTTTTCCGAATAAATATCTGTTCGTTTTTGTAAAATTATTTTCGCATGTTTCTTATACCAGCGGGTAAGCATATCCCTTGTTTCTCCGGCCTTATCCTTATGCCCGTTAGTTTTAACAAGAAACCGTCCTTCCCGAACTATAATTTCAGGATTGCCGTTTCCTATAGAACCGGAACGAGTAGAGTGCAATACCTTCAATCGTAATTGTCTTCCCATGTATAAGAAAGATTCTCCGGTAACAAATTCCCGTTTGGTTAAATGCTCCAGTATCTCATTTATCCGTCTTTGTTTATCCAGTATCCAAACTGCCTTTGCGTGAACCAGTCCGGCAAGTGTTTTCAATGAAGGTTTCATAGGCGCCCTTAGAAAAACCCCTTCATAAGGGTCAACAAAGAGGCTGACAGTCCTTCTCCGGTTACTGCGTTTAACAAAAAAATCTATCTTGCGCTTGCCGAAATATACGCTTGCTTTCCTGTTATTCATCTTGTTAATCTCGCCCTTGCTAAATCCATAATCCTGGTAGTTAAAACTTCCATCTCATCAAACCGGTATCCTTTGGCCCGCAATATTCCTTTTATCTGTTTCCTCATCTCGCGTTGAACATCATCCTTGTGAATCCAGTCAATTACCTTCTGTTTCTCCAACGCTTCCATAAGAGAATGGGTTAACTCCATATAGGCATCTTTTTTCTTCCCATACTCTACGAGCGGCTCCCTGATTATATGGGCGTCCGTTCCCTGACCGGTTTTACTCTCAGATAATATTTTATATAAGGCGTGCTCTGATTCCGAAAAACCTAACTCCTGTGCGGCCTTGCCTACATTACGCATTTCATCCACTAATGCCTGTAAATGTTTTAGTTCTTCCACGGCGCCGAGGCGCTCTTTTTTCCTTTCTTCTATAATTTTTTCCAGCCGTTCTTTAAGTGATTGATAGAAAACGGGGTCTTCATCCTGCCGTACGTGAATCTCATAACGAACGGCGTGTTCAATCTCGCTTGCCTTTGCCTCAGGCGAGGTTAAAGTATCTACAACTTCGTCAAACTTCTTTGAAAATATGGAGACCGGCTCAAGCAGTTTCTTAACGCCATTGGTCCGGATATGCTCCTCAATCAATTGCCTTACCTTAGCGCCGCAGGCGGATAAATCCAGCGTAGTATCCCGAAACCGCGTCTTTGCCGCATTTCTCACCTTGCCTAACCATCTCAAATCAGCGCTGTAACGCAAAGCCGCCGGGTCAGGCAATACCATATCCATGCTCTGGGAAAATCGCCGAAAAGCGCTGTCAAAATCCGCCCTAACGTCTTCCGGCTCCAATATCTTAAGACAAGCTTCAATATCAGATTTATTTATTGAGTCAAAGAATCGCATTACCGCCCGGTAGCGCGCTTCAAGCCTCGGCAGTTCATCGGTCTTAGGCAACAGTACGCCTGTAATATCGGCCGTCTGGAACACGCCTAACGCCTCCTGTAAATCCCGTGAAATTCCCCAGTAATCAACGACTAATCCATAATCCTTCTTATCTGCCGTCCGGTTAACACGGGCAATTGCTTGTAACAAGGTATGCTCTTTCAAAGGGCTGTCTACATACATCACCTGTTCAACCGGCGCATCAAATCCTGTCAAAAGTTTATCGCAGACTACAATAATCGCCAACTTATCCATAGGATCTTCTTTATAACTGCGGATAATCTCTTTTTCCTCTGACTGGCTCTTGTGATGCTTTGCCAATCTCTGCGGATCGTTATGTCCGCCGGAAATCAATACTGCGGAAACCGGCGCATTCAGCCTGTCCAACGTTTCTTTATAACTTACCGCCGCCTCGCGGCTGGGCGTAACAATCTGCGCCTTGAAACCATTCGGCATGATGAATTTCTCATAGTGTTCTATGATATCCATGCATATCGCCTCTATCCGGCTGGAAGCCAATCCGATTATTTCTTCTGTAGCATATTTACGTTTGATTTCCTCCCGTTCCTTTTCGTTGTATTCCTGGAAATAGCGGTCAAAAATGGCATCTAAACTATCCCCCTGGACATGAACGTCCGGCAATCTGCTTTCGTAAAATATCGGCACAGTCGCTCCATCCCGAATGGCCTGCTCAATGGTATAAGTATGGATATAAGGGCCAAAGGTCTGGATTGTAGAGCGGTCTTTCTTGTCTATGGGCGTGCCGGTAAATCCCAGGAAACAGGCATTCGGCATGGCCTGCCGCATATTTGCCGCCAGATTCTTGTATTGCGTCCGATGCGCCTCGTCAACCAGGACAAATATATTCTTTGCTTCAGAAAGATGTTCGTCTTCGGCTAACTCCTGGAATTTCTGGATCGTGGTTAGAACAGTCAGGCCATTGCCCTGACTAAGCAGATTTTTTAAATCCTTTACGCTTTTCGCCTGATTAGGATTGGGAAAACCGCATCTCTGGAATGTCCCGACAATCTGGTTATCCAAATCTATTCTGTCGGTTACAACTACGATAATAGGATTTTCCAGATGGGACATCCTTCTCAGTTTTACCGCCAGCCAGAGCATTGATAAGGATTTGCCTGAACCCTGGGTATGCCAGATAATACCGCCCCGTTTGCTGTAATCTTTGGATTTCCGGATTCGCTCAATCGCGTTATTTACCGCGATAAACTGCTGATAGCGCGAAATTTTCTTAATCGTTTTTCCACCTTCCGCCTCAAAGGCAATAAAATTGCGGACTATATCCAGAAGATTATCCGGCCGAAGCAATCCATAAATCAACACATCCTGAGGCGTCGGGGTTTTGCCGGATAACCGGCCGGTGTATTTTGCATTTAACTCATCCAGGGTTATCGGATAAGGATTTTTCCATTCCAGGAAATGGCGGTGCGGCGTGCCGACTGTGGCGAATTTAGCGCTTTGACCGCAGGCGGCAATCAGAATTTGCACGGTTTCAAACAACTTGGGCGCGCCGCGGTCTTTGTATTCATCTTTTAATTCCTGATAACGGAATAATTGTTCTATCGCCTTACTAATCGGTTCCTGAATCGTCGGGCTTTTGCACTCTATTACCACTAAGGGAATGCCGTTAACAAAGAGAACGATATCGCATTTGATACTCCCTTTAGCGCCGGCGGCCATGAATTGACGCGTAACAACAAACTCATTTTTTTCAGGACGTTCAAAATCTATGAAAGAAACGTCATAACTCTTCTTCCCATCACCCCTATCCTCCTCCAACGCAACTCCATGCACTATTGATGTATAGACTTGTTCATTTGCCTCTATCAAGCTGACGGCAGAGACTGTAGTAATGACGCGGACGGCTTTTTTGAGATTTTCATCGGACAGCAAGGGGTTAATTTCTTTCAGCTTTTTCGCCAAACGCGGCACGAGGACAAATCCCTTAAGGCCTTCCCGCTCGGAATCCGCTTGTTCCGCCGGGACGTATGTATAGCCCAATTCCTTGAGGAGTTCAATTGCCGGGTCTTCGGACAAAGTAATCTCGTTCCAATCCTGAGTGGTCATAACAATTCTATTCCTTTTCAAAATTCCATAAAGTAATAGTTTTTAAAAATGAAAAAACCCGTCCAAAATGCGCATCTCGGTTTCCCGAGAGAGGCGTGACGGGTATGTTAACATCATTATACTCAAACCTTCCTGAAAAAGCAGTTTTTTTGCAATATACCCACCTGACTCAAGTTCGATAACTACGCTGTCTGCGAACAAATCAATTTCGTTCCGGTCATGGATAAACATTTCTTAAATCCTTTTCTTTTATACGTTCTCAATGGGTGCGTGTAATTTTGTTTATGTCAATGCATTTCTCTTCTGCTACATTGGTAATTGTGTAAGGAATATCATTAGCTGGTATTCCAAACCATGTAAACACTATTTCAATTATTTTATATGCTATTTCTTCCACAGGTGGCGAAATCGGGGGAATAGGCAGTGTTAACTCTTTTTGCATTTGAGTTTCTGGTGCGATATTTGTTTTATGATGGATATCCCAAACTGCTTCTGAGCTATTTAAATACACGCTAAAAATCCTTGATATATTGGGGGTCAGATTAATTAATTTTATTTGAAATGTTATCGGCAAAGAATTTACGTGAGTTTTGTTGCCTTTCATAATAATTGAACTATAAAACTTAACAAAATTATAGGTTACTTCAACTAAAGCAAGAGCATTTAAGCTGGGATATGGTTGAATGTGGTTCTCGCGTCCCAGACCGAGAAAAGAATCATCAGCCGCCGCGCGAAAAATAACCGTACCGTCTTTATACAGACGTATGCGCTTTCTTTCGGCATTATTAACCTCCCAGCATTCCCCTTTCAAAATTCTTGGCGTATCTAACGTAACCAAATCCCAACCCATTCTGCGCAATGATGGCGGATTTTTTACCAACTCAACAACTGGACATTTTCCAGAATCAAAAAAGTTTTCGAATTGCAATGGTTTCTGTGGAGTTGCCGCAATAATATAAAAAGGTGTTGGCATAATCAATTCTCCTCTTCAATTTCCCTAATTCTTTTTGATAACAATTTCAGATGTTCGTTTTTTTGTTCTGATTCGCGTTCTTCTGTTTGCTTGTTTTTCGATATTACTGTCTCCAACAAGTATTCAATATTGGACAGTCTTTCAGCGATTGCGCTCATTCCAAATCGCATCTGGTGATGCAATTGAGTAGCATCCAAGGGGTCGCAAGAACTTCCAAGACGTCGCGAAATACCAAACACTATTTCCTGAATTTTTTCGTTTTTCCAAATCTTTTTTATAAAAAAATATTTTTTTTCTTCCTTTTGCGCCGGTATAAAAATACAACCAATTCCTAATCCATTCTCTTTATTATCTACCACAAAATTTACTTCTAAGCCATCAATTTCAGGGTAGATATATTCTTTCAATACGCCTTTATATTTATTGATACTAAAGTGTTCACGCTCTAACAATTCTAATTTTTTAATTATATCTGTTTTTTCATCAGGAGCGTGATCATGATCAAGACCTATGATAATGTAGCCGCCTTTCCCGTTTGCGAACGCTGAAGCATCTTTTGCCAATTCAAATCTGCCTGATTCGTTATCCAAATCGTATGGGTTTTTCCCTTTTGCTTCAAAAAATTCGTTTTCTCTGATTCCAACAAACTGCTCTAAATCTCGGTTTTTAACTATTTCCGCAATTTCATTAAAATCTTCTGCCATATTAAGTTCCTTAATTACACTTCATTAGGTATTTCAGCATACATCGTCAAACTTTTCCAGATTTCATCAAATATCTCTGGATGGCTGCATTGAACTTCCGGAAAAGGTGAATTTTCCATGTAAACTTCGCCCGAAGGAGCTTCTTCCAATTCTCCTCCATAATAATAGGCGAAATTAGTAAATATCAAACTATTAAAAGGCGTGGGTTTTTCGGAAGTTGGTTCTCCATATCTGCTGAGCATTGTCTTTACATCCTTAACCCACTGTTTTTCTTTCAAAGGCAATTGTTCAATAATAGGATTTACATTTACATCTACAAAAATAAAAAAAGGCACATTCCCCGGTTTTTGACTGCACGCATCTTTTATTAATTTTTCTACATCGCCTTTAGTTGTTTCAATGTCAGACATAGCACCATTTTCGTTAAGAACGCCTTTTCTGTGACGACTCTTGACCTCAACGGCAATTTCCTCAGGTATTTTTTTGTGTTTTGCAAACATTTCGCAATGCTTCGTTTTAATGGCTTGTTCATCCAGAAAAGTTATCTCAAAACCGGCTCTTGCCAAAATTGCCGCAACCGCAATCTCATATCTGGCTCCCTGGAATTCTTTGTTATTCTTAATTCTGGCTTTCCAAAAATCCGGCAACTTATTGATTGCCTCAAGGCAGAAAATATCATAGGCGAATTGCATTAATGCTTTTACTTTTCCTGATGGCGGTGCGGCATATAAATGCTCTTTTATTTTATGCTTGTCATCATGCAGTGAACTCTTAAATTCTCTCCAAGAATTAACCCATTCTATCAAAACATGACGCTTGTTTTCGGCCAATTTCATCTGTTCCTGACGCCATTTTTCGCCATAGAGACCGAGAAGATAACAACCAATAATAAACTCGTGAAAAGTTTCATTAATGGGACGAGTATATACTTTACTTCCAACTGCACGAAAACGATATCCTTTATGAATTGCATTATTACATAACTGTATATTGGGCTCTGGTGATTCGGGTAGCTGAAAAACAGTTCTATCTTGATCGTTTAAATTGAATTTAGTGCTTTTAACCATACAACACTTTTTGTATTTATTACCACTGCCGCAAGGGCATTTATCATTACGTCCTATGTTCATTTTATTCCTATATCACTTTTAAGTTTCCCGTATATCGCTGTTTCTTGTGTTACATCTATCATCCTTTTAGAACGTATAGAATCATTCAGAATTTCTTCCTTTTGCTGAATATTTTGTATTGCAAAATCAGCATCAACTCTATAAGCGGAACGTAAATAGCAAAATTTTTTTGGAGGCGGGGTGTTATGTTTGGTAAATGTTCCTCGGTCCGTATAAATTTCGGGATGCCAATCAATACCTTGTTTTCTTCTTAAATAACTGTCATCTGAATTGCAATTTATTTTAGCACGTCCCCCCACCTGTTCAAACGCGTCGAATACAGAACTCTTACCACAACCATTCGGCCCTACGAGAACTATTAATTTATAAAGATTATTACAAAAATCGATTGTTAATTTATCAAAACGCTTAAAATTTTGTAATTCTAATTTCTTTACTTTCATTTTTATATCCTCACTCTAACTTGCCCAGATAACAAAACCTGCATCAGGGCGGATTTTACTCTATTTAATTCTTCCAAAATCATTCTATTTCTCTCCATATTCTTATCTAAAAAGTTAAAAACACTTGTCATAATTGACTGTTCATGTAGCGTCGGTATAATTACAGGCAAGTTTTTTACTTTATCAAGCGTAAGCCTTGTAATTGCTTGGCCTGATATTTCATTTGAAATTAAATCCTGACCAAAATTACCTGAGTAGAAATGAAAAATATAATGAGATAATACTTTATTTGTATTTGGTCTTATCATAACAACGCTTGAAAGCAAACTAAATTCCTCTTCCAATGTGTTAACAGCTAAATTACCCGCTTGGGCACCATCTTTCGTTAGGAGAATATCTCCGTGTTTTACAGGGCATCTTTTATATATTTCAGAATGTTCTTTTTCAGATATAAAAGATACATTATTAAAATCCATATGTCCCATCCGAATGTTTTTTGATGTTATATACATTCGAGACCCAGTTTTGCTTTTAGGTGAAAAGTGTGTGCCATCTTGAATTCTTAAGCAAATATTTTGTAGTTTAGTTACCTCCCACTCTTCCGGAATCATGCCGAGTTCGGTCTTTTTGAAGCGCTTATGCCGGCCCGGGATGCCGCGGGTCAGGAGTTCCTGCATCAACCCTTTCTTTACGGTCTTGGTCTGGTCTATCACTGCCCGGGTCAGGTCTATCACCGCGTCCACGGAGGCCAGAATCTCCGCAATCTTCTTCTGTTCGGAAAGCGATGGATATCTTAATAAGAATTCTGCTAACGCCGAAAAACTAACGGCGTTACGAACTGTCCCTTGAGTATTCGCTTTAACCATATTTCTGAAATATTGGCTTGAAATCCAATATTCCATAAAGTCACAATCAAGTTCTTGTGCCGCCTCAAAAACAACATACATCGGACTCAATAATCCTTTGTCGTAAGCCTTTAATCTCGCAATAGAGCCAACATTAATACGAGATGGATTATAGGCGAACTGTCCTTTTTGAATTACTTTATAATTACTCAAATCTTTGCTGTACACCTGCTTGTCAAAGTATTTTTCCGAGCTAACAAAACCCTGGCTATTTGTAACGCTTAAAACAGTAACAGGTTTGCCGTTTTCGCTATTTCTCTGCGAAACCTCTTTTATATACTTACCAAGATTAATCACCGCCCAATCCACCGGTATTTCGCCGATGGGGGTTCGCTTGGTCTTTTGGCTGGCTTTAAGGGTTTTTATTTTCATAATTTATAACTTAATCCACTTATATCAAGTGGTATAACTTGCTTTATTTAACATCCGGGCAATCAATAACCTAATCCCGAACCTAATCCCGAACCTAATCCCGAACCTAATCCCGAACCGGCAACCCCGGTCAGGCAAGAACATAACATAAACTTCGTCCCTTGCCTTCGGGTTTGATAACGGTTAAATCTACCAGCTTCCTGATTTCCTTTAAGGCGGCGCGGTCGGATATCTTGAACATTGTCCGGACATCGCGATTGGTAATCCTATTATTCTGGTTAATGAATTCCACGATGCGCATCTGCCGCTCGGTCAGAGCAATCTGTCCCTGCTTACTTTTCCTTAACCGCTCACCACTGAGTTTCAGGATTCTCTGCTTGACGGATTCTATGCTCGCCATCACACCTTCAATGAAATATTCCAGCCATTCGGTCAAATCTCCGGTATTTTGATTAACCTTTCGCAAGGCGGCGTAGTAAGCGGGCCTGTCGGAATCATAATAATCATCCAGGCAAAAGAATTGCTTGGAGTCAAATCCCCTCTTATAGAGAATCAGAGCGGCCAATACCCGCGCCGTCCGGCCATTCCCGTCAATAAAGGGATGAATCCGGACAAATTCATAGTGAGCGATGCCGGCTTCCATAATCGGGTCAAGTTCCTGCGCCTCGGAAGAGTTCAGCCAATTAATCAGTATTTTGGTTAATCCTGGAACTTCTTTGTTCTCCGGCGGACGGAAAGTAATTTCCCCGGTAAGCCGGTTTGCCACCACGACATACCGGGTGCGGTAGGCGCCGCAATCCGCCGGGTTATCCAATGTTCCCCTGGTCACCAGCCGATGAATATATAGAATATCATCCGGGTTGAAAGAGTTTCCTTTGGACAAATCGGCAATGTTTTCCAGGGCATTCAGGTAATTCAAAACCTCCTGTTTGTCTTTGCGCGTAGCCATAATCTTCCTGCCCTGCGCCAGGTCGCTCACCTGTTCCAGGGATAATTTATTGCCTTCTATGCTGGTTGAAGAATGAGCGCTACAAATGATAGACTGCTTCCTTAGGGAAATTTCCCACATTGGTATCAAAGGCGAATTAAGAATTACTTCCTTGGCCGAAGAGATCCGGGTGAGCAAGCGAACCATTTTATTGGTATAACGGAAATTTGGCTTAAACATTACCTAATCCTCCTCTTGTCTTTTAAGATGTTTTGTTTCAACCCCGTATAAATCTGCCAGATCCCGGTCAAGCATTACCTTCTGCCCGCGAATTAAATATATCTTTTTATCTATCAAATCCGACGTAATCGTCATTATTGCCTTGTTATTCATAACCCAATTCCCTTAAACACCTGTCCATTTCTTTTTTGGCCGTATCCCGTTCTTTTTCCAATGCCCGCAGTTTTGCCAGCGTCTCCCTGACGTCTATCCGCGGCTCCGGTTCCGTGATATCCACATAGCGGCTGATGTTGAGATTATAATCATTTCCCTTGATTTCCTCACGCGGCACCACCCGGGCAAACCTTTCAATGTCTTTATACGCATCAAAAGTCTCGGTAATTCGGGCAATATCTTCTTTCCTAAGCCTATTCTGATTCTTGCAGGCCTCAAAATGCTCAGCCGCATGAATAAACAGAACCTTGTCTTTACGCTCTTTTGGTTTATTGCGGTTCAATATCAAAACTGCGGCCGGAATGCCGGTACCGTAAAACAGGTTTGAGGGCAATCCGATAACGGCTTCAAAGAAATCTTCTTCCAAAAGCGCCTGTCTGATTCTGCCTTCTGAGGCGCCCCGGAAAAGAACGCCATGCGGCATTACTACGCCGACCATGCCTTTGCCGTTTATCGTGGCAATCATGTGCTGTACGAACGCAAAATCTCCTTTTGTTTTGGGAGGAATACCGTAACGAAACCTGCCGTAACCGTCATTTGCCGCGGTTTCACCCCCCCAATCCTTAAGACTGAAAGGCGGATTGGCAATCACCCTGTCAAATAGCATTAAAGAACCGTCCTTAACCAGTTTCGGATCGCGAATCGTATCGCCTTTTTCAATTTTGGCATCAGGCAGGTCATGCAACAGCATGTTCATCTTGCAGATTGACCAGGTGCCGAGATTTTTTTCCTGGCCGAACAGGGAAACATTCTTCGGATTCCCCCTCATCCTTTCAATATAATGAGCGCATTCTATGAGCATGCCGCCAGAGCCGCAGGTCGGGTCGCAGATACGCATGCCTTCTTTTGGTTTTAAGAGTTCAACAATCAATTGCACGACTTTTCCCGGAGTAAAAAATTCGCCGCCTTTTTTGCCGGCATCATCGGCAAACTTCTCAATCAGATACTCGTATGCGCGCCCGAGCATATCAGGCTCTTCTAATTCGGAATTCCGCAGATTAATCCGTGAAAAGTGGCCAACTAACCGGCCCAGAACGGAATCGCGGTTTCTGGCATCTCCTAATTTATTGGAATTGAAATCAATGTCCGCCAGCACGCCTTCCAGGGCGGAATTCTGGTCTTCAAGGGCTCCGCAGGCCTTATTTATGGACTCACCCAATCCCTGCGAGATTTTTCGTATCTCAGACCAGCGGGCGCGTTTGGGCACGAAAAACTGATGTTCATCGGGGTCATCCCAGGCTATTTTTCTTATCTCGGCATCAGATGTTTTCCGCTTTTTTTCCCGCTCTTCTATCTTTTCCGCCTCTTCTTCAAACACGTCTGAAAGACGTTTCAAGAAGAGAAACCCGAAAATATAATTCTTGTAATCCGACGAATCAATCTGTCCGCGCAGGATATCCGCCGCGCCCCACAAATAGGAATTAAGTTCCTGACTGGTTAGTTTACTCACTTGTTACCTCCGGTTTAAGCATGTCTATCAACACTTGATTGGCAATTTTTCTGTTCAAATCAGCCATTTCTATATTCAGACGGTATTGTTCCTCGGCAATATTCGTTAATTTAACAATTTGTTCCTGCAAGACGAGCGGCGGCACGGGAATATTGGTTTTAATAATATCCGCCACATTCAGAACAATCTGGGCAGATATCGAAGCAATGTTAGACAGTAAATCTTTTTGCCCCGGATCTGTTCGGAAATAAGCGGCTAAAAATTCTGGTAAAATCCGGTCATTAAGCCGAATAGCGATAAGGTTAGCAGTTATCAGGGCATTTTTCAGGGTATCTGGAACAACCGCCGCTTTTAACTGTGTTCCCCGACAAGTGATAAGCACATCGCCAGATTGAACCAGGTAATGATCGGCATTCTTAAAATTATTCAAAGAAACAAAAGAAGAATTATTAATGACGATACGACCTTCTTTAACATCCTTAATGTTTAAGAGCGGAACGCCTTCTTCTTTAACCGACAATTTAGCAATACTATAAAGCGGCGCACCTGCGAAAATTTTCACAACCAACGATCCTAAGGGCTTGACAGCTATTTCAGTCTTCATAATATATATTATACACCCAAAACACACAATTGTCAAGATTTATTTATTATTAAAATACTTATTTTTAGTATTAACAATACTTAATCATGCACACGGGTTGACAATATTGTTACATATCCTTTCATGTACTGAAAAATTTCTTCATTTCAACTATACATTTATCACAAAAAGGCCTGACACTTTTTAGTCGATCTTCAGATATTTTTATCCAAGCATCAGGGACACGACTCCCTTGCCTCATGACACATTCCTGATCGCAATGGTCTTTATATAATACTGAACTGTTGGATTGGGTTGACAATGCATCAATGCCATTTCTTCCATCTGCGGCGCCAAAAACATGCCCTAATTCGTGCATAACAAGCGTTTTTATGCATTCTTCTTGCTTTTGAGAATCAGACAATCCCCGAAACCTTTTAACTGAAAGAACCACGCCGATATCTTGAAATCCATCACCTATTACGAAATTATACCAAGTACCGTCATTGCGTTTACTCGTAAGATCTTTATCAATAATCATTACAATATAATGCGGGGCTTCTTTTCTTAATGGCGAATTGTCATAAAGATCTAATATCTTATCGTCATTAACCTGACTCCCATATCCGTTATTAGTTGCCATTTGCGCTTTAGCAAGATACCAATCCACGCTTTCATATTCGCCTGAACCTTGATTCCAATATCCCAAATCCTTGATCTGGATCTCCTTTTCAAGACCAATGATTTCTAAAATAGTTTTCACCCCGTCCTTGACCGCCTGGCGCTCGTCATCTGCTACGCCCGCGGAATTCATTATGTAAACAGGTCTTTTTCTTTGCATCCGGACAAATCCTTTCTACGCATTATAAACTCTTTTCTTTCTCTAAGTCGCCTTTTTCCTGCAAAAGAAGTGTCGTTTTTTTTAATTCTTAATTTCTAATTATTAATTCGTTTTGAATTGATTCCCGCTAATCCTTTAAACATCGCCCATCCGTGCCGGAATTTGAATCGCATGAAATAAAGCGGTATCTTGACAAGCCTCGTGATTATCGTATAAGTAAAAGCGGACATCCTCTGCAACCCCCGCAGGTTGCGGTTGATAAACATCATCCGGTTCCTCGCGGTGTAATATACCGTCAGCGGCGAATTCTCCCCTCCCGTGGCCGCGCTTACCTTGTGATATATCACCGCCCGCGGGTCAACCATCAACTTGTATTCCCTGCCGGCCTTGAGGCAAAATTCCCAGTCCTCTACGCCTAAAAAATATTCTTCCTCTAAAAATCCTGCCTTCAAAAACACCTCGGGTTTTATCAGCATCAGACACCCCGTTATGAATCCCGTTGCGAACGGCTCTTCAGACGCGATTTTTTTGTCCACGTATACGCACCCGCGCCAAAACGAAATCCTTCCGCCGGCATACCAATTTTCACCGCGGTTGGCGTAATACGCAATCCTGCCGCCCACAATCCCCGCGTCCGGATTCGCCCGCGCGGTCTCAACCATTTTAAACAGAAAATCTTTTTCAACCACGGTATCGTTATTCAACAACAAGACATAGCCGCAGTCCTTCTGCTCCAGTATGTATTTTATACCGAAATTATTCCCGCCGGCAAATCCCGTATTGCGGCCGGTTTTGAGCAATAGCGCCTTGATTTCTGCGTGGCTCTTTACCCACGCGTCTATGCGCTCAACGGATTCATCGGTTGAACCGTTGTCAACGACCACGATTTGACAGTCAGGATAATTGACGCCTTTAAGGCTTTCAAGGCATTCCAGAGTGTCTTTCCAGCCGTTCCAGTTCAATATCAGGATGTAAACTTTTGGATTAATGATCATATAAACCTTGTTTTTCAATGCATAATGCCCTATACAGCGGGAATCCAGTAAGGAAAAGGGAGAAGTCACGACTAACGCTACGCCGATTAGCCACAGAGAACACAGAGGGCACAGAGTTATACGACTACGCCGTTCCGCCATTGCTGAAAAAGTTTCGTCGTTATTCCTCTGTGGTCTCTGTGCGCTCTGTGGCAAAATTCGTGTCGTCGTTTTATCGCTGAATCTTCTACGCAATTTACAAAGAAGTTGAGACGTAAGATACTAAAGTATTACGAATTTAACTATTATGATTTATTTAGAAATTCGGATTTAGAGTTTTATCTTAAAATCCTCTGTTGCAATGGTAAGGTTCGGGTTATAAAAAGGATCGCCTTCTTCAAGAAAATCCATCCATTTCCTGCGGAACGTTTTTATTTCGGTATTAAACCTTGCCTGTTTTTGAGGAGTATCTTCATGGCCACGCGTTACCGATTCGTAATGGTATAATTCCGCATACGGCGTCCAGACAATCCGGTATCCTTTTTTTCTGATTTTCAGGCACAGGTCAACGTCGCCGAAAGACAGGGCGAATTTTTCATCAAACCCGCCGGCTTCAAGAAAAACCTCTTTACGCATCATTACGCAGGCCGCTGTTACCGCGCTCAGGTTCTGCGTCAATACCAGCCGCCCGAAATATCCGAACGAATCCCTGCTGTGGTGCTTATGCGAATGGCCGGCCACACCGCCCAGGCCGACTATGACGCCGGCGTGCTGTATGGTGTTGTTCGGGTAATAAAGTTTCGCCCCAACGGCGCCGACTTCCTTTCTCACTGCGTGTTCCGCCATCCTCTCAAGCCAGTCAGGGTTTATCACTTCAACATCGTTGTTCAACAGCAGTACTATTTCGCCTTGCGTATGGCTTACCGCAAAATTGTTCACGTCGGAAAAATTGAACGGCTTGTCCCATTTCAGGATGCGTACGTTTTCGTGTTCGCGTGTCAGTTTGTCATAATATTCGAAAGTTTTCCTGTCTTCGCTGTGGTTTTCCACAATTAGTATTTCGTAATTCTTATATATTGACCTGTCAAGTATTGAGTTTACGCATCTTTGAATAAGGTTTAAGCTGTCCTTATTCGGAATAATTATTGAAATTTTCGGCTGTACCGGCATATCGTAAGTCACCTTATACGCGCCGGCGAACGCGCCATTTTCCACACGTCCGCGCAGTCCGGACCTGGAAAGATGTTCCTCAACGGCCCTGCGGCCTGCTTCGTAAGCGCCGGTTTTTGCAGAAGGATTATCCGCGGTTGATTTTTCATGCGTTCTCCAATGATAAAGAATTGCCGGTATTCTGTGAATCTTATTCGCCTTTTCCGTTGCACGCAGAATCAAATCGTAATCCTGCGCCCCGTCAAAACCCTGCCTGAAACCGCCGATTTTGTCTATAAGCGTTTTCTTGATTGCCGTTAAATGGGTTATGTAATTATTGCTTCTTAAAAGGTCCGGACTCCAGGAGGGCTTAAAATTGAGTTTGAACCTTTTTCCTCCGTTTTCCGACAGTTTATCTTCATCGGAATAAATAAAATCTATCGTGTGGTCTTTATTTACCGCCTTTGTGATTTCGAAAAGCGCAAACGGCGCAAGCGTATCATCATGGTCAAGAAACGCGGCAAATTCACCGCCCGCTATGGCAAGGGCTTCATTGGTATTGCCGGCGATACCTCTATTTGCGTCAAGGAATTTTACTTTGATTCTGACATCATTACTGCTGTAACTATTAAGGATTTCCTTTATTTGCGGGGAAGTTGAGCCGCCGTCGGCAATGCACAATTCCCAATTCGCATACGTCTGGCGTAACACTGAATCTATAGCCGCCTTCAGCATGCCGGGCTCCGTATTATAAACCGGCATAATAATGCTTATTTTGAATTGATCCGGAAATTTAATTTTCTTTTGTGTCTCAAGTTCCGTTTTGCCGGGTTCGTTTACGGACATCCATTTTTCTTCTATAGAACCGAAGGCCGTCATCAGCGCAATTTTTTCCTTTGTCTTCTGCCATGTTACCCTGAATCCGTAGGTCTTAATATAAAACAACGCCTTTTTTGCCAATAGAATATATTTATACAAAAACAGTTTTTTCAACAAATTTTTTGCTGATTCATAAAACCGTACGCCGGTTGAATTTCTGTAAGCAATCAGCTCGTCTTCCAGGCAGGAAATGCGAAGTTCCTTTTCGGCAATACAGGCGTTTTTTTCCTTAATCATTATTGAAAAATCGCTATCTTTTTCATGCAACGCAAAATTGCTGACGACATCTTTATTAACGTCAATCTGCATTTTGCCGCATAAATCAATTTTCGGGCCGGGCGGATCTTTTCTGAGAACAAATAAATGCTGATAAACCGGCGCTTCGCCGCTGTCCGCGTACAAACGCATGATTTTTTCGTAGGCCGCCGGGCATTCCGTTTTCAAACGCATTGCCGACGCTGATTCCGCGGTTGTCTTGTCGTATAACTCTATTTCAACCTGCCAATTATTTGAAGACCGGTTAAGAGAATCAAGCCATTCCACAAAAGAACGTTTGGTAAAAAACCTCAGGTGACTGCTGTCGAGAATTCCGAAATCTGAATAGTTGAATCTGCCGGCTAAAATGCCCAATACCACTTCGAAATTTGACATATTAGGAAGTGAAATCAGCATCCTTCCGCCCGGCTTGAGCTTATTCATAAGCGCAAAAAAGGCATCGTTAATATTGCACAGGTGCTCCAATATGTCCCCGCACAAAATGCAATCAAAAAGTGGCGAATTCCGGAATCCTGCCGAACTATACATTTCCGCGGACGCGTTTTCCATGTTTATTTCGTAGATATCCCTGTAAGCGCCGTTTTTCCTGGCATGCTCTATGGCGGCACTGTTTATCTCTATGCCGTACATTATGCATTTTTTCTTCGCAGCAAGATAATCCCCGATGTATCCGAAAGAGCATCCGACGTCCAACACGGTTGAACCCGGCCGGACGTTTTTGACAAGAAATGATAATGAATTGTTATCGCTTTCCTCATTAATTTCTTCGGCAGTGAAAAAATATTTTTTTTGAGTAGGATTAAAAAGATTGTTGAAATCTGCGTTGCCGACGTTCATCGCCCAGCTCCTTTTGAATTTTTGCCGGCCTGCTTATTGATACGATCAAGCAATTCTTCCAGCGGTTCAAGCCGGAATTTTTGCAGGAGCGCAATCTTTTTATCTCCGGGTTTTTTGACCAGCGCAAACAGGTTCAACAATGTTAATGCATTTTGCCGGTCCGCGTACAGGCCAATCAGATTATCGTAAAGCGCAGGAAACTTTTCCTTCAGTAATTTTACCGCAGGGCTTTCATAATTAGTTGTCTCCCACGTCTCCACGTCAATCTGGAAATCGTTTCGTGAAGAGTTAACAGAATTGAGCCATTCTATAAACGACCGTTTAGTGAAAAATCTCGCGTGGTCCCTGTTCAGGATTCCGATATCCGTGTAACTAAACCTGTCACAGAGCAGATTGGCAATTATGTCAAGATTCGCAATATTAGGTACCGGCAAGAGCATTTTACCGCTGGTTTTGAGTTTTGAAATAAGGAAAAAGAAGGCACCATTAATATCTTTTACATGTTCAAAGACGTCCGGACAGATAAGCGCATCAAAGAAATCCGTTCGCCGGAAACGTTCATATTCACCAGGCGCTGCTTCAGGATTGGCTATAGAAAACCTGAATACGTCCTTAAAAACCCCTTTAGCGCGCACGGATTTAACGGCTTCTTCGTCGGTTTCTATTCCATACACCGCGCAGTTTTTTTTCGCCGCGAGGTATTCGCCTGCCTGACCGTAATGGCAACGCGCATCGAGCACCGTGGCGCCAGGCGGAATATTTCTTACAAGAAAAGCGAAGGGGCTGGATGGGGATTCAAAATCCAATTTTCCCGGAAGGGCTGAAATTTTAGCCGAAGGGCTAAAGAGATTGTTAAAATCCGAGCTTCCGGCTTTCATTCCCTGGCTCCTTTATACGCGGCCACAACCGTTTTTGCGTCTCCTATCATCCTGACCTTATGGTTTTCTATCCAGGCGGCCCTGTCGCACATTTTTTCCACGTCCTGCATGGAATGAGAAACTATTACAATGGAAACGTTTTTTTTCTTGAATTCCAGCATGCGGTCTATGCATTTTTTCTGGAATTCAATGTCCCCCACGGCGAGAATTTCGTCCACGAGAAGCAGGTCGGGTTCTATGTGCACAGCCACGGAAAACCCCAGGCGCGCGAGCATTCCGCTGGAATAAATCCTTAAAGGCTGGTCTATAAACTCATGAAGTTCTGAAAATTCTATTATTTCACCGAGCTTTGAAGTGATTTCTTTTTTGGCCATGCCGAGGAGCATGCCGTTGAGCACAATGTTTTCGCGGCCCGTAAGGTCAACGTGAAAACCGGCGCCGAGTTCCAGCAGGGGCGCGATTTTGCCGGCATTTATTGCAATAGTGCCGGACGTGGGTTTCATCACGCGCGCTATGAGTCCGAGCAGAGTGCTTTTACCCGCGCCATTCCTGCCGATAACGCCGAAGGTTTCACCTCTGTTCACTTCAAACGAAATGCCCTGAAGGGCCCAGAATTTAGTATTTTGTAGTTGTTTTACGGCAGTGGGCATATGGAACAGGAAATTTCTAAAACCGCCTGTTATATGATGGTAAAGCGGATAGCACTTGTGAATATTGTTCAGAACTATAATGGGGTTCATACGAGTTCGGCAAACCTCCATTTCAATCTTGAATAAACCAGGTATCCGAGCAACAGCAGAATGACGCCGTACCCAAAAGAGATCAGCATCTGGCTGATATCAAGCGTATTGAGCAAAAGCAGTTCCCTGTAGGCATTGATAAGCGGAAACATGGGATTAAGGTTCATATAAGCCCTGAATTTGCCGGGGACGTCCGACGCGGAATATATGACCGGTGTGCAATAGAATAAGAGCGTAAGGATAACCAAAATGAACCGCTCCATATCACGGAAAAAAAGATTGATGGTGGACACGAGAAGCGAAAGTCCGAAAGTCATCATCAATTGGATAATAATAAGCAGGGGGAGACCGACGAACCAGATTGGAGAAGGCGTTTTACCATAAACATAAACGAACGATATGATGATGGGGATGCAGACGAGAAAATGCACGAGGTCGCTGAGCACCATGGCGGAAATAAGAAGTTCGCGGGGAAAATAGACTTTTTTGATAAGAGTAGCGTTACCGATGAAGGTTGTGGCGCTGGCGGTAACGGAATTCTGGAACCACTGCCACGGAAACAGCCCGCAGATAAGGAACAGCGCGTAATCTTCATGCGGCACTTTCATGATAAGCTTCATGGCAAAAAAGAAAACGAGCGCGAGGGCAAGGGGATTGGCTATGGACCACAAATAGCCGAAATAGCTGTTCTTGTACCTTACCTTGATTTCTTTCCTGGTAAGTTCTATAAGCAGTTCTATGTAATATGAAATTTTCATGTTTTTACAAAACGAACGTTTTTAGCCACAGTCCTTCGCTTTGCTCAGGATAAAAGCGCACAGAGCGCTCAGAGTTATACAAACGCGCTTCCCCGTCTTAGACAAAAAAACATAACGAAGGGAGCTTGCCGAAGGGTCGCTACTTCGTCCGTCCCCGTCCCTTGGTACTCGCTACCCGCTACTCACTACTTCGTACGTCCTTCATTCTTCATTTTTCATCCTTCGTCATCCGTCCCGTCCGTCCTTCCTTCTTCCTGCTTCATTCTCTCGCCTTCGTTTGAGTATATCCGAAAGCCGCGGTGGAATCAAGAAAAAATACTTCAATCCGGTAACCCGTCAGTAAAGGGTGGGTTTATAGCTCCCCGTGGCATTTTGTAGAGACGCCCCGGCGGGGCGTCTCTACGGCATTTATTGGGGTTTTAAGGTAAGTGTTGTTTTTTCTGCTCACCCTTTACTGACGGGATACGAGTTTTGTCCTATATAAATGACAAATATACCAGTTTTGGCATTGTCATGTCAAGTTAATAAGTGCCATTGCGGTATCGCCTCAGTAGAGGTGGCATTAAAGGACGTTAGTAGCCCAGCCATTTATGGCTGGGTTATGGAAGGCTGAGAAATATGAAGGGCATTCATGCCCTTAATATAACGCCATGAATGGCGTAAGTATCAGGCTTTTGAC
>JACRIJ010000001.1 GCA_016220095.1 Planctomycetota bacterium | reverse complement strand
TGCCCGGGCTTGATGAAGACGTCATGACCCTGACGCCCGAAGCTGAAGCGCCTATCACCATATTGATTGCGGCAAGTTCGCTTTCCGACTGCAGGAAAACCCCGCCGTTTTTGGGGAGATGTTCCGCCATATAGGCGGGAATTTCATTCTGGGGCGTGATGGGATAGCCGAAATAAATTTTACAGCCGGACCTGATGGCCGCTTCGGCCGCGGCTTCGTTCCCGGCCATTAGTTCTTTCATGTTATGACTCCATTCCCAACCGCAAAGGTTGTTTTTGTCCGATGAAGCAATATATGGTATAAACTGTTATTTATTTTAGTTTTTCCGCGGAAAATGTCAAGTTATAATTCAATGCGGAAGAATCAAAAATTAATAATTAACAATAACGGGCGTCATATTTCTATTTTTTTTACGGCTTTCAATGCGATTATCATGGGAATCATGCACACTATCAGGCTGATGAGAAATATCATGCCTATGGCGGCGAATACAAACAGTTTGAGTTCGCCTGACAGCGCGTATTTCTGGTAATTATGCCGCGATATCGGCATGACTTCTATGGCGAGCACTGTGACGACATATCCAAGGCTGAGGACGAGGTTCATGGTGCCGCCTATGCCGGATATTATTTTTGACGAGTTCTCTTCGCGGAAATTCGGGTACATCGTGCCCATACCCACGGACAGCCCGACAAGTCCTATGCAGATGGCGGCAACCGTTGACGAGTGGAGCAGGACTATTTCCCACTGGACTTTAAGCATGTAACTTGAAAGGAATATCAGCGATTCGCTTACAAGCAGGGCGCCTATGAGGGCGAAGGCGAATTTTCCCCACAAGATGCGGGTCCTTTTCATCGGCGTCATGCCGATTATCCAGAAACGTTTGCCTTCCATGCTGAATTGCGGATAAACAAACCTGCTTGTGAATGTTGATAGCGTGAGGGTTGTCGCGCACAGGTTCAGGTAGGATATGATGTTCTTCCAGTATACCTGCTGGATGTCGTAGGCGAGCGTTCGGAGGTTGGAAAAGTAAACCGTCAATAGTCCGAAGAAGATGAGGAATTGCGACCATTGCGCTGGGTCGCGCAGGAATATTTTCATGTCTTTTATCATCAATTGGCGCATCTGCGGCTTGAAAAGGCATGTTGCCGCGTTAACGGCCTTGTTGAAAAAACTTCCCTTAGAATATATTTTTTTCCTTTGTATGTAGATTATCTCGGTTACGCCTTTCAGAAGTTTCCATTTTGCGAGGAAATACGCGGCCATTGTCAGGAACATTCCGTTTGACAATATCAGCAGGAAATAGAAACCGGCTGAGGCCGCCTTTCCATTGGCCGTATCAAGCATGCCTTGCGCCAGCCAATAGCTGGGGAAAAACGGGTTGCGCGAAAAACTCAGCTTGTCCATGACTTTCTTTACCCACATTTCGGAGTACGGGTTGGTTGTCGAGCGCAGTCCTATAACGCCGGATAAAAGGAGAAGAATGATTCCCGTCAGCAAGAAGAGCGCCAGCATAAGTATCTGTTTTTTTTTCCTCGGAAAGAAGGTGACAATTATCATGCTGGCAATTGCGCCGGCCGCTGCCGGTATGAAAACAAAAGAAGAAAAATAAAACAGCATTACGGCGTAGAAATGCCACGGCAGGCCGTTGGTATAGCCGTATGCCACAAGCAGGGGTACGGCGATGAACAGGAATGCCCATGAACTGAACGCAAGCGATTCAAGCAGTTTGTACAGGAATATGTTTTCGGTTTTCAGCGGTTGCGAGATGAGAAACTTGACTTCCGAGGAACGGTAAAGGGCGCTGTAGCATATAATGCCGTTGCTGAAGGCAAGCATCACAGTAAGCGCGAGGAAGAACAGGGAAAACACGTGGTCCAACAGCCAATTTTGCATGTCCGGGAATTTCGCGATGAATTTAAAACCGTTGTAGAACAATCCGTACAGTATCATCCAGCAGATGGCCGCAAGCGCGGTAATGGCAAATACCTTTATCCACGATTCGCTGGCGAATTGCTCCCATCTGTGGCGCAATTCCGTTTGTTTAAGCCTTTTTAGTATCGTCAGGTTGTGCATTAGTTTTATCTGTAATCAGCTCATGCGCAGTTTTGCTGCGACATGATATGGAAAAACAATTCCTCCAGATTGCCGTCCGTTTGCGTGCGCCGGCGGAGTTCGTCCATGTTGCCGAGGGCGACTATTTTTCCGTTGTTAATGATTCCTATCCTGTCAGCGGTTTCTTCGGCTACGCTGAGGACGTGCGTCGACATGAATACGGTCACGCCGCTTCCGGCCTGTTCCTTGAACATGTTCTTGACCAGGCGCGCCGATTGCGGGTCAAGCCCTACTATGGGCTCGTCAACAAGGACAACTTTCGGCCTATGCAGAAAAGTCGCCGAAAGAATCAGCCTCTGCTTCATGCCGTGCGAATAATTTTCAGTCAATTCGTCAATGTAGTCATGCATGTCAAACAGTTCCATGTATTTATCCGTTTGCATGGAGAGATCCTTTTCAGGCATGTTGTACAGCGTGCCTACGAAATTCAGGAATTCCCTGCCTGTTAATTTGTCGTACATATACGGCTGGTCCGGCACATAAGCGAGCATGGATTTGACTTCAATTAAATCCTTTGACATGTCATATCC
This sequence comes from Planctomycetota bacterium, assembly GCA_016220095.1. Lineage (GTDB taxonomy): Bacteria > Planctomycetota > MHYJ01 > JACQXL01 > JACRIJ01 > JACRIJ01. Next base: position 7,252 of record JACRIJ010000001.1, on the reverse strand, counting down.
CGCTACCGTGATAGTTCCGCTTGTCGGCCTTAAAAGTCCTGCCATCATTTTGACCGTGGTGGTTTTGCCGGCGCCGTTCGGGCCGAGGAAGGCGAAGAATTCGCCTTGCGGTATGTCAAGAGTTATATTGTCAACGGCGGTTTTGCCGTTGAAGTTTTTTGTCACATTTTCAATTCGTATGCTCATAAGCCCTCTCTGATCAAAGTAAATCCGAAACCCGAGTACTTGATAATTTCGCCTTTCATGTCCACCCACAGCCTGAAAAGGGTTTTCTGGTATTCCAGCGTTACGAGGAAAGTTTCAATGTTTTTGCCTTCAACTGTTATCATTTCCTTTGCTTCTACTTTTGCCTGGGCAGTTTCGGGTTTTGACGAGGAAAGGGGGTTCATCCATTCAATGGACCATTCCCTGCCGATTGACAGGTTATTCATGTCAAAGAGCGGCATAAGCGAACCCGAAAAAATACTGCGTTTCTTTCCGGGCACTTTCTGCACGGAGGTTTCGCCTTTCTTTGTCGTTATAAGCTCAATGTAATCGTCGCGCTGGTAGCCCACCAGCGTTGTAATGTCTCCGAACATAGTAAGAGAGAAAAAGAAGCTTTTGAGTTCGCTGTTCGGGGTCGTCTGGATATTTCCGGCCAATTGAAAGTCGCTGTCCTTGGTGAGATAGCTTTTTCTTATCGTGTATTTTTCATTGATGCTGAATGAATTGTCGGTATTGCGTTCTATGGAAGTTTCCATGTCGCCTATGTGATAACTGCCGACCAGTATTTTCATCTTATAATGGCCTTCTTTCAGGGATTGGAAGGACGGAGCCGGGGCCAGTGAGGGAAGAATTTCCTTTTTGACAAGTACGGCCATTGTTACGGCCCAGAAACTGATAATGATTGCCGGAATAACAAATTTGCGCATATGGATTCAAGAATTAAGATTTTTCGTTATGGCATCTGCGGTTTTATCCATTTCGCCTTCGGGGTATTTGGATTGCTTCCAATGGAAAGTAAGGCCGTCGCCGGTTTTTCTCGGTATTATATGGAAATGCAGGTGCGGGATGAGCTGTCCCGCGGCGCGGTGGTTGTTCTGGATAAGGTTGAAACCGTCCGATTTCGTGGCCTTTACAACGGCGCCGGCTATTTTTTTTACGGGTTCAAGCAGGCGGCAAACCGTTTCGGACGGCGCGTCAAGAAGGGTGTCAAAATGTTTTTTGGATATTACCAGGCTGTGGCCATGGCTGACAGGGAAGATGTCAAGTATGGCGATGCAATGTTCGTCCTCGTACAGCTTGCAGGATGGCAGTTCGCCTTTGAGTATTTTGCAGAAAATACAGTCTTCCATAAAACAATCTCCTTTTGAGACGGATTAAACGGACGGTTTTTACAGCAGATTTAGCGGATTAGAGTTTTGATTTCAGGGCTTCAATGCTTTTTTTCAATGCTTCTTCAAGTTTTTTTGTGGTTTTATCCGGCTGTTTTTTGTTGGATGCGATGTCCGAGTAGTCGCCGGCCAGGGCGTTGAAATTTTTAATAGCGCCGGCAAAAAATGTCAGCGGTATTTCATTCTCAGCTTCCGATTGCACGGCCGTTATGGTTTTTGAAAATATTCTTATGGTGGAATCCTTCAATTCCAGCCATTGGTCCGGAGTCAGGGTTCCTGATGAAGCCCGGTCTTTGCCGTCTGCTATGGCATCTACGGTTTTCTGCACTTCATTTATCAGGCCGAGTATTTTATCTTTGTCTATATGCTTTGCAAGCATAAGGGATTCCTTGGAGCGCGTGATCGCCGAGAGCATTTCCCTGGCCTCTGCCTCAAGGTCGCTGTACGGGTCCCTTTGCGCGGGTTCCTTTGAAAGATTTTCGGAATAGAGTTTTTTCAGGTCTTTCATCCCGTCCAGCATATTGCCGAGGAAATATCTTGCGTCTGATTCCTGCAGGTTATAATCCTCTTCAAAACGGCTGTTGTTGTTCTTTTCTATGGCATCAATTCCGGCCTGCCAGTTTTTCAGCCAGCTGTTCCATTCCGTCAGGTCCGGCGAGGATGCGAGATATGAGGATTTGAATTTATCGTCAATTTCTTTGAGGGATTTTTCAACAAGCGCGAAGTCGTTCAGGATGCGTTGTTCCTCTTCCTTTCTTTCCGTTTCATATTCAATATCGGTGCCTGTAACCGAGTTTTTTTCGCAGGAAACTGCGGTTGGAGCCGGCGAACCGAGTTTTTCAGTTACCGCTGCCGGCTGGGCCTCGGGGTCAAATGTGACCGTATGCATGTATCTTCCGGAATAGGGTTTTTTCTTGAGATAGCCGAACGGTATCTTGAACGCGTTGTTTTTTACCGTTGCCTTGCCTGAGGCTACGGGCATATAGACGTCCTGGAAATCCTTTTCCGAAGGAGGAATAGGCGCGTTGGGATGAAGTACTTTCTTGATGAAAACAACCGAACAATCCAGTATGGCTCCGTCGGGCAGATTGGCGGCGCCTTCATAACTGTAAACAAACAGGTTGTTTACGTTTTTTGAAGTCACGTAAAATTCAATCTTGATTCCCGGCGTATTCTCCGTCTGGCTGTAGGCGGGCAGTGCCGTTAGAAATATAAAAGCCAATTTTAGCAAGGTTGTTTTCATAAATGATTCAGTACGGATTTCTCTTTACATTATATAGGAAAATGTTTTAATTATCAATAAATTATTATGCAAATATTCAATACTCAGACTGACAACCGCAAGCCCAAAGGATGGGAAGTGCTGGCTCTTTTTTTCATGAGCAGTATGCTGGTAATGGTGATTTTCCCGATGCTGTCAAAATATGCCGGCGGCTTGTGGAGCATTACGGCAACGAATGTCATAGGGTTTCTCCTGGTGCCCATGTTTTTCGTTTCATTTTCCGGGTACGATATGAGGGAGACTTTCAGGCTGAAAAGGCCTTCTGTCGGCCATTTGCTGTTGACTACTCTTATGGTGTTCTCCGCGTATTGGCTGATGAACTTTCTGCTCAGCCTGCAGATGTCGTACAAGTTGATTACGCCGGAAGAGATAAATGCGCTTGGGAAAAAAATGGAAATGGTGAATTCGGCCGTGAATCTTGGGGCTTTTTCCGCAATTGTTCTTCTCGCGTTATTGCCGGCAGTTGTGGAGGAGTTTTTTTTCCGCGGCGTCATGCTTGCCGGCCTGGAAAATGCGTTTTCAAAAGGCCTGGCTATTCTTGTGGCGGGCATGCTGTTCGGCGTATTGCATCTTGGCGAAAGCGAGGTCATGATGATATTAGGCATAGTGCTTGCCTATATTGCCGTGAAGGGTGGCAGTATATTTCTTGCCGTGTACGGGCATTTTCTGTTTAATCTGATATCGGTGATTTTAATGTTGAATGGTCCGGAAGCCCTTCCTGCGGAAATGGCGGTTCAGGTTCCGCCCGTACTCATGATGGTCAGTTCGGCCGGGCTGATAGGGGGGATATTGCTTTTCGGGCGTTCAAAGGAAAGCCTGGCGGACAGCAGGTTGTAACGGAGGAGGAAGCATGAAAAACGGAGAAGGAAGGACGTTATTCGTTTCCCGTGATCCGGTTACCGGTTCCCGTTTAAACGGGCCACGGGCCACGGGTAACGGACCACGGCCCCAGAGTCTTAAATCTTGCGTCTTGAATCCGTCTTTTCGTCGTCCGGTTGTTTAGTCGCCAATCCGTTTAATCTGCTTAATCTGTTGTAAAAACCCCGCACATCCGTAAAATCCCTGTTTAAAATTTCAAAAACTTGACTTTTGAACCAAAAATGATATTATCATAAATTATGCCGTGTTTATTGTTTGAAATTGGAACCGAAGAACTGCCGGCGTTTTATGCCATGCGGGCAATAGAACAGCTTAAACCCCTGGCCGAATCCTCGTTAAAAGAGGCGGGTATGGAATTTTCTTCCGTATCCTCTTACGGCACTCCCAGGCGCCTCGTGCTCTCGGTAACCGGCCTTTTGGAAAAACAATCCGATGTTGCCAAGGAAATCAGCGGACCGCCGAAAAAAATCGCTTTTGACGCAAATAACAATCCCACCAGGGCGCTTGAATCATTTCTTAAAAACCAGAATGCTTCAATTAACGATTTGAAATTCAAATCCACGCCGAAAGGCGACTTCTGCAGTCTTAATATCTTCGTTAAAGGCAGGACCACCCTTGAGCTTTTGCCGGATGTTTTGGCTAAGATCTGCGCTTCACTTGCCTTTCCGAAATCAATGCACTGGATAAAAGGTTCTACTTTTAATTTTGCCAGGCCCGTAAGGCACATTCTCGCGCTCCTTGATGATAAAGTGGTTGATTTTTCCGCGGCAGGCCTCATCCGCGCTAAGAACACCGTTCCCGGCCATCAGTTCCTGTCAGGGCGGATGGTTGCCGTCCCGGATGCCGATATCAGGCGGTATATTGATCTGATGAAAAGCCACTGTGTATATATAGACCAGAACGAACGTAAAATAATCATAAAAGATAAAATAAATTCGTTTCTCGCAAAAAACGGCACGCAATTCCGTGAAGAGGACAATGACCTGCTGGACGAAGTGACTTTTCTCGTGGAATATCCGAATGTCATTGAATGCGTTTTTGATGAACATTTCCTTTCCGTGCCGGAAGCCGTGCTGGTGACTTCCATGCGGGAACACCAGCGGTATTTTCCCGTGTGGACCGGCGCAGGCAAACTCGCGAACAGGTTTCTTTCGGTTATAAACCGCACCGATGAATTTGCCGATGCCATTCGTGAAGGCAATCAACGCGTCCTCAGGGCCCGGCTTACAGACGCAAAATTTTTCTACGAAAACGACATGAAAATACCGCTTAAAAATCGCGTTCACAACCTTAAAGAAGTGGTTTTTTTGAAGGGCATGGGCACGTATTTTGACAAGACACAACGGCTTGAACGGCTTGCGTCTTTTCTTCTGAAAAAGGCCGTGCCTGGAAATGAGATTGAAGAATACGTTGACCGCGCGGCGCTTTTGTGCAAAGCGGACCTGCTTACCGAGATGGTCGGCGAATTTCCGAACCTGCAGGGCGTGATGGGCTACGAATACGGGATTGCCCAGGACGAGCCTCCGGAAGTGTGCATCGCCATAAAGGAGCATTACCAGCCCCGGACACAGAATGACCGGCTTCCGCAATCGCCCGCGGGCACGGTTTTGTCGCTTACGGAAAAATATGATAATATCTGCGCGGTTTTCGCGTTGGGAATGAAGCCTACTGGGAGCGCGGATCCGTATGCCCTGCGCAGGCAGACAATTGCCGTGATATCCATTATTCTCCAGCAGAAGCTTTCTTTTTCGCAGAAAGATGCGGTTGATAAAGCAATCGCCCTTCTGCCCGACCCGTATAATAAAAAAGACATTTCAGGCGAAATATTTGAATTTATAAAAGAGCGCCTGTATCAGATATGCATTGACAAAGGCTATTCGTACGATTTGGTAAGGGGCGCCTTAAGCGCCGGATTTGACAATATCCTGGATTTCCACAATCGCCTCCAGGCGCTTTCCGAGCTTTCACAGCAGGATTGGTGGCAGTCCCTCGTGGCTGTCGTGGAACGCACGTATAATATTCATAAGAACTGCAGGCATATTTCCGGCAGGGTGGAGCCGGAACTGCTGGTTGAAAATGAGGAAAAGGAGGTTTTCAGCCGGCTGAGCGTTTATAGGTCCGAGATAGAGCTTCTTATGGCAAACAAGGAATATAAAAAGGCCTGCATAAAATATAATGAGGTATTTTCAAAACCGGTGCATGCGTTTTTTGAAAAGGTATTTGTCAATGTTGATGACCAGAAGGTAAGGATGAACAGGATGTTCCTGATGAAGGAAGTCAATGAATTATTCAGTAAGAATCTTGCTGATTTATCAACGATAGTGGCGAAATAGGACGCGGTTTATTATTAATTCTTAAGTATTACCTTAATTATGGATTTGGGTATTATGAGGATACTTGTACTTTCCGACATCCACGGCAACTATGAAGCGCTTAAGGCGGTAGATGAGAAATTTGACGCATTGCTGTGTCTCGGCGATATTGCGGATTACGGTCCGGCGCCTGAGGAATGCATAGAGTGGATACGAGGGCGTGCGCATAGCATTGTCCGCGGCAACCACGACAATGCCGTCGTAAAAAATGCGGATTGCAATTGTTCGGATAAAACCATTCACTTGTCAATTGCCACGCGGGAATATACGCGCAATGTGTTGTCGAAAAGCTCCATGGAATACCTTGGTTCTCTGCCGCTGTCACAGAATGTGGAATTGGGCGGCAACAGGATACACATGGTTCACGCGGCCCCGTCAGATCCGTTATTCAAATATCTGCAGGCCGATAAAATTGAAGAATGGCAGAGTGAAATAGAAGATATAGACGCGGACATCATTCTTGCAGGGCATACGCATATCCCGTTTTTCATGCATGTAAAAGATAAGCTCATATTGAATCCCGGCAGTGTGGGTCAGCCGAGAGACGGCGACCCGCGGTTATCCTACGCGTTGATTGAAGGCAATAGCGTTATATTGAAGAGGAAAGAATATAATATCCGGAAAACCATAGATGCCATATGCCGGACACCGATAGCGCCGGAAGTAACCGAACAGCTTGCCGGAATACTTAAGACGGGAAGGGTATGAGCTGTGATTTGGCGAGTTTGGAATTAGCGATAAGATACTGCGATAATTCCGGTTCTATTCGGCGCTGTATTTTGACGCGCAATCCGCGGATTCCCACACCTTGACGTACGATAATTTCACGTCTTTGCGGAAGCGTACAGCGAGCAATTTATACAGCGTTTCCGCGATTTTTTCTGCGGACGGGTTTTCCTTTTTGAACCATTTCAATTCATTCAGGTAATGGTGGTCAAATTCTGCGAGGGTTTCTTTCAGGATTTTTTTCACCTTTTTGAAATCCATGACCATGCCGAGCTTATCGGTTGATTTGGATACGATGGCAATTTCCACCTCGTAATTATGGCCATGTAGCCGTTCACAGCTTCCTTTATAGTGACGCAGGTTATGAGCCGCGGCAAAATTTGTGTTTATAGTCAATTCATACATGCAATAGATTATATTTTTTACCGGAATTAAATCAAGTCTTTTTATATTACACACTTCACTAACGAACGTTTGTGAAATCTATCCTCCTTATATTCAAGGGGTTGTAAAAATTTAGTTTGTCTTTGGCACGTATTCGAACACGAATCGCCCCACTGCGATGAAGTCCTTTACTCCCAATTCCTCTGCTACCTTCAAAACCCAGTTTTTCATCGCGG
>JACRIJ010000025.1 GCA_016220095.1 Planctomycetota bacterium | reverse complement strand
TAAACCGCAAAGTTCGCAAAGAACGCAAAGACGAGACGTTTACTTGTAATCGTCTTAGCCCTTCGTTACACTCAGGGTAAACTTGCTTGGCGGGCTTAGCGGTTAAATAGTCGTAGTCGTTAAGACGTACGCCGAACGGAATAAACCGCAGAGAGCGCAAAGGTCGCAAAGACGACATATATTTGTAGCCGTCTTAGCCCTTCGTTACACTCAGGGTAAACTTGCTTGGCGGGCTTAGCGGTTAAATAGTCGTAGTCGTCAAGACATACGACGCACGGAATAAACCGATCCTTGCGAAAGTACTATGGTTCGTAAAACTTCGTGGCCTTCGTGATCTTCTCCCTTTTCTTTAATATAACATTTAATGTAAGGGATCCTGCGCAGGGAGTGGTAAAAATCGCCGTCATTTCGTCGTGTTATTCAGTCGTTAATCTGCATAAATTGCGCTTCCATCCGCTCTGTATTTACCGCTGTTTTTAGAAACAGGCGCTTTCTTGAACGCGCTAAGGAACGGTTCTTCGGCGCAGAGCGAACCCGTGCACGCCTCGGCCGCGGCCTTGCATCCGCCCTGACAGACGGTTTCCATTTCACAATTCCTGCAGAATGCCGGCCTCGGTTTAGTAAAGTATTTTACCTTGTCCCGCCTTGACAACGCGGTAAACGAATTTTCAAGGATATTCCCCAATATAGACGGCGTATGGTTGCACATCCTGACATTGCCGAGCGGGTCCACGGTATAATACGCCCGATTACTTCCCGCGGCGCAATAGCCGAAATGGAGTTTCTTGAACCTGCCCGTGTCAAGGACGCACGGCTGTATGGGAATGGCGCATGATATGCCTATCTTGTATTTTTCCATCGCGGCCTCGGCCGTTTCAAGCGCGCGTTCAACCTGTTGCGGCGCCGGCAATAGTTCGGCAATATGACGCGTGCCTTCACCGCCGATATTTACCCTGTTGAACATTATACCGTCCGCGCCGAGCGCCACGGCGAGTTCTATCATCTCCCCAAAGCCGTCTATGTTCTTTTTAGTGCCGACAAACACCGCCACGACAATGCCGCCGTGCAATTTTATATTCGCCACGGATTCGGTTACAAGGTCAAAAGCCTTGGGATTGCGGGAGAGTTCATTGTGTATCTTGCGGTCCGCGCTGAGAAGAGGCAATTCAAATATTCCTACGCCGCGTTTGATGTAATCCTTTGCGGACTGTTCGGTGAAAAGCGTGCCATTGGAAATAATAGTTACGTTAACGCCCAGGCCTTTCGCGAAAGAAACCAATTCCGGCAGGTCTTTGCGCAGGAGAGGTTCGCCGCCGGTAAAGGTGAATTGCCTGCATTTGGCATCCCTTATGGCCTTGACAATCAGTTTTTTGGTGTCTTCCGTCGGCAATTCGCCCTTAGGATAATCATCGCGGCATTTCCAGACGTTATAGCAGAATAAGCAATCGTTGTTGCACGGCTGGGTAACCTCAAAGATGATGGAATCCTGTCGGTTGACGAAAAACCGGTTCTTAATGCTGTCAAGTATTCCCATAAAAAGTTAGAAAGTTTAGGAGTTACGAGGTTACGGGGTTAAAGAGTTACGGAGTTAGGGCGTTACGGGGCTTAATAGTTCAATCGTAACAGTTCTGCTTAACCTGTTCAATCCGCTGTTCAAAAATTGCTGGTGGAAAGATGGCTGGCTGATTTCTTATATTATACAGTTTCCCCGCCATTATTCAACCTTTTTTCATAAATTCCTTGACAATTGAAGGTGAATTCCTATAATCACACTCGACGATTTAATGATTTGGTGATCTGGTGATTTAATGATTGCGAACTGCGAATCGCAACGATATTACGCGCGTCAGCAATCCTGCGAGCCATAGCGATACTGCGATTACTGCGAGTCGCCATGATCCTGAGTTTATTACTCATGGCAGCAAGATAAAGCAGCATAGCCGCACCTGTGCGCCTGCCTTTGCCGAAGCGGCTTCCTCCTTCGCTATAGCTTCGGAGGACAGACCGCGCAGGCAAGCCGAAGCACGCTCCGGTACGCAGGCGGCAACTAAATCAGAATTTAAGGATATACTTGATTGCTATTAAGCCGTACTTAGCGCGCTTAACGGCCTTTGCGGTTAAATCGTAGTCGTTGGAACGACGAACGCAATAAGCCGCAGAGGACGTCAAGAGCGCCAAATGACGCGACGAAAGTAACTATGGTTTGTAAACTTCTGCGCAAAAAACCTATTTGCGTGAACTTTAAAGGAATTACGTGTATGAAGAAAAAAACCAGCGTAAAAAACGGTTTCCAGACGAGGTGTGTGTGGGAGGAATACGATCCGTGCGCGTTTGAGGGTTCCATGAGCCCGCCGATATACCAGTCTTCTCTCTTCGCCTTTGACGACTACGATACGTTCGTGGACGCCATGTGGAACCAAACCTCGCACATGTATTCGCGCGTGACGAACCCGACAAGGGACGTGCTTGAAAAAAAATTAGCCGCGCTTGAAGGCGGCGATATGGCCCTTGCCTTCGCCTCCGGCACCGCGGCCATAGCAGCGGCTATCTTCAGCCGCGTCAAGGCCGGCGACCACGTTATAGCCCCGTATTTCTGCTACGGCGAAACCTACAGGATTCTCGCCACGTACCTGCCGAAATTCAACGTGCATACCACTTTCATCTACGGCCGGGACATCAGGGAATTCGAAAAAGCCATCAGGCCGAATACGAAATTAATCTACCTTGAGAGCCCGTCTTCCATGTATTTCCACATCCAGCCGATTAAGGAAGCCGTTGCACTCGCGAAAAAACACGGCATTAAAACCATCATAGACAATTCCAACGCCACGCCGTACAACCAACTGCCCCTGAAAATGGGCGTTGATTTCGTTCTGCATTCAATGAGCAAATATTTTTCCGGGCACAGCGACGTGGTCGCGGGCGTGCTTATCGGGCCTGAAAAGGAAATGAAATCCATACGCATCGTAGAACGCGAATTGCTCGGAAACATGCTTGGCCCCTTTGAATCATGGCTCGTATTAAGAGGCCTGCGCACCTTGGGCGTACGCATGAAGACCCACAACGAATCCGCAATGAAAATAGCCGAATTCCTTGAAGGCCGACCGGAAATAGAACAGGTTTATTATGCCGGATTGAAATCACATCCCCAGCACGAACTCGCAAAAAAGCAGATGACGGGATTCAGCAGTCTCATAACACTGCGCGTGAGAGGCGGGGAAAAAGGACTGAAAAAATTCATCAGCGGCCTGAAGCTGTTCAAGATGGCCGTAAGCTGGGGCGGATTTGACAGCCTTATAGTGCCGGTGCTGAACCCGCCGAAAAAATTCCTGCCAACGAAATTGACCAATACAGACAAGGTCAGGCGCAGTCTGCCGGGCACCGCGCGCATCGCGGTCGGACTTGAAGACATGGATGACCTGATAAAGGACCTTGATAGAGCGTTGAATACGAAGTAGGCAGAATGGAAAACGAAGATGGAAGGACGGGACGAAGTCTGGGGCCAGAAGTCCTGAGTCAGAAGTCAACGTACTGGGAGTAGGAATGAGTGCCGGTAGCGGGTAGTGAGGGACGCACGACGAAACGTACCGCCTTAGAACGTGTAAAATATAGAATCAAACCATATATAACTTGTCAGAGCTCCGTCAGGAGCGACATTGACGTTTTGCCATTGAAGCCCCCTGATGCAAGTCTTCGGCGAGCTCAGCCGAGTCGCAACAGGGAATTCGCCCTTCGTCTTACTTCCTTCGCTCCGCTTCCTTCGCTCCGCTCAGGACTTCCTCGCTCCGCTCGGTCGCAGGACTGCGGCAGGCGGGTGACGATTAAAAATCCACATATTCGTTTCGAATGGTTTTAAGGTCAGCTAATGCCATTTTTTCACACCTTCTCAGTGAAGGGTGGCATTTCAATAAGTGATTTATGCTATAAAATAAATAAAAGCGTGTAGTAGCCCAGCCATTTATGGCTGGGTTTGTATGTCAAAAGCCTGACACTTACGCCATTTATGGCGTTATGTTAAGGGCATGAATGCCCTTTATGTTTTTCAGTTTTCTATATCACCCAGCCATAAATGGCTGGGCTACTACCGTCCTTTAATGCCACCGTTTACTGACGCCTTTCAATTAAGTAACCATTTTACTTGACAAAAAAACCGTATTCGTGGTATAATTACTATGTTATGGAGAGAAGTTTTTTAATGTCCGGTAAAATTTGGATTGCCGTTTTTGCGGCTATTTTCAGCATTGCAGGCAACTGCATATTCGCCCAAAACCAGGCGATTTACAATGCCTCCAGCCCAGGGAGTATATTCTATGACAAGGCCAACCTTACCACTCCGCCGCCCACGCCCACTGATATGAGCTGGGACGCCATAACCGGCGCCGATTCCATACTCGCGGTATCCGTAAACGACGAAACGCGGTATGAGACCAAACGCACTTCCGACAGGGACCAATACGATTTCCAGCTCTTCAGGTTCAAGATAACGCAATCCACCGTATCCATTACCCAGTTAGTTCCGAAATGGATAGGTTACGGCGAAAACATATCAAATTACGAATCCTACTTGTACATCTGGAGTTTTAATGCAAACGCCTGGGTATCGCTTGACCAACAGCAGGTCGGCCTTCCCGACGGCACGCTCACGCAGACCATAAGCACCAACATAAGTTATTACATTAACGCAGACGGATTCTTATACCTCGCTGTCGGCGCGAAACATTATAATTATATACCTTCAGTGCCTGAACAGACCCTGCCGGAATCCGATTACGCGTATTCCGCGGGCACCACTTCGGCAACCGTGCAATGGAACGCCGCCACAGACCTTGACGGCGATACCGTGTATTATCAGGCCCAGTACGGCACTACAAACCCGCCGTCAACCACATCCGCATGGACTACATCGCTGTCAACCAACATTGTAGGCCTGACAAACGGCAATACTTATTATTGGCAGGTGCGGGCATCGGACGATGCCGGCGCCACATATACAAGCTGGTCTCCGGTAAGAGGCTTTTCAGTGCAATCAAGCTCCACGGGACTCATTCAAAAAAGCTCTCCGGAAATAGAACTCGTCTTAAATTCCGTTGAAATCGGCCCGAAAAACAAAATAATACGTTCGCTGAATACAAATCATTGCGAGGTTGCCGTGACTTACAGCGGCGGGCCTTTTACCCCGAGCGTGCCGCAATTGATTACTCCGGAATTCACAGCCGAAGGCATTTCAACCCTGCCCACCCTGCGTTGGAACGCGTCATCCGGGACGACCCCGATTACGTACCAGTTGCAATTGGGCACGATCAATGATTTTTCCGGAAGCATTGTCATAGACCAGAGCGGCTTGTCCGCGACCTATTATACGCTGACGACGGCATTATCTCTGGACACGCGCTATTACTGGCGTGTTCTCGCCACAAACGGCACCCCAAGCGCATGGTCCGAAGTATGGTATCTGAATACCGGCGCTATACCGGGAATCATCACGCCTTCAACGCCTGTAACGGATTCCGTTGACACTACCACCACGCCAACGATAACATGGTCGGTACCGGCAAGCGGCACAGCGCCGTTTACGTACAACCTTCAGGTTGACACCACTGATTTCTTCACGGCGCCTATAGACCTTACGGGCATAACCGAAGAAGAATATACATTCAGCATAGACAATAAGCTGACGGGCGGATTGAAATATTACTGGCGCGTAAAGGCAATAAACCCGTTCGGCGAAGCGGCCAGTTGGTCAACAACGTTCAACTTCACGACATTCCAGGCGCCGACAAAACCCGTATTAGAATCTCCGGCAGAAAGCGCCTTTGACCAGTCATTAACCCCGACTTTTTCGTGGGAGGCATCTTCGGGAACGGCGCCGATAACGTATTCCATCCAGGTGGATACGGTGCTCTCTTTCCCGAATCCGTATTCATCTTCCAATCTGTCCGACACGAGTTATACGATACCCGACACGAGCGCGCTTTTGGAAAACACGATTTATTTCTGGCGCGTGATGTCAATAAACAACCTTGACGTAAGCGCGTGGTCTGACTACAGGACATTTAAGACCGGAGTTACACCGTCAAAACCGTCGCTTTTATCGCCCGTAGACGGCTCTTCAGGGCTCTCGGATTCCACATTGACCTGGAAAAAACCCAGCACAGGCAGTCCGACACTGACTTACGAAGTCCAGGTTGATTCCGATGCGACATTCGCATTTCCTAAAACCATACTGACAACAGAAGATACTTTTACACCGACAGGGCTGGAGCCTTTTGTGACATATTACTGGCGCGTACAGGCGGTCAATTCCTTCGGCGCCGGCCCGTGGAGCAATACGAAAAGCTTTTCCCTTATGGATACGTCCACCGGTGAAGTCACTCCGCCGCTGGCGCCTACAACGCCAACGCTTTCCTCCCCGACAAACGGCACCCTGGATATTGATACGGCATCAATGTCTTTGAACTGGACCGCCTCTTCAGGAGACGGTACCGTAAGCTATCTATTGCAGTTAGATGACAATTCGGATTTCAGTTCAATAATCCTTGATTTGACCGGCATAGGCGCGAATAGTTACACCCTGACAAACCTTTCCTCAAGCCATACATACTACTGGCGCATAAAGGCGTCCAGCGAATACGGCACAAGTTCCTGGACCACAATATGGAGCTTTACCACTGCGGCGCCCGGAGACACCGGCACGACACCGCCTCCCGTAGAAACCACTACCGGCGGCGTCCCCCTGGATCAGACAGGAAGCGGCGGCGCGGCATGCTTTATCAGAAAGCTGATGAAAAATGGAAAATGAAAACGTATTAGCGAGTAACCAGTAGCGAGGAAACGACGAACGAAACCACAGACCACACAAAGACGGAATACATGCAGTTCTATAACTCAAAACGAATTTATCCCATATCCCATCCATTATTCTAAATTCTTAATTTCTTATTCTTAATTCGTCAGTGTCCCCCCATTTATTGATAATAGTCTCCCTTAAATCAAACCCGAACGCCCTTTCGCTGACGACTATTATAGGCGGCCCCTGGAGGCGCTTATATACCGATCTGCGCAATAAATCGTAACAGTGCATCACAAGTCCGCCAAAACTCTTCACAGTGTGCTTATCGTAAACCGTTTTGCCGTCCTTGTCCGGCTCAAATTTGCCGGCGTCCAGCTTGCGTTTCCTGAACATTTCTATCAATTCAACAGGGTCAAGACGGCGTTCCACCAGTTCGTTTACTATAGGGGAAACCACCGGATAATCAAACGGGTCATACTGCCCTCTGCTCAATTCCGCCGTTGGAATTATCTCAAACGCCGCCCTGGGTATGACCTGCCTGCCGTATCTTTCATTCGCGTAACTGGACACCTTGTACACGTCCATCTTCGGCAGGTCGCCTATTACGGAAATCCCGCCGCACATGTCGCCGTAAAGCGTGGAATACCCCAACGCTATCTCGGTTTCGTTGCCGTTTGAAACCAACAAGGCGCCTGTATCATTAGACTCCATCATCATCAGAAGGCCTCTTATCCTCGCGTGCATGTTTTCCTTCGCGGTCTTGTTCATGATTTTATGCGCACTGCTTTCAAAAACCTTTTTCACAAGGTTGTCTATCTGCTGAATCGGTATAATCCTGTATTCAATGCCGAGGTTTTCCGCAAGCTGTTTGGCTATGGATTTGGTCAGCCGGCTGTTATACTTTGAAGGCAGGTTGTATGCCGTAACATTGCCGGCGCCGAACGCCTCAGCGCACAAGGCGAGGCTTAACGCCGAATCAATGCCGCCTGAAACAGGCACTATGGCCCTGGTAAAATTGCCGCTTTTTCGCGCGTAATCCCGCAGGCCCATCACGAGCGCCTCATAGATTTCTTGCTCCCTGCGGAACACGGGCGACTTCAGCGGGTTCTTAACTGCCGCGGAAATATCCATATCAACGAAAAGCGTTTCTTCAACGAATTGGCCCGCGACAGCCGCAAGTCCCCCCTTGCAGTCATACAAAGCGCTTATACCGTCAAACGTGATAACGTTTTTACCGTTGTCCGAAGCGCCGACGGTATTAACGTAAACAAAAGGCCTGCCGTCACGCCTGATATGCCTTTTTATTGTTTTTTCGCGCAAGAAAAATTTCCCCGGACTGAATGGAGACGCGTTGATATTAACGAACAAATCAACCCCCTGTACCGCGAGTTCTTCCACCGGTTTGACGTCGTAATTCTCGTCCCAGATATCTTCGCAAATAGAAATACCAAGGCTGACGGATTTGCCGCGGATTTTTACGCGGACAGGCCGTCTTTCCCGCGCCGGCGTAAAGTAGCGTTTGTCGTCAAAATACCTGTAATTGGGAAGCAGTGTTTTATGGACAATGCCCTTTAATTTGCCGTCCTGCATAACCGCGGCAGCGTTATATCTTCTGAACTGGATGCCGCCGTTGTTTTTATGCGATTCGTAATCCACAAAACCTATGATGGCAGTGATATTGCGGGTATGCGGCAATATTTCCAGCAAAGCTTCCTTATTGGCTGATACAAATTGCCTGTCTTCCAGCAGGTCGGAAACGCAGTAGCCCGTAACGGCCATTTCAGGGAAGATTATAATGTCCGCGGATTTTGGCCTGGCCAAATCAATCTCCTGCGCAATTTTGCGGATATTGCCGGCAAGATCTCCGGTCACGGGATTTATCTGTGCCAATGCTATTTTCATAAAAACAATTATACCATCAGCGCGCGTTAAATCAAATAAATTGAAAAGAATCCAAAATCTGTTATAATAGTATTTAAAATACTTTGGGGACAAGAAAAATGAACAGATTGTTAGTAAGCATGGCCGTACTATTCATCGCACTGCCGATGTTATGCGGATGCGCAGGCACTCAAGAAACCAGCACTGTTGACCCAAAACCGGTTAATCCGGAAATACCCCAGGCAGAAGTTATTGAGACCGGATTTTCCGCCGCACTCATGGAATCCTATCCCGACATATATAAAATTTCAACTTCAGATATTCATAACCAATTAGAATTCCTGAAACATCTGGCCGCGGAGTACACTCAAAATAAAACTTCCGGCATACGGGAAGAAGACATTGCAGTACTCATAGGCAAAATCCTGCTTGACGGCGGCAAAGGATTAGACAAAGATGAAAAGTATGCCATCTTGATGATAGCAGAAGGCAAAGGACAGGATGATTTCATTATAATAGACGGCAATTCTGAATCCAAAAGTATCCCATCCTCAGCCGTTCATATCCAGAAATTGCTTGATGACGATGCCGACGCCATAAAAGAAGAAACGCTTATTGCGCTTAGCGAACTCGGCATTAACAGCGACATAGCAAAAAAAATCGCGCCTCTGCTAAAAAACAATAACGAAAGCATCCGCAATCAGGCGGCGGCTGTTTTAGGCGCTTTTGACTGCAAAGGTTACCTGCAGGACATCCTGCCTCTTTTGGAAGACAATTCGACAAGAGTACGAGTCACAGCAATAATAAGATTAGGCGAATCCGGGATAAAGGAAACCGCAAAGAATATTATTCCGTTTCTTAAAGATATTGATCCATGGATACGCGAATGCACAATTGACTCGCTCGCCAGGCTTGATGCCAAAGAAGCCGTGCCGGAAATACTGCCCTTGCTTAAAGACAAAGACCAGAGAGTTCGTTCCTGGGCCGCACTCGCGTTGTACGAACTTGGTGCAGATGCCGATACTCTAAAAAGCATGAAAATAGACGTCACAATTCTCTATGAAAGGCTTTACCAGATTGATTGTGACTGCAAAAACAAAGACGGCTTGAAATGCCATGAACGTGTAAAGACCCTTCTTATTGCCTTAGGCACGTCTGAAAAAAAAATATTGAAACTCCAGCAAAACGCCTTAGACAACAAAACAAAAAAGCAATGAAGAAACTTATGGAAAATTGACTTATATGGCAAAAAGCAGGATAAACAGGATAACGACGTTCGGCGTATCCTGCGAATCGCAGTGATCCTGCGTTTCATACGAGCGCAAGCGATATTGCGATTCTTCCGAACGCCGGTAATCCCGCGTCTTTGCGTATCAGAGGTGTAAATGTTGTTTAAAAATGTATGTGTCTGCGTATTGGCATGCCTTTATGCCTTGACAGGATGTTACAGTCCTGCTGAGACCGCGCCGGAAACTGCGGTCATGCAATCCAACCCGGAAAACAATCCCGAACCGCTCTCCGAGGCGCATAAAATCGCGAAAACCGAGGCCCTTATGCGCCAGGCTACCTGCAGGATTTACGTTAATTCCCGTTTCTCGGGCACCGGCAGTCTTCTGCGCAATGATATCGTCATTACCTGCGCGCATCTGTTTGAAGGCGTTGCCGTATCATCCATTGAAGTCTTCTTCGTAGCCTCTCCGGAACACCCTACACCCGCGGACAACCCGGAACAAAAAATTCCCGCAAACCTGATTCTCCTGAACGAGGGAATTGACCTTGCAATATTGGCTATCAACGAAACCAACAGGACGCCTGTTAAACTCGCAAAAGATTGTAAAAAAGTCCAGAAAATCATGGCCCCAAGCTTCAAGCACGGGCAGGAATTAATACTGCCTGTGGCTGAAATCGTTGACGTAACCGAAGAAGGCCTGATTTACAACGCCTCCGCGGGCGGAGGTTCAAGCGGCGGCCCTATAGTAAACCTGGACGGCGAACTCGTCGGCATTTGCAAGGGCGCTATTGAAGGCGGAAACAAAATCATGACCGCTAATTACAAGTCCATACGCGAATGGCTCGGTGAAATTGACGCGCTTTTTGAAGAAATCCTTAAATAAACGAGGAAGTAGGATGTAAAACGAAGGAGGAAGAACGGAACGACCATACGAAACCACAGAGCGCACAGAGACACGTTTAGTTGCCACGAAGACTTGAGGGCGCGAAGATTTGCGCCGAACGTCACCTGAACCACGAATGCACACGAATAAACACGAAGACGATTTTATTGCTATTAGTGTACATTAGTTTCTAAGTCCTCAACTTCTATGTTTCTTACGCAGAAGTTTTGGTTCTTAATAAATAAAAACTCTAAGCACGAAACCCTAAACTCTAAACAAATTCAAAGCTCTCACATTCGCTTCGCTACGCTACGCTCAGTATTCGCAACATTGCAATGTAGCTAATGTATTCAATGTTGCTCAATGCTCAAATAACCGAAACACGGTCGTACGTCGGGTTTTGAGAATTTAAATTTAGAGTTTAGTGTTTGCCTGCCCTGAGTATAGCGAAGGGTTTAGGATTTCGTGTTTAGTGCTTAGAATTTTATAAAGCGAACAGCTCTTTGGTTGCGGCTATGCCCTGTACCAAAGCGAAGCGTTTATCCTGAGGCAGAGCCGAAGGGCTTGGTACAGGGTGTGCTACTTTATAGTCTAATTCCGCATCTTCTACGCCTGCCTTCACCGAAGCGGCTACGTGCCTACGCACCGAAGTGCCTGCCTTCGCGCTCCGTCGCTGAAGCTTTGGAGCGTAGGCGACCGAAACGAAG
>JACRIJ010000024.1 GCA_016220095.1 Planctomycetota bacterium | reverse complement strand
TGGAGAAGGCAAAAGAAGAATTGGATAAGATGGTTAAAAAAGGCATGGACGAGCTTGACAAGCGGAAATTAGAAGCCCTTGCCCAGAGGCAGAAGGAAATTAAGGAACAGACCGAAAAAACAGCCGAAGACATAAAAAACCAGGGGCAGAAGGACGCGGCGGAAAAACTTAATAACGCCGCTGATTCTATGAGTTCCGCGGCGCAGAAAATGCAGAATGACGATTCCAAGAAGGCGGAAGAAGACCAGGAAGACGCCCTTGACCAGCTTCAACGCGCCTATGAATCGCTAAAGGAACAGGCTGAGGAACTCGCACAGCAGAAGAGGGATGAACAATTGCGAAAACTTCAGCAGGAACTGGAAAATACGCTGTCGGCCCAGAAGGTGATAACCGAGCAGACAGGCGCCATGGAATTGAAGAAAATGAAGTCCGAAGATAATGCCTTTTCAAGGGAAGATTATCAGGTATTGATAGGACTTTCAGATGAAGAAGAGAAACTTGCCAAGGGTTTGAAGTCCATAAAGGATGACCTTGAAGCAGAACAGGCTACCGTGTATCCGTTCCAGATGTCTGCCATCGTGGATGACATGATGTTCATTGAGAAATTGCTTGGCGAAGGCTTTTTCAGAACAGATTCGGTTACGCAGGAAGCGGAACTTGACGTGGAATACCGTTTGCAGGAACTTATTGACGCGCTTAAAAAGGAACGCGGCAGAAAGGTCAGGCCGTTCGGCGGTTCACCCCAGGGCGGAGGCGGCGC
This sequence comes from Planctomycetota bacterium, assembly GCA_016220095.1. Taxonomy (GTDB): domain Bacteria; phylum Planctomycetota; class MHYJ01; order JACQXL01; family JACRIJ01; genus JACRIJ01. The sequence goes on along the minus strand of JACRIJ010000024.1, from coordinate 13,335 downwards.
CAGTATGAAACAACCCCTTCTTCCCAAGATTGCGGAACTTAAATTGTTGAAACAACTGCAGATAGATATTAAGAAAAGGACTGAACGCATAACAAAAGAAATTGATTCCAGCAAGCCCGTTGAACCGATAATGAAAGAAGTGTTGAAGCGCCTTGCCGCGGAACAGCTTAACCTTGGACGCCTCACGACTGATTTTATAAAACAGGTTGAGGAAGAAATGAAGAAAGAGCAGGGAGAGGAAAAGAGAGAAGGCGAATGATTGCGAAGAATGAATAATGAAAAATGAAGAAGGAAGGACAAAACGGGCGAACGGGAAACGACGTAATAAGTTTTTGGAGGTTTATGATATGAGAAATTCATTTATGCTGAGCCTTGCCGTTATTGCGGCAATGTTTTTTACCGCGCGGGCGTTCGCCCAGGACCCGGCGCCAGTTAATGGCGGTACTGCCGAGGCCAAAAAAGCCGCAGAGGATCCGGACAAGACATCTGCCGATCCTCTGCAGGATATCCTTAACGAACTTGATAATTCCGGCGACAGCCTTGAAAACGTGCTTGATAACGCCAACAAAAAGCTGGAACAGGACAGGGAACAGATAGAAATGATCAGCCCTGAGAAAGTTCTTGAAATGCTTAAACAGGTCGCTGATAAAATGGATAATGCCGGCGAACTTATACTGGAGGCGCAGGATTGGGATACGGCCAAAAGCCAGGAAGAGATCATAGCGCTTATGAAAAAAATCCTTGAACAGGCGGAGGCGAATCAGAATGCGTCCGTGGACAACGCGAATAAAATCCTTGATTTTTCAAAGGAATCCCAGGGCGGCGCCATAAAGAAACTTGAGAAGGTCATTGAGATAATCAAGCAGAATTCGCCGGGCGAACAGGGCGAATCCTGTTCCTGCGGCAAATGTATGGAATGCCTGAAAAGGAAGAAAGAACAGGAACGCCAGAAACAGGAAAAGCAGAATAATCCAAAAAATCCGAAAGACCCTGCTGTAAAACCGTACGTGGCGCCTCCTTCTGCGCCGCCTGACGGCAAATCAACTTATTCGGCTAATGAGGGCGGTTGGAGGTCAGGACTGCCTGCTAAATTGCGCGAGGAGCTTGATCAGCTCGGTATAAAAGAAATTATTCCCGATTATAAAGATAAGGGCGAGGAATATTACAAAGTCCTTGGTTCTGAAGAAGAAAAATAAATGTTTAAAAAGACGTCCATAGTTTTTTTACTGATGTTTGGGGCTGTTGTGTGCCTTATGGCGCAGGAACCCCCTCCTGCTCCGGCGCCTGAACCGGCGCCTGTTGCCGGCCCTCCTGCCGGAAATGAGGCCCCTTTTGTTGAAATCACGCCTGAATCCATAATCGCTGTGGAAAAAGGCTTGAATTTCATAGCCGAAAAGCAGAATAAAAAGACAGGCGCTATCTCCGGCAATACTTATCCCGTTGCCACTACAGCACTTGCGGGCCTTGCTTTTCTTGCGAACGGCTCTACCCCTTCCCAGGGCAAGTACAACGAAAATATCAGGAAATGCATTGATTACCTCGTTTCCTGCGCTAATCGCAAGGGTTTTATTACGGAAACGTCCAATTCATCTTCAAGGATGCACGGACATGCCTATGCAACGCTGTTTCTCGCGGAAGTGTCCGGCATGGTTGATGATTCAATGAAAGTTGATATAAGTAAGCTCTACAACGTTATAAACAAGGCGATAAAGGTTATTGAGTCCAGCCAGACCAAACTTGGCGGTTGGGGCTACGAGCCGCTGGAAAACACATATGACGAAGGCTCGGTTACTATATGCCAGGTACAGGCCTTGCGTTCCTGTAAGAATGCCGGATTCAAGGTGGAAAAGAAGGTAATTGAAAAGGCGCTTGAATACGTGAAAAAATCCGCCAATCCGAACGGGAGTTTCAAATACAGCCTCTCTTCCGGCGGAGGCGGCGGTTCGGGCACTTTGACTGCCGCGGCCGTATCCACGTTGAATTACCTCGGTGTGTACGATGCAGAAACGCCGGAACTCAAAAAGGGGCTTCAATATCTTCAGCAGAATTATATGCCGGAAGGCGGCAGGGATGAAGGATATTTCTTTTATGGTAAATATTATGCCACCCTGGCCATGTATTATTCCGGCGATGAATACTGGCAGAAATGGTTTCCGAAAATGAGAGAAGCCCTGCTTAAAAGGCAGAGAAAGATAAATGAAAATACCGCCTGCTGGGAGAATGAAATTTCACAGGAATTTTGCACGTCTCTGGCCTGCCTGATGCTGCAAATCCCCTATCAGTACCTGCCTATATTTCAGAGATGAAACGGGTAGCGAGTAGTGAATACCGAGTACCGAGTAGCGAGGGACGGACGGAAAGACAAATGAGCGAAACTCCCAGACCCAAAGACTCAATGCCCGCTTATTCTGAAATCAGCCGTTCTATTGCCTTTTCAAGTTCATTTGGGCCGGCATTTTTGGCGCGTATGATGCCGTTCTTATCAATAAGGTATGACACCGGAATTGAGTTCACTCCGTATTTTATTGCCACTGTATTTTCCATGCCCTTCCCGTCCGCGTATTGCGGCCATTTTATGCCGTTCTTTTTGATGAATTCTTTTAAAGCGTTTATGTCTTTATCAAGGGATATGCCGGCGATTTCAAGGCCTTTGGAATTATATTTTTCGTAAACTTTTGCCAGTTCAAGTATTTTTTTCCGGTTTTCTTCGTTATCTGACGCCCAGAAAATCAGGAGTACCACACCGCCCTCGTATTGTTTAAGCGTTATTTTGTTTCCGGACAGCGACGTTACGTCAATAGGGTATGGTTTTTCGCCGTTGCGCAGGTTCATGACGAATTTGAATTCCTTTTCTATCTTATCAATGCTTTCCCGGAGAATATCACACTCTTCCTGGAATTCCTTAATTGCCTCCATGCCTTTTTCTTCTTCGCCGGCAAGGGCGTATAATTTGATTATCTGCATTGAAAGTTCCTCACGCAGGGCTTCGTCTTTTGTCCTGTTTCGCAACTCATTGCAGATGCCCGCCAATTGCAGTTTTGAATCCTGTATCTGCCTTTCGTAAAAATCGCCCGAAAAGTTATTTTCAATATACTGGAGTTCGGTTAGAGCAGGCGGCAAATCGAGGTAATTTGTGCTGCTAAAAGCGATATTCAAAGCGGCGTCAAATGCTTCGTAGGTGCCGGGATACAGTTCCTTGATTTTTTCGCACGTTTTCAGCGCCTCATTTTTTTTGTCTACCCTGTAGTACAGAGTAGAGAGTATTTTGTATGCCTCCGCGGTACGGCTTGATTTGGGGAATTCCTTTACGAAGTCCTCAAGCGCAATAATCATGTTGCTAAGTACCCTGAGTTCTTCTTCGCGGGAAGACGGTTTGCCCATGAATTTCATGCCGATTTCGTCAAATTTTACGCGCGCGGCGCGGTCAACATCGCCCCCGTCATCCTGCGCCCAAATCGCCAACTGAAACATAAATAACGGTATCAATGCCAAAACCGATTTGTTTATGCGCATAATTAGCTATCCTGTAAAAAATGTGATGTGTAACGTTTATTACTTTGCGCCCTATCCCACCTCCCGTTAAGGGAGGGGGATAATGTTCATTTAACCATTTCTTCAAGCATTACAGAGCCGTCAGCGGCTGTCGTATAATTGATTCTTACCTGTTCGCCTTGGGCAAATGCGGTGAGTTTAGCCTGGTTTCTGGCGCTTGCAATCAGTCTGTCCTGTTTGGATGTCAGTTTTATTTTAACTGATTCTTCTGTAATTCCTGCGACAGTGCCGGAATACAGAAGCATGCCTTTCGGGCATAACTGCATTTGCGCGCCCATTCCGCCGCCCATACCATTGCCGGCCATCATTTTTTCCCATCCGATTATTGTAGTGCTTGTGTAGAAATTCTTGCCGTCCGTATCCATCATTTCCTGCAAAAAACCGCTTCTTTGCATAAAATGCACAGTGTCACCGATTTTGAAGTCTGACGGCGTCGCCGGCAACAGGTCATTTCCCCGGGCGCCTTTGAAAAAAAGGCTTCCCCTGCCTTCGGCGTTAACAGGCATTATGGCTATTTCAATGGATTCATTCATAGGCCTGTCTAATATGAACGAAATCTGGTTCTTATCGTTCCAGATTTTTTCTATAACGGCATTTTCGTACCTGGCCTGCGTCGCCGAAGAGTGCGCGCTTTGCGAAGAAGCGCATCCTATTGCGGACGGAATTACAGCCATGCATATGATGCTCACATATACGAATTTTAGCATAAAAAACCTCCTGGAAATATATGGTTAAAACCTGCAGAGACGGATTGCAAATCTGTTTCTGCGAAATAGTTTATGAACTTCATTTTTGAATGGTTTTTACAATTCTCATGTTGTTGGCCGAGCGTGAAATACCGATTTTGACATCATCGCCTTTAGCGAAATCCGCCAACAACGAGTTTTGGTTGTTTTTAACGAAAGTTGTAGTTTCATTGTATGCCGCGACAATACGCTTCTGTTTGCCGAGGACTTTTACTTTTATAGCGCCTTCTTTGACTTCAGTAACAGTGCCTTTATAGAGGAACATGCTTTCCGGGCAGAGCGGCATCTGGTTCATTCCACCGCCAGCGCCGGCCATCATGTCTTCCCATCCGAGGATTGCTTTTTTGATGTATAATGCTCTTGCGTCAGGATCCATCATTTCCTGTACCCATCCGTCTCTCTGCATGAAATGCACTTCATCCCCTGGTTTGAAATTAACAGGTTCGGCCGATTTGCTTTCGTTGTTTTCAACGCCTTTGAAAAAAAGGCTTCCCCTGCTTTGCTCTGTTTTGGGAATTATCTTGAGTTCGGCGTCTTCGTTAAGTTCCTTCATTACAATGAATGAGATCATTTTTTCGGCGTTTACTATCTTTTCAATTAACGCCGGCGTCAGCGGTTCCTCTTTTTTAACTATTGGCACGTTGACCGCGGCATCTATTCTTATTTCCGTAAAGAAAATCTTTTTACAATCTCTGGCATTCTTGAATCCCGTCAGGAGCGTTTCTGCGTTTTTTAAAGCCATGCCGTTGAATACGGTTTTTCCGTTTACGACAATTTCAACCGGTTTTGAATAATCTATCATCTTATCATTCAGGCGTACGGTAAGTTTATTAACGGCTCCTGCGATATTAATGGCTATTTTGTTGTTAATGACGGATGCGGTTATTTCCATTTCCGTAAAATCATCCAATTTCAGCCAATAGAAGCTGTTGAGTTTTTTGTCCGCTGACGCGCAATTCAGTTCGGACGGAAAGGCATTTCTATTTTTGTCCGCGAGCCAGTCAAAAACATCCTGCAGTTTATGGGTTGGAAAAAAATGGCCGCCTGCCATGGGTTTTTCTTCGGGATAATCAAGGAGACGGATGTTCTTATGCTTAAGGGCTGTAATCTTATTGAACGCTTCTTTACCGGCTTCAAAGGGAATGGTATTGTCTTTTGTGCCGTGGAGCATGAGTATGGGAAGGTTCATGCTATTAAGCAGATAAGTTTCGGCTTCATTAAGGGCGCCTGCCATCGGAAGCAGTCCCGCGAACAAGTCGGGATTATGCAGTCCGACAGACCATGTGCCGATGCCGCCGTTGGAAAAACCCGCGAGAAAAATCCTGTCGGGATCTATGCGGTATTTTGTTCTGATGCTGCCTATAATGCTCACTAAAAAAGCCTCTTCAGTGTCTGACCACCATTCGGAAGTGCCTGACGGGCAGAGGAGTACATAGCCGTTTTGTTCAGGAAAATCTCCGTACCGGCCGATGTATGCGTCGCCCTGAAATCCGGCGCCGTGCATCATGACAAGCAGGGGGTATTCTTTTGCAGTGTCGTATGCTGAAGGCACGTATATGCTGTAGGCACGGTTGGTTCCGTTAAATGAAAACGGGATGTTTAACTGCGCTCCGGACTTCTCCTTGCCATATTCGTTAAGAGCACTGAAAAATTTTACGGCGTCTTCGTATGCTAAATCAAGGTTTTTTGCGGTTATCTGTGCGATGAGTTCTTTTTCCTTTGCAGGATCGGCAGTTGCGAGATATTCCCTTATTTCGGCTGAAACCGTATTAAGCCCGTCTGCGAAGACAGCGGAACTTATAGCTGACAATAATAAAAACGTTAGAATGCACTTTTTTTGCATAAACAATTCCTTAAAGATAAATTTTATTGCTAATCAGTTGTGCTTTATTTATTCCGGAGCATCATCCATTGTTTCCAATAATCAACTACTTCGGCAAGCTTTTCGGGGTCCGGGTTGAGCCAGAAATCTGAGCGTATTCCAAAATCCTCGCCTGTAACTCTGGAGAGGCCTTTTGCCGAATAATATCGGACTTCAGGCTGTGCATCGTTCAGGAGAACTATCCATGAGTTTATTGTTCTGCAATCGCCGATATCCGCGAGTATCCGCGCCGCGTTGGAACGCGCGTCTGTAAGCGTTTTTGATTTTTCTGATGCGACGAACCTTTCAAGCTGGAGGCATGCGTACGGGCCGATTGCGCGGATATCCTCTTCGGCCAGGTTCTGCATGTGGCCGCTTGAAAGCTTGTCAATAAGTGCGGTGACGATTTCAGCCAAAAACGGGTCGTCCGGTGATTTTTTGTAAAGCAATTCCACGGTCCAGAGTACGCTGTGGTAAGACGGGAAATGGAGGTTGGCCTGGGATACGTGCTTATTGGAATGTAGCATTGTCTGTATGCCGCTCTTAAGGGTTATCGGGCTATCAGGGGAGTCGGCATAACAAAACACAATATTGCCCGCAAATACCGACACGAGAGTGCCCTGCTCGGTGAAAATAAAATGCGCAATAGCATTATCCGTGGAAAAAGTTCCATAGCGCGATTTCAGCATGAACGGTTTATTTTTTCCTTCGATGATTCTAAGCAATACCTCACCGTCTTCAAGCAAAGCGTTATTCGCGGCGGACAGCTGTATCTCGGTTGAATTGTTCATGCACAAATCCGCATCTTCCGCCAAAAACATGATTGCCTTGGAATCGGCCTCCGTATTGAACGGACAGCCGTGTGAAACTTCAACCCTGGCATTATTTATTCCGGTTTCATTTGTTTTGGTTGTAAGCGCGAAAACAGCCGGCAATTCCGGTTTTGGAACGTTTTGAATGCCGGTTGGCCGGGGTTTAATGGCCTCCATATTGGATTCTCTGACAGGAGTCTGCGCAAAAAAAGTTAATGCCAGCAGGAATCCTGCTGCGGCCGATACGAATGCCGCGGCATAAAATCTGAATACGGAAGATTTTTTCTGGCTTTTACGCGGCTCTATACCTGCGTTGATGGACGAGATAACTTTGCGGGCCAATTCATCCGTATCCGGACGTCCGCGCACTATTGCACGGGAAAGTTTCTCCATACTGTTTTCAAAACCGCCGAATTCCCGCCTGCAACGCGGGCATTGCCCGAGGTGTTCATCCACGAGCGCCTTGTCGCGCGGTTCCAATTCGCCGTCAAGATAAGCCGAAAAGAATTCAAATATTTCTTCGCATTTCATATTACAGCTCCGCATTTTTGCTTAAAGCCCCGTTTATTTTCTGCCGCAACGAATTGCGTGCAAGCGTCAACCGTTTATTTATCGTAGCCGTAGACACGTCAAGCATTTCCGACATTTCCTTATACGACATTTTTTCGGAATACAGCAGATTTAACACCTCCTGCTGTTCCTCAGGCAAATCGGCAACATGCCTTTTCAATTCATCCAACCTGAAGTCGCAGTCAGTTTCCGCCGCCGTACGCATGCGGGCCAAACAGTTTTTTTCAACATCATCAACGGATGCAATGTTTTTTGAATATTTCCGGTTCTCTCTCAGCCAGTCCATGCAGGTATTCCTGGCCACACCGTAAATCCAGCATCCGAATTTTTCAGGAGCTTTCAGGTTGCCGATAGACCGGACTGCCGTTAAAAACGTCTGCTGTACAAGGTCTTCAACTGCCGACGAATCGCGTATCCTGCTTATTACAACGGAATATACCGCTCCCGTATATTTTTTTATAAGAATTCCGAGGGCATCCCTGTCCCCGGCCATATGCCTTATGACAAGTTCCTTGTCGCTTTGAGGCTGGGATTCAATCATAACAGGTTTCATCTTCCTGATTAATAGTGTTAAATGAATGCGAAAATAATACCTTCTTATTTTAAGCGCGCGCAAATTTTAAAAACTTATTTATTATACGCAACTTTATGATATTTGACTGAAATTTACAAGAGTTTTTCTTAAATAAAACACCCTCTTCGCATGTATTGTTTTGATTGCCCTTTATTTTTTAAAAATGAAAGGCTTGAATATAAATGCTGTTGCAAGGAACCGTTCGTTTCATCCGCTGAATGCGTTATTACGATACGAGATTCTTAAGCGTATTCCAGACTGCTTTCATTTTCAGCCGTGCTATAGCCGATGACGGGTCAAGGTCTTTAGGGCAGACTTCCTGGCAATTAAATACCGTATGGCATCTGAAGACGCCGTTTTCAGAACTCACAAATGCCAAACGTTCCTTTCCGCCCTTGTCGCGCGGGTCATTGATGAAACGGAGTGTTTTCATTAATGCGTGAGGACCGAGGTAATCTTCGTCTGTCCCGGCAGAAGGACAGGCGCCGTAACAGCATCCGCACAAAATGCAGTCAATGAGGTGGTCGAGCCCTTTCCGTTCGCCTTCGCTCTGCAGGAATTCCCTTTCAGGGAAAGGCCCTTCATTTATAATATACGGTTTAATTTTTTCAAGATTTGCGAAGAAATTCGTCATATCCACGACGAGGTCTTTTATTATTTCGGAATGCGCTATAGGCCTGACCGTGACAGTGTCGGACTTAAGGTGTTCAATCTGTGTTCTGCAGGCAAGCCGGTATTGCCCGTTGATGTGCATGGCGCAGGAACCGCAGATTGCGGCGCGGCAGCTGGAACGAAAGCATAATGTCGGGTCAAGGTTTTCAAGTATGTAGAACAAACCTTCAAGGACAGTCATGCCCCTTTCATTTTTCACGTCAAAGGTTTCCATCTTCGGGCATTTGTCGATTGCCGGATCGTATCTGAACACATTAAATGTTGTCATAAATCTCCTTAGTATTTTCTTTCTTCCGGCTGGAATTTGGTTACTGCCACAGGGCTGTATTCCAGGCGCGGGCCTTCTTTTGTATAATAGGCAAGAGTATGTTTCATCCATTCAGCGTCATTTCTTTTTGCGTAATCCGTGCGGGAATGCGAACCGCGGCTTTCTTTGCGGGCAAGCGCGCCGGCGGCTATAGTCTCGGCCGCGAGCAGATTACCTTCAAGTTCAAGTATCCAAACGACATCCTGGTTGAACGAGCTTGTTTTCTTTACTTTCCTGATTTTTCTGTAACGTTCTTTCAGTTGTTTTACGGTTTCAACGGCTTTTTTCATTTTTTCTTCAGTCCTGAAGATGCCGACATTTTCATCAAGGCAGTCGTTCAAGTCTTTTTTTATCCTGTACGGGTCTTCATTGCCTGTTGACTCATAGAGTCTATTCATAAACCCGTTCATTTTATTGGTAAAATTTTTGTAAGACGAATGTTCCGTGTTTAAATCGATGCCTTTTACATATTCACCGGCATATTTCCCGGCTATTTTTCCGAAGACTATGGTTTCAAGGAGAGAATTACCGCCGAGCCGGTTGGCGCCGTGCACGCTCACGCAGGCGCATTCACCTGCGGCGTAAAAGCCTTCTACTTCGGTCTCGCAATTCTTATTCGCAGCTACTCCGCCCATTGTATAATGCTGAGCGGGGAGGATGGGAATAGGTTCTTTTATCGGGTCAACTCCGAGGAAATCCATGCATATATCGCGGATACCCGGGAGGCGTTCCATTATTTTCTGTTCTCCAAGGTGGCGGATGTCAAGGTGCACGAACTGCTGGCCGCCTATGCCCCTACCCTCGTTGATTTCAGTCTGGATGGAGCGCGCTACTATATCGCGCGGGGCGAGTTCCATTATTTTTTCCGACACATAATTTTTCATGAACCGTTCGCCTTTGTTATTGACAAGGTAACCGCCTTCACCGCGGCAGCCTTCGGTCATTAAAATATGTTTGCCTATGATTGCGGTCGGATGGAATTGGATGAATTCCATGTCTTTGAGCGGGACTCCGGCGATGTAAGGCAGGGCCATTCCGAAGCCGGTAGAGGTGAGCGCGTTGCTTGTTCTGCCGTAAACGCGTCCGGCGCCTCCGGTGGCAAAAATCACAGCTTTTGCCGCAATGGGCTGGAGCTGGTTCGTGCGCAATTCAATGGCCATCACGCCATAACAAACTTTATCCTGTACGATAAGGTCAACTACCATCCATTCTTCATAAACTTTTATATGATGTTTTACCGTTTGTTCCCACAGTGTATGTAGGAGATACAGGCCGGTTTTATCTGCGGCATAGCAAGTTCTCGGGTATCCTGCCCCGCCGAAAGGCCTCTGGGCTATTTTACCGTTAGCGGTTCTGCTGTAAGGGCAACCCCAATGGTCGGTTTCAAATATTGTTTCAGGCGCGAGCGAAGTCATCAATTCAACCGCGTCCTGATCGGCGAGGAAATCACTGCCTTTTGTAGTATCATAAGCGTGTTTTTCCGGCGTGTCATCCTTGCTGTTTTCGTTGTTGGCAAGGGCCGCGTTTATGCCGCCCTGGGCGGCTCCCGAATGGGAGCGTACCGGATGTATCTTGGACACTATGGCGACATCAACGTTGTTTTTAGCTGCTTCTATAGCGGCGCGCAGGCCGGCAAGACCTCCGCCTATTATCAAGACATCATGTTTAAGCATAGTTGAATCCTGTATGAAAAAGAATTATATAATATCAGAAAAGAAAAACGTAAAAAGTTACGGCCATAATGGCGCAGAATATCAGGATGCTCAGCCAGAGCAGGGTTTTATGCAATCTTGTAAGATTGGCAAAATCCGCAACGGTGATTCTCAGGCCGTTAAGCATATGTATGAAAATTACGGCTATCAGCCCTATTTCAAGGTAATGGAAAATTCCTGTCTGCACGAGAGCGAGTCTTTGCGTAAATGATTCCGGGCCGCTGAGCACGGCGCTCAGCACTATTATATGCGCAAAAATATATCCCGCAAGCGCCAGGCCCGTGAGCCGGTGCAATACGTATGAAAATGTTCCTGCGTTAGGGTTAAGCAGGATATCGTTTTTAGTATTGGACAGTGCGTTTGAAAGTTTCATTGTCAGGCTCCTAAAGTTTCGGGTTTATTTGAGTGAAAATCAATCCATTCAGGACAAAGAGCCCCATGATGGCAGCGGCGATTCCGAAGAACCACAGGAGTGCCAGCAGGCCCTTGCGCGCCGATTCGCTCGGATTATAGTCAATTATTACCGACCACACGCCGTTGAGGCCGTGGTAAATTCCCATAATGATAAACGCAAGGTAAAAAGCAAACCATAAAGGGCTGTTGTGAATACGCTGGAAGACGCGGTCAAAATTGATTTCACCGTTTTTGAGGAAATGCAATACGACCACATGCGCGAAAAGGAAACCCGCGAGAAAAACGCCTGTAATTCTCTGCGTAAACCAATTCAACGTTGGCGCAATGGTTTTTTCCTGGGGTATATCCGCTTTTTCAGCAGTTGATGTGTTATTTTCCATAGTTATAACTCCTTTTGTATGAAATCACAGGCGGAAGATATTATTCCCCTGTGAATCTATTGCTACTGTAACCGGAAAATCTTCAATCATAAGTTCTTTGACTGATTCAGGGCCGAGGTCATCATAGGCGATGACTTTTAAAGATTTTATTCTTTTAGAAAGATAAGCGCCTGCGCCGCCTACGCAGACGAAATAGACTGCCTTGTATTGCTTGATGGCGTCAATGACTTGTTGATTACGGGGGCCTTTGCCAATCATTCCCCTTAGGCCTGCTTCAAGGAGTTTAGGCGTGAATTTATCCATGCGCGAACTCGTGGTAGGGCCTGCAGAGCCAATGGGTTGGCCTGGTTTTGCCGGGGTAGGTCCGACGTAATAGATCACCTGATTTTCCATAATTACAGGCAGTTTCTGGTCTTTTTCAAGCGCCTGCACAAAGCGGAGGTGGGCCTGATCGCGGCCGGTCAGTATTTTTCCGGAGAGAAGGACTTCTTCGCCGGCCTGTAGCGATTCAATCGTTTTTTCATTTAACGGCAAATTAATCTTTTTCATTTTTAATAGTTATATTGTTAAAAAGTTGCGGTTGCATGGCGTACTGCGTGACAACACAGGTTTACGGCCACTGGCAGGCCGGCAATATGGGTTGGATAGGTTTCGATATGAACTGCGAGAGCCGTGGTTTTACCGCCGAGACCCATAGGGCCGATGCCGGTTGCGTTGATTTTATCAAGCAGGTCTTTTTCAAATTCGGCTATTGCATTATCGGGATTAGGCTGTCCGAGCGGCCTGATGAGCGCTTTTTTAGAAATAAGAGCGGCTTTTTCAAATGTACCGCCGATGCCTATGCCTACAAGCAGAGGCGGGCAGGGATTGCCGCCGGCGTCTTTGATTACTTTGATGATAAATTCCGTAATACCCTCTTTACCTGCGGTCGGATTGAGCATTTTCAGTTGGCTCATATTTTCACTGCCGAAACCTTTTGGAGCCACGGTTATTTCCAGAGCTTCTCCGGGCAGGATATCGTAATGGATTACTGCGGGGGTATTATCGCCGGTATTTTTGCGTGTTAGCGGGTCAGCGAGCGATTTTCTGAGAAAACCGTCTTCGTATCCTTTTTTAACGCCGGCGTTAATGGCATTTTCAAGCGAACCGTTTTTAATGCGCACATCCTGGCCGATTTTCACGAATACTACGGCTACGCCGGTATCCTGGCAGTAGGCCATAGATTCATTTTTAGCTATATTTGCGTTTTCAATAAGAATGTTGAGCGAGGACTTGGCCTTTTCGGATGATTCAATTCTTACGGCGTTCTGAAATGATTTTATAATGGCAACAGGAATGCAATAATTAGCCTGGATGCACAAGTCAGCAACTTTGTTGGTTATATCAACACTGTCAATTTCTTTCATAGTAGTTTCAGTTTAACGCGCTTCTCATTGGATTTTTCGTACTCTGCACTGCATTTTTTATACGATAAAGCAGTGTAAAAGTCAAGAAAAATAGCGAAAAAACATTAAACGGTTTATGCTTGTTGTCATTGCATTATAAATCGCTAATCTTTAACAAAGATTCAAATTTATATTACACACTTAACTATCGAACGTTTGTAAAATCTATCCTCCTTATATTCAAGGGGTTGTAAAAATTTAGTTTGTCTTTGGCACGTATTCGAACACGAATCGCCCCACTGCGATGAAGTCCTTTACTCCCAATTCCTCTGCTACCTTCAAAACCCAGT
>JACRIJ010000027.1 GCA_016220095.1 Planctomycetota bacterium | reverse complement strand
GGAGAGCATAATATACTTGACATTTGAAGGTAGCCGCAGGCTTTAGCCTGCGCTTAGAATCCAGTATTACAGCGCAACCTAAAGGTTGCGGCTACCTTAGCGCTGGCTATAAATGCCAAGTATATTATGCTCCGAGTGATATGAGGTAGGGGTGAACCTGTGTGTTCACCCTGTTGAAGAGTTTAGGAGTTTTGGCGTATTCTGCGAGCGTAAGCGGTATCCCAAGCCGCAACGCTCATGCGAACGCAGAGATACCGTGATTACAGCATTTATAATCAAAGGTTCAGCATGTTTCATAACCGTTTTTTCAAGAAACTTTTTTTTTCCTATCTCGTGCTGATAACGCTCGGGCTCGGGACGTTGTCAGTCGTCAGTATCCGGGATTTTAACAAGACGTATCTTGACGAAGTCCGGGAACAATTGCGTAATACCGCATATCTTGTTGGCACAAACTTAACCGCAACCGATGTCGGCCGGGTCAATTTAAAAATAAAAGAACTCAGCACGTCAATCGACGCAAGGATAACTCTTATTTTTTCCGACGGGTCAGTATTAGCGGATTCCGAGGCCGATATCAACAGGATGGAAAATCATAATAGCCGGCCTGAGGTGGTTGCCGCGCGCGCGGAAGGAACCGGTTATGCCATTCGTTACAGCAATACGTTGGGGGTGGAAATGATGTACTGCGCGATGCCGCTGGATGGTCGTGAAGGAGGCATTGTGCGCGTCGCAATTCCTTTGGAGCGCATCAAGGCGGTTACGCACAGGATATATTTTGCGGTCGGCATAGCGTTTCTTGTTTTGACAGGACTGGCCGCGGGCATGGGATATTGGCTTGTAAGCAGAATAGTCAGGCCGATTGGCGCGATGGTAAATGCCGCTGAAGCGATATCTGCGGGTGATTTTGATAAAAAGGTAGAAGATATACCCGCGGACGAAATGGGCATACTCGCCCGGGCAATCAATTCAATGAGCGGTGAACTCCGGAAAAAGTTTGCCGAGATCGGGCATGAGAAAGATACGTTAAATACGGTTTTATCAGGCATACGGGAAGGCGTGATTGCGGTTGACGGCCGGGATAAGATACTTTTCGCGAATCATGAGGCCGGGGTTCTGCTGGATTTTGATACAACGAAGGCCTCCGATACGTATATTTGGGAGGCAGTGCGCAACGACCGGTTGATACGATTCGTCAAGGAATACAGGGCAAATCCTTCCACGGTGCCGGCTTTTTCCGATATCAATGCGCCGGGGTTGAGGCAGTTGCGGGTTTATTGCGCATCCATAGCCGGGCCGCAGGAACCTTCAGGCAGTATGGTTATCGTAGTCAGCGACATAACGGATGCGATGAAGTACGAACAATTGCGAAGGGATTTCGTCGCGAACGTATCGCATGAATTGAGGACGCCGCTGACTTTTATAAAAGGATACGTAGAAACCCTGCAGGACTTGCCGCCGGAAGAACGGGATAAGGCAAAAGAATTCCTCGCCATCATAGAAAAGAACGTAAAGCAATTGACTAATCTTGTGGAAGACCTGCTTGACCTTGCGCGGTTGGAATCCCGCGAAGGCATTGCGAGGATGAGGCCTGCGGATATAGGCGAGGTTGTCAGGCGGGTGCTGGATAATTTCAAACCTGCTGTTATGGGCAAAGGCCATAATGTAATTGTGGATATTTCCGAAGGGCTTCCGCTTATGCAGGCGGATTCGGATTTGCTGGAAAAGGCGATAGGAAATCTTATTGATAACGCGGTGAAATACACGCCGGCAGGGGGCCGGATAGAGGTTTGCGTTAAACCCTCGGACAAAGCGGTGCGGATAGAGGTTCGTGACAACGGCATCGGCATACCGCAGGCCGACATGGAAAGGATATTTGAGCGGTTTTACAGGGTTGACAAGTCGCGTTCAAGAGAAATGGGCGGCACAGGTTTGGGATTGGCGATAGTCAAGCACATAGTGCAATTGCACCATGGCGAGGTGACGGTTCAGAGCACGCCCGGAAAGGGAAGCGTGTTTACGATATCCATGCCGGTTTGATAACGAGGAGGAAGGAGGAAAAACGGAGGAGGAAGAACGAACGACCCTGCGAAACCACTGAGCTCACAGAGATACGTTTATTTGCCACGAAGACACGAGGGCACGAAGATTTAACGCGCAATACGCGGCGCGCGTCCGGCTCTTTGCGTTCTTTGCGGTTAAACCGTCGCCGTCGTTAGTCGTACGACGAACGGAATAAACCGCTGAACCCTGTGCCGATAACTGGTACAGGGTGAATACACTGAACACACCGAAACGTATATGCCTTCGTTGCCTTAATAGGCGAGGAGAAAAAATGAAGAAGGAAGAACGGACGCAGTTTCCGTGTGTTCCGTAGATTCCGTGGTGAAAATTATCGTCGTTTCGTTCTTGGTGCCTTCGTGTCTTCGTGGCCAAAAAACGTTTTGTTGTATTCCGTCCGTTATTCTTAATTCTTAATTATTAATTCGTCTCCGTTCACTGTCCACTTTTATATTGACACGGCAAGCAAGTAAAGATATTATTATTCCCATGGAAAAGAACGATGTAAACGAATCCGGGCCAGGGAAGACAAGTCCTTTTTCTCCGATGGCGATACTGGCCGTATTGCTTGCCTCTGTATTTCTCGTTGAAATATTAACGATGACAATCCTGAGCTACCTGCGGCTTGACGTTTTGCCTGAAATGTTTTTTGATTCACTCCTGCTGACGGCCGCAATTTTTCCGGTTCTGTACTTTTTCGTGTTTCGCCCGGCTAAACGGCATATAAACGAATTGCATGACGCAAAAGAAAACCTGAGGGAAGTGCACGACAACCTTGCGGCTTATGTACAGGAATTGGAGAAGAAGAACCGCGAAATAACGTTGCAGGGGCAGATGAACGAGCTTCTGCAGACTTCGCGCGGGACGGATGAGGCATTACGCATTATATCCCAATTCGTTCCGAAGATCTTCTCGGACATTTCAGGCGGTTTGTATATTTTTAATCCTTCAAAAAACCTGGCCGTGCCCGTAGTTGTGTGGGGAAAGACGGACGGCGACGATAGTTTTTTTGTGCCTCAGGCTTGCTGGGCAATACGCCTCGGCAGGCTTCACGCGTCAGTAGGCGTATTTGATAATCCGAAATGCATGCATACAAAAGGCGAGCAATTGCCGTCAATCTGCATGCCGCTCATGGCGCAGGGTGAAGCCCTGGGGGTATTGCGCCTTGTGTTTGAAAAAGGCGACAACAGGCAGAATGACCGGAAACTGGTTGAAGAAATGATGCGTTCAGTAACCCTTGTCGGAGAACAGATAGCATTGACGCTGGCAAATATGAAATTGCATGAAACCATGCGCAATATGTCTATAAGAGACCCTCTTACAGATCTTTTCAACAGGCGTTATATGGAAGAATCTTTTGAGCGGGAATTGCGCCGTTCTGAACGTAAAAATGTCCCTTTGGGCGTAATCATGATAGACATAGATAATTTTAAGCCGTACAATGACACGTTCGGACATGATGCAGGCGATGAATTGCTGAGGGAATTGGGGGCATTGTTCCAGAAAAACACCAGGGACAGCGATATAGCGTGCCGTTATGGCGGCGATGAATTTACGATTATACTTCCCGAATCGCCGCTGGAAACAGCACGCCAGCGGGCGGAATTGCTTAGGGAAGCCTTTAAGAAATTAAACATCAAACGCAATACTGAATTGGATAAAACCGTGTCGCTTTCGGCAGGCATTTCGGTTTTTCCCGAGCACGGCAAGACCGCCGGAATTTTATTGAAGACAGCCGATAAGGCCCTGTATAAGGCGAAACAAGCCGGCCGGGATAACGTCTGCATGGCTTCTAACGAAGTATGAAGAATGAAAAATGAAGAAGGAAGGACGTAGTAGCGAGCAGCGAGGGACGGAACGGAACGAAAGAAAGATAGAATGGTAGGATGATAGAATGCTTCTAAAGCGAACATTCTATCATTCTTTTACACTATCACCCTTTACGATAGCGGGTAGCGAGGGGACTGACGAGTATTTAGGAATTTGTAGTTAGTATCTTACAACTCAACTTCTATGCAAAAAGCACAGAAGATAAAACAAACGTTTTTTAGCCACGAAGACACGAAGGCACAAAAAACGGCTGCTTCTATCATAACGCCGTCCGTTATCTTGTGAATTCTGGCCATCCATATGAACGCCACTGTCCCGACTTGTCGGGGCAAATACAAAATTCCACATTCGCTTCGCTGCGCTACGCTCAGTATTCGCAGCATTGCAATGTCGCAAATTCAATCAATGCTACTCAAATACTCCAAACACGTCGGGCGTCGGGTTTTGGTCATTTGAGTTTAAAGTTTAGATATTGTTTAGAGTTTCGGATTTAGGGATTAGAGTTTTAGCGTTCGTCAGTATGTGAGGCGTTTTTCCTGTGAATCTTCGTGACTTCTCCCTTTTCCTTAGTATAATATCAATGTAAGGGATCCCGCGCAGGGAGCGTCTTCGTGGTTCGTTTTTGGTTGCGCCTGCGCACCGGAGCGTGCTTCGGCGCACAGGTGCGGCTTTGCTGCTTTATAGTTTAGTGTTTAGGATTTCTGTCAAGGTTTCGTAGAGTCCCTGTTTAAAAACGTCCGTAGTCCGTGTTTACCCGTTTACTGACGGGTTACGTTGTTTTCATGTTTTTCCTTGACTCTTTGCGGTTTTTCCTGTATATTTTATAAATTAAAGGAAATTTTTCTTGGAGGTAATTTATATGTTCAGGAATATTACGCTGATTGCGTTAGCCGTGCTGTGCGCGGGCATTATGGTCTCCTGTAAATCCACCGGCGAAAATGCCGGCGATACAGCCGTTACTACGACTGTCGTGGAGAATGTCGTTGTATCCACCGTGAATGAACAGGTTTATTATGAGAAAACAGGCACCGTTGTAGTAGGCGATAATCTCGTTACGACATATGCCTTTGAAAACGGACTGAAATTGGTCCTGCTTGAAGACCATTCCAAACCGGTCGTTAGCGTGTATATGGCTTATGACGCCGGTACAAGGCATGAGACACCGGCCACTTCCGGCCTGGCGCACCTTACTGAACATGCACTATATATAGGAACGCATACAATCAAACCCGGACAGCACGATGAAATTATCAAAGGACTTAGTGAAAAATTGGAACAGGCCGAAGGCACTGCGAAAAAAGCTAAAAGCGAACCTAACGCTTATACCCGCGATGACTATGTCATGGTATATGATTTTAACCTGCCTTCAAAGGAACTTGAAACAGCATTGAAGCTTGAATCCGACCGTATGAGGAATGTTTTGTTCAACGAAGACGCGTTCCAGTTTGAGAAAACGCGCCTGATGGAAGAGGAGGGCAGGAATCAGGTCGGTTTAGGCACGTTTCTTGATGAATTGCGCGCCACCGCGTATCAGAGCCATCCTTATGGCATAGCTCTTACCATGGCGTCCGGGTTCAGGACTAATGCCGAATACCTGACGATTGAAGACGTAAAGAAATTCTATAACACATATTACCAACCGGACAAGTGCGTGCTGGCATTGGTCGGCGATTTTAATTCGGAAGACGCGCTCGCATTGGCGAATAAATACTTCGGCGCGATTGCAAAAGGCCCTGATGTCGCCGAGCCGCCTCTCTACGAACCCCGCCAGGCAGGCGAATGCAGGAAGGTTATTCCCATCCCGAAGAAGAAGAATTTTATCCTTATAGGTTACCATGTTCCGCAGTATGACCATCCGGACATATATCCGCTTTTTGTCGCGTCCAGGCTGGTTAATATTGATGCCATCTGCGACCTCGCAAAGGACCCCGGCATGTTTACGGTTTTTGCGGAATTTCCTATTAAGGAAAATTACATGGATGCGGGGAATAGCATAATCAATGAACTTGAGCGGCTTAAGTCGGGCGAATTCAATGATGATGACCTTGAAAAAGTAAAAGCCGAGATGAGCCAGATGTTTACCATGAAAGTCGCCGTGGCCGAAAGGCCGTATTTCAGCCTCGGCCCTGACCTGGCGATTTACGAATTGTTCGGCTCGGTAAAATACCTGGAACAGTTTGAAGAGAAGGTAAACGCAGTCACAAAGGATGATATAAAACGCGTGGCCAATGCGTATTTCACCAAGGAAAACAGGACGGTCTTATTCGCAAAAGGCGATGCTTCCATAAAACTCAAAGGCCGCATGGGCGTTGAATTGGCCACCGATCCCGTTGAAACAGCCAAGGCGAACGGCCTGCCCGTGAAAGCCGTCGTGCCCGGAAGTCCTGCTGAACAGGCGAAGCTCCAGGCAGGCGATGTAATTACGTCAATTGACACTACTGTAATTTTAAAATACGAAGACCTGAAGTCCGCGCTTGAAAATAAGTTTGAAGGGGATGTTATTACGGTAACATATAAGAGAGGCGAAGAAACGCTGGTTACTCCCGTAACCCTGGCGCCAAGGGACGAGGAATAAATACGAAAAATGAAGCATGAAAAATAAACAATGAAGGTACTGTTGGGATTTAATGACTGGATGATTTGGAGATTTGTAATACTTAAGTCATTTTAAGTAATCCCCTCTCCCCTTGCGGGAGAGGGACAGGGAGAGGGGGAAAATGTTTTTCACCCTCCCCCTATACCCCCTCCCATTAAGGGAGGGGGGAATTACTTCAAATAGCTTTAAGTATTACAGTGATTTAATGATTGACGTACGAGCATATAATCGTAAAATTATCAAGTCATCCAGTCACCAAATCATTAGATCAGCAGGACTCCAGACTCATATGTATTTATTTCTTCCTTTTTTTACAGCCGTATTTACTCCATTTGCGCTGACGCAGACGGAAAAATTGAAGTGGCGGCTTATATTGATATGCCTGCCCGCAGTTATAGTGTTCGCCGCAAGCCTGTTCAATCCGCAAATGTCACTTCCCGGCAATTTCAAGGCCTTGCTGATAAACCTGTCTTTCGTTGCCTTTACGGTCGGCGTAGCGCTATTTTTCAGGGCCGTTTCCGGAAAACGCGCTGTTTTCGCGCAATTCGCCTCCACCGCGTTCATCCTGTTTTTTTCGTTTTCGGTATTCTGGGCAAATCCGCTGATTGAGGCTTACAGGAATTCGCCTGTAAGGGACACTTTGATTTATATTGCGGTTAATTTTAATCCGATGGTAACCGCGTACGCGCATGGATACGGCGCGGATATGCTCAGGCAGAAGCTCATGTATGACATTTCACTTATAGGCCCGTATTACCCATATCATGTTGCAGGGCTCTTCACAATAATCTTGTCGTATTTGATACCCGGCGCTTTTTTAACGGAATTGGCATTTTTGAAGTATAAACTCGCATCCCGTAACGAAGTATGAAGAATGAAAAATGATACCTGAAAAAGAGTTACGATATTTTCCATAACCGAAAAACAAGTGTTTAGAGTCTAATTCCGCAACTTCCGCGTATTTTACGCAGAACTTTATGAACCACGAAGCAAAAGAGCGCTAAGAACGCAAAGACGACGGATATTCATATCGTCTTAGCAAGCTTTGCCCTTCGCTCCGCTTACTTCGCTCTGCTTCCTTCGGTCGCAGTACTGCGGCAGGGTAAACTTGCTACGGCGATACTGCGAGTCTCAACGGTACTGCGTTTACTGAGGCCATATCGCCTTACATGAATCTGTATCGCCTCAGTAGAGGTGGCATTAAAGGACGTTAGTAGCCCAGCCATTTATGGCTGGGTTATGGAAGGCTGAGAAATATGAAGGGCATTCATGCCCTTAATATAACGCCATGAATGGCTTAAGTATCAGGCTTTTGACATACAAACCCAGCCATAAATGGCTGGGCTATTATACGCTATATGTTTTTTCTATTATAACTACTATGTTAAAATGCCACCTTGACTGAGGCAGTACCATGAATCTCTGCTTTTTATTTGACAATTGCCTTTGTTATTGCTATCATAGGCGTCTTTGAAATCACGGATACGCAAACTTTTTCTGTCTTGCGGCGTATAATAATAACGGCACAAAACAGTAACTTATACTTAAGGAGGTTTTATGTTTAGAAAATCAGCCGTATTCTGCATTCTAACCGCGGTGTTCTGCATGGGGAACCTTGGTTATCCTCAGGCCGCGCCGACGCCGCAGGAGCTCGCGCAAAAACTTATTGACGATATGTCAAATTACAACGAATCGGCCTTCTGGCAGTCAGCGCAGACTCTTGAAGACCTCGTTGTGAAAAGCCCGAATGTCATTGACTTCGTCCTGAGCTCGGCTGAAAACCGGCCTTCTCCTTACGTGCGCCTCGGTTGTGCAAGGGCGCTTTATACGGGCGGAAAAAAACGCGAAGCCGTTACAGTCCTTATTCAGCTGATAAAAGAAAATAACGACGATTCCATACGCATGCTCACCGCGGACCTTGGCTCCAAACTCGTTAAGGACGACAGCGGATTCGGAACGCGCCCTGAGATTTCAGCTAAGATTCAGGATGCTATCAACGCAAGCACTAATCTGAAACTTAAAATATCCCTTTGCAAATTCAACTACTTCATAAACGGCGGCGTTCAGCCGTGGAATGACCTCAAGAACATCCTTGAATCCGGCGATGGCCAGTCCAAAGAAGACGCCGCTCTCGCGCTTGCGGAATGCGGTAATTTTGAACCCGCTATGGCGACGCTCAGAAACCTTGCCAAAAAACCTACCCCGGAAGGCGTACTCGCCGCGCAGTTTCTCGCTAAAAGGGAAATTGATGACCGCATGCTCAGGCAGTTGATGCCGCTTAATGATCCCAAATACAATCTGCTTAATGAAATCATAACGTTAATTGAAGAAAACTACGTTGACCCCGAAAAGGTTGATTTCAAGAATCTCGTTACAAGCGCCGCCAAGGGGCTCGCGGGTTCCCTTGATGCCTTTACGAGTTATCTTGATGAGAAAGGCAAAAAGCGTCTTGAAGAAGTAATCAAAGGCAAATACGCCGGCATCGGCGCCTATGTCAGCATGCGCGATAACGTGCTTACCATAGAAAAACCCATTTATCCCGGCCCTGCCGCGGAAGCAGGCCTGCGTTCGTTGGATAAGATTATTGAAATAGAAAACGAATCCACACTCGGAAGGGACATTGAGGACCTTACGGCAATTCTTAAAGGGCCCGAAGGCACCATTGCTACGGTTAAAGTCCTGCGTAAAGGCTGGGTGGAAGCAAGGGAATACAAGATTAAACGCGCCAGAATAAATATCAAAACGGCAAAATACGAAGTGCTACCGGGCAATATCGGTTATGTCCAGGTTGTCAGCTTCAGCGAAAATACGTTCAATGAACTTTCCGAAGGATTCAAATATTTCCAGGGCAATAATGTCAAGGCCGTGATTATGGATATGCGCGACAACGGCGGCGGCCTGCTTGATGCCGCAGTAAACATAGTTGACCTCTTCGTGCCCGCCAATACCGTCGTGGTTACAACCAAGGGCAAGAACGGCAAGGTCTTTGAAACCAAAAAGACAAAGTTTGACGATAAACTGGATATACCGGTAGTAGTTCTTATTAACAGCAGTACCGCGAGCGCCGCGGAAATATTTTCCGGTTGCATGCAGGATTATGCAAAACAGGGGTTGTTGAAGGCCGTTCTGGTCGGTGAACAGTCCTATGGCAAAGGTTCTGTGCAGAGGCCGTTTGAACTGCAGTCCACCGGCGGCGCGACAGGCATGCGTCTGACCATAGCGAAATACTTCCTGCCTTCAGGCAGAAGCATCCACAGAGACAGGCCCGTGGACGGCAGTACGCCCAGCAAGGAAGGCGGCATTAATCCCGATATAGAAGTGAAACTTCCTGAAAGGGAATTCTGGCTGGAAAACGTGCTTTCAAAGGTTTTTGATTCCGGCGAAATTGAAAAATACGTCAAGGAACGTTACGAGACCAATAAGGATTTGTTCAAACAACTCGCGCAGGACGACGGGTTGGATACTTCGCGCTATCCGGATTTTGAGGCCGTTTATGAAAAATTCGGCGTATTCCACGTGGATAAAAACGAGATCCACCTGGACAGGAACGAAATCCGCCGCCTGTTAAGAACCCAGATTAGAAGGGTTGTAGTGGATGACAATAAACATGAATTCATTTATGACATGGAAGACGTCCAGTTCCAGAGGGCAATTCTTGAAGCGCTGAAAATGATAAATACCGATCCTGAAAGCATTCCTACATACAAAATTTTCGCGCATAAATTTGACAACGAGAACGGAGCGAAAAAAGACGAACCTAAATAGTAGCGAGTAGTGAGTAGCGAGGGACGGGACGGAATGACGAAGTAGCGAGTAGTGAGTAGCCCTTCGTTACACTCAGGGTAAACTGGGTAGTGAGGGACGGGACGGAACGGAGCGAAAGAAAGATGGACTGGCAGGATGATGGAGTGCTTCTAAAGCGAACATTCTATCATTCTTCATACTATCACCCTTTACGATAGCGGGTAGCGAGGGGGACTGACGAGTATTTAGCAATCAGTAATTAGGAATTTGCAGTTAGTGTCCAATTCCGCAACTTCAATGTTGCTCAATGCTCAAATAACCGAAACACGGTCGGACGTCGGGTTTTGAGAATTTAGATTTAGATTTAGAGTTTAGTGTTTGCCTGCCCTGAGTATAGCGAAGGGTTTAGGATTTCGTGTTTAGTGCTTAGAATTTTATAAAGCTAACAGCTCTTTGGTTGCGGCTTGGTTGCTTTATTGGTTAGGGACGACGAACGAAGTGCTGAGTCCCGAGTCCCGTAACCCCTTAACCCTTTAACTCCGTAACTCCTAAGAAACGCAAGAAGCCGGGCTCGAAAATTAAGATGTTGGATTTAAGAATTAAGATTTTCTAAAACATTCTATCATCCTGTCATTCATTCTTTCGTATCGTCCTTCATTCTTCATTCTTCATTTTTCATTTTTCCGCCTTCGTCTATCCCCGCTCCTTTTTCTCCCTTAATCCATCTCCTGCCATTCCCGTTTCCACTGCCGGGATTCATGTATTCTTCGGAATAAAAATCGTTCCCGCCTAAATCAAGAAATAACCCTATGCTGTAACTGTCTCGCGCCGCGCCGCCATAGCCCTGGCCGCCGCCTTTTGTGGTCTGGTAAATATCGTCCCCTTCGCTGTCTATAAACAACGCGAACGCGTTCGTTATCGCAGAACCCTGGTTGTTGCCGCGTCCTGCGTAAACGTCCGAGCCGTTTTTGTCCAATAATAATCCGACCGCCCAGTCGTGCGCCGCGCCCTGCGCGTTGCCTCCGAAAGTGCAATTGTAAAAATCACTTCCGCCGCCTTCCATCAGTACGCCGGAGGAAAGGTGTATCCCGCACCCCTGCGCGTATACCTGCGCGTCATAACGGTCGTTCCCTGCATTGTCCATAAGAATTCCCAATCCATACCAGTACGCGCATCCCTGCGCGTAAAAAAACGCCGTGTAGTGGTCGTTTCCCTGGCTGTCTATGAGCGTGCCTATTCCTCCAGAAGCTATGGGCCTCTGCCCCTGTCCAAATCCCTGGCTCATGCTGTACGGGCGGTCGTTCATTATAGTAGCGGCCGCGATGTAATAATCGTCGCCTGAATCGTCTATCAGCGCGCCTGCGCCGAGCGTCATGCCCAGCCCCTGCGAAAACGTCCTTGAAAAATACCGGCTGTCTCCGGCTTCATCGTAAAGTATGCCTGTTCCCCAGCCGCCTGCGCCCTGGCATAAATGGTCTGCGGAATAGTAGTCGTCTCCTTCGCCTCTGTCCCAAAGGATCCCTATGCCGAAAACGCCGCAACCCTGCGTAAAATGACCGGCTTCATAGATGTCCTTACCGGCCAAATCCGCTAAAAATCCGATTCCAAACAGGCCGCCCGCCTGGGAAAACTTTTTCGTGCAGGTATAATAATCATCGCCTGACAAATCAAGGCATATTGATACGGCGGAATCTGTTGCACCTATCGCTCCGCCCGCGCGGGCCAGGTACCGGTCGTTTCCGCCGATGTCAACTATCAGCGCGGTATCCTTGTAGTAGGTGTTTTCTCCTTTATTGCCAATGATGATAATCCCCTGAGAGGTCTCCGCGTAAAACAATACTTCACCCGCAACTGCTTCTGCCGGAGCCTGTACGGTCGGCATTGTGGAAAAATCAATCTGCCTTACAGCCGCCATGAAATTGTCCAGTTCTCCGGCAACTTTTAATGCCGCTATATGCATGTAAGGGTATTCTATTTTCAGTGTGAGTTTAAGACCTTCAACCTGTTCGGGATAAATCTCGTCGCGTCCCTGGATTTCGGGTATATTTTTTTCCGGCGGCAGCATAGTCAACTCTACCTTTTCAGCTTCAATCTGAAAATCATCCTTGACTGAATCGCCGTCAAGTATCATATCCGGCAATACGTTCGCAATGAGATATTTTCTTTCGTCCGGTGAAAGTTTCCCGAAAGCGGCGTCCATGTATTTCCGCGCTTCAGTCATGGAGCCTAACAGGCGCGCGAGAGGGACTTTCAATTCTTCCGGACAGCCGGCAAGCGTTGCCATGTCAAAAGCCGGCGCAGGCCCGTCTAATACGGGTGTGCCCGCGCAATCCCACCATTTGCCTAATTGTTCAATTTGTATATTGAGTGCGTCCGTAATGGTGTTGGCGCTTTTCCACTTTTCGTTAATAGATTCGCATACCTTTGGGAGTTCAAGCGGTTTATGAAGCGAATCCTGCACCATCTGCAGACGGTAGGGGTCGTCGCGGTGGTCTTTTTTGAATTCCGTATCTTTTTGCTCTAAACCCAGCATCTTCAGAGCTTCGTTAATGTAGTCGTCTTCGGTAAGAAGAGGATTAGTTTCCGGCTGGGGAGTCGTTTGCTTGATAACAGTCTGTTCCTGGGGAAGAACCGGCGCGGCCGGCGTTTCGGCGCAGGAAACAGCTGTGAATAAAAAAAGGATGGCGGGAAATGCCAGGATTGTTTTCATGAAATACCTCTTACTTTTCTGTTTAATGAAATATGAAGAATTAATAATGAAGGGCGGTCGTCGACGCCAATCCAAAACTGTTTACGAACGTTTTCTTGCCACGAGGGCACGAGGTCACGAAGAACGACCACGCCGATTAGTCACAGAGACCACAGAGGTCACAGAGCGTAAAACGATTTTTAAGAGCGTACGTAAACGCAAGCGTCGAAAATACCTATTGTAGTTTCGTCGTCGTATCTCTTTAGAGTCTCGTTAAGTCCCTGTCTAATTCGTCGCGTTCTCCGTGGTCTCTGTGCGCTTTTATCCTGTCGCAATCCTGAGGTAACGAATGGAGCAAAGCGAAGAGCTGTGGCAAAATCCGTATTGTCGTTTCGTTATTCAGTCGTTTAGTCTTTTGCGCAAAAAACCTGTCTGCGCGCACCTGCGTGCCGTAGCCTGCCTGCACGCACCTGCGT
>JACRIJ010000021.1 GCA_016220095.1 Planctomycetota bacterium | reverse complement strand
TTTTACGCTTTTTGGCGCTAAAAATGCCAGCGAATGTACGCATTGCCGAATTTTTATGGGCAAAACCCGTCTACCACTGTATTCTGCTTGATCAAAGACCCAATATAACCACCTGCCAAAGGCAAGTTTCGGAATTCTTGACCCCACCTACTTTTTCTTGACAAATTTTTGATTTTGTTGTTTACTCAAAACATTACAAAATGCATTTGAACAACTACTATTTAAGAAAGGAGAACTCGTTATGATACCTAAGGATTTAAAATACAGCGACAGCCATGAGTGGATAAAAGTTGAAAACGGCATCGCGATAATCGGCATCACCGACTACGCCGTAAAGCAATTAAGCGACCTTGTCCATGTGGAACTGCCGAGCAAAGGCGATGCTCTGGAGCAGGATTCACCTTTCGGCGAAATAGAATCCGTAAAGACGGTTTCTGAACTTATCACTCCCGTAAGCGGCAAAGTAGTTGATGTTAACACGACAGTGGCCGGCGATCTTGATTCGTTGAACAAAGACGCCTACGAAGAAGGCTGGCTGATTAAGATAAAAATGACAGACCTTTCTGAACTTGACGCGCTGTTAACGGCAACGCAATATGAAGACCTTATCGCTTCCGAACAAGAAGACGAGGAGGAGGAAGAAGAGGAAGAAGATGAGGAGGAAGAAGAAGAGGATTGGGGCGAAGAAGAGGGAAAATAAATCCTCCTGAAAAACAAAGGAAGCTTTATGCCGTACATACAGAATACGCCCGATGATATCAGTGAGATGCTCGCGAAAACAGGCAAAAAATCGGTTGATGATTTTTTCAAACATATACCGGATTCAATAAAATTGAAAGAAAAACTCGGACTGCCCGCGCCCTTGTCCGAGCTTGAATTGCTTGACCTGCTCAGGAAAACAGATTCGAATAACGCGTCCATGGACAAATTCGCGTGTTTCCTGGGCGCCGGCGCGTACAACCATTTCACGCCCGCGATGGTGGAACAACTCGCTTCGCGCGGCGAATTTTACACCGCTTATACCCCATACCAGGCAGAGGCCAGCCAGGGCATGTTGCAAGCGTTTTTTGAATACCAGTCGCTTGTCTGCGAACTTACCCAAATGGACGTATCAAACGCATCCCATTATGACGGTTCCACGGCATTAGCAGAGTCTATGCTGATTGCAACTGCGCAGACTGAAAAGAAAACCGTACTCCTCAGCTCAGGCATACACCCTGAATACAGGCAGGTCGTCAGGACATATCTACAACACCTTGACGTAGAGGTTCGCGAGGTGCCCTGCAAAAATGGCGCTACCGACCTTGCGGCCCTGGAAAAAATGACAGCGCAATACGACCCCGCATGCGTGGCTTTCCAGCATCCGAATTTTTTTGGATGCCTTGAAGAACCGCAGGAAATCGAAAAGATTGCACATAAAAAAGGCGCGCTCCTCGTCGCGGCAGTTGACCCCGTATCACTTGGAATACTTAATCCTCCGGGTTCATACAACGCGGATATCGCAATAGGCGAGGCCCAGGGGCTCGGAAACGACGTCTTTTTCGGCGGGCCTTATATAGGATTCCTGACGGTCAAAAACGAACTCGTGCGCCGCATTCCCGGACGACTCGTGGGGCAGACAATTGATAAAAAAGGCAATCGCGCCTTCACATTGACCCTGCAAACCCGTGAACAGCACATACGCCGTGAAAAGTCATCATCCAATATATGCTCAAACGAAGGTCTCTGCGCGCTGAAAACCACGTTTCATCTCTGCGCGCTCGGCAAAACAGGCATAAAGCAAGTGGCTGAATTATGCTGTCAAAAAGCCCATTACCTCGCGGATTGCATTTCAAAAATAAAAGGATTTTCCCCTGCTTATTCAAACCCGTTCTTCAAAGAATTTACGGTAAAATGCCCGAAACCTATCGGTGAAATCAACAACGCCCTCCTGAAACATAATATCATCGGCGGATTTGACTTGTCCCGCTATTATCCGGAGGAAAAGAATTCAATGCTCCTTTGCGCAACAGAAAAGATTTCCAAAGAACAAATGGATAATTTCTGCGCAGTACTGAAACAGAATTTCGCGTAAAGGCCGCAATTCCATAACCCTTAAACTCTTTACCCCCAAGTCCCCATGCATAACATTGACAAATATCTTAGAACTGAATCCCTTCCAACGCCTTTCTGCCCGGGGTGCGGACATGGCATTCTTATGGCGTCAATACTGCACGCTGTTGACGAACTCCAATTGGACATAAACAAGATGCTCTTTGTCTCCGGCATAGGCTGTGCCGGCTGGATACCAAGCCCGCATTTTGCCGCGGACACCCTGCATACCACGCACGGACGGCCGATAGCATTCGCTACAGGCGCGAAATTATTCAATCCTTCCCTGAAAGTAGTCGTAATAGGCGGAGACGGAGACATCTCCTCCATAGGAGGCAATCATCTTATACACGCGGCCCGGCGCAACATAGAATTGACCGTAATATGCGCCAATAACGGGATATACGGAATGACCGGCGGACAGGTCGCGCCTACGACGCCGCTCTCCGCAAAAACCGCAACAACCGAATCCGGAAATAATGACAGGCCGTTTGACCTGGTAAAACTCGTCAGGGGAGCAGGCGCGGAATTTGCAAAACGTTGCGACGTTTTTCACGCAAAGAGATTGATATCCACGCTGAAAGAGGCATTGGCTTATAAAGGATTTGCATTTATTGACGTGATATCGCCGTGCTATACGCAATTCGGCAAACGCAATAATGCCGTATCGCCTGCATGCATGATTAAAGACCTGAAAGACTTCGTCCCGCCGGAAGAATAATCATCAGCGGCCATAACGAAGGTGGAAGAAGGGAAAACGGAGAAGGAAGGAAGGATGGACGATAAGCAAAAGGTGATAGAATGTTAGAGTGACAGGACTTCCCTCATTCGTAGAAATCTGCGCGTCTCTGCCTGCACTGAGCAGAACGAACGCGTGTAATCCGCGATTCCATTTCGCCATCCGGTAGTTTCGTTGTTTAGCCGTTTAGTAGTATATGTTTATCTGCAAAAGAATTTCATCGTTATCTATGGGTATATCCCCGGTTGTTTCGTCGTTAAAATTATATTCCACCTTCAGTGTCATGAATTCATCCAGCGGTATAAGCCCTGCCACGGTCAATGCCTGCCTGTCCCACGTCAGCGAATCCGCAGGGTACTTATCCATGTCAACGTCGTATGAATTATACCTTATAAGCGCGGTTGCTTTATCAGGCAAAAACCTGAATGATTCCAACTTTGAAAAATCAAAATCATACGATGCCTGCACGAAATAACCGCTGCGGTCCAGCTTGCCGTCAACAGACGTAATGTACTGCGTAAAAAAATCAAACGGCCCGTTCGCGTAATCAACAGATACGCCGCCACGGGTGCGCCGGTCTTCCTCTGAAACACCGTAACCGGATATCCCCTGCATGAAAAGCACTTCATTTTTCGTCAGTTTATCTTCATAGAAAAATGCCATGGCATTAATCCTGCCAACATCTCCTAATTCCTTTTTGACGCCCAGTCCCAATCCGATTTCCCTCGCGTCATTTCTCGGTCCGCCATTGCGGTCATCCTGGATTATAAGAAAAGAATTGTCTTCATTAATCTTTGACGCATTAAGATTTAAACCGTTCCCGATGCTGAAATACCAGTAAACAGGGGCTTTTTCCCCATTGAATGTCATAGCAAACCCATCGTCACGCCAGTAAGCGGTGCCGATTATCGGGTATGTCTCCGTTTTCCTTGCCGGCCTTATAAAGCGGCAGTTCAGTCCGATACTCAGCGCGGAATCCAGAAAAAGGTCGTCGAATGTCACATAACTCTTCCTGAGAAATGTCTTGTCAAATTCAAACTGCAATTCGCTCCGGAGAGTTGTCTTTTCGTCAAAACGCAGTATGGGCTCCAGCACGAATTTGTCCACTTCCATATATCCCTGCGGCTCCTGCGTACTGTCTGCAGGGGAATCCGCCTCGTTCTCCACGTCCTCGTATTCCAATTCCAGGGCAAAATGGAGTTCAAATGATTTCGGCGCGGCCTGGCCGGCCTTGTCCTCAACGATGACTTGGGAATTGGCTGAAAGTGATTTCCTCAAAAGGTCCATCACGTCATGCTTGCTCTCCTCCTGCTTTTCAACAGGTTCCGGCGCCGCGTCCTGCGCGAAGGAAATTCCGGTGCTAAGCAACATGACAGCCGTCAGAAAAATGATTTTTCTCATAAACTACCGCTCCTTTGAAAATGGATTTTCATATACCATTTAATACAGGTAATTCTATAAAAATACACAAGGAAGTCAAGTAAAAAAGTAAGGCGTCAGTATCGCCTCAGTAGAGGTGGCATTAAAGGACGTTAGTAGCCCAGCCATTTATGGCTGGGTTATGGAAGGCTGAGAAATATGAAGGGCATTCATGCCCTTAATATAACGCCATGAATGGCGTAAGTATCAGGCTTTTGAC
>JACRIJ010000026.1 GCA_016220095.1 Planctomycetota bacterium | reverse complement strand
TACTCCTGAGAAAGAAAAGGCGCAAAAGGAATTCTGGCAAAAGGAACCGTCAATACCCGCCGTGCAGAATAATGAGATCTATGTGGTAAATTCAGAATGGCTTTCGCGTCCGGGACCGAGGACTATACTAGGATTAAAGGAATTGGCGAAGATTATTTATAAGACAAAATAATACGAAATTTAAGATTTAAGATTTGTGTGGAATTTGTCAGGAATCTCGTTAAAATCAGGTGCAATTTTGCAGTTAAATCGTTAATCCGTTGGCAGGATTTCAATTTCAACTGGCTCGGAGACCACCCTGCCTGACCAGACAGGCGGCAGGCCTAAACGTTCCGCCTGGCCGTCCGCAAAGTCCGCTAAGACGAGACGACGACAATTTTTACCACGGAACACACTGAACACACGGAAAACGACAGCCGCGAATTAACACGAATACATGGCGAACAGCTATAAACAGCAAGCTACTACGGAGCTTATCACGTTCGTCGTCTATCGTTCAACTGCCACCTGCTCACCTATCACCTTTCATCGTCATCCCCGCGCTACTCGCTGCTGCGTCCGTCCTCCTTCTTTTCTTCGCCTGTTTCTGACTTGGGCTTTGGTGCGGATTCCGCGGGGGTTTCCGGCGTTGCAAGCGTCTCGCTCGCTTCCGGCGTTTGTACGGATTCCGCAGGCGCGCTGAGTTCTTCGGCAACCTGTTTTCTCCTGAAGAACGATGCCACAAATCCGCTTGCGCCTGAACCCGCGGCCGTTAACGTCTCCCTCACGTGCATCAGCAGGAATATAACCGTTACCGCGCCGATCGTCCATGTAAGAATTGACATCAATTCATAATACGACCGCTCCATCAACGCCTGCGCGGAAAGCAATATCAAAAACATTGCCGCAAGCGTCACCAGCTTATATGCCTGCCTGAATGCCTTCACGCCCATCCAATAAAACCACAGCATGCCCACCAGAATCAGCAATATAAACCCTTCCAGTATGACTGCCGCGTTTTTCTTCAAATACTTCACGTTTACGTCCATCGGCCTGTTCAGGGCAAGCAGTGTCTGGAACAAATAGGTGTTTCCCGTCTTTATCGTTGTGCCGGTATAAATAGCACGCAATCCTGTCGCCGTGCCGGTCTTATCGTTGATCGTCATCTTCTGGCCAACGTAAACATCATTCTGCGCCTGCGTATTGCCCATATTCAACCGGTCATTTGGCCGGAGCTGTTCGTTCGGAACCGGCGGCTGATTGAGCATCTGTTCCTGCTGTTTCGTAACGTCCGGCGTCAGTTTCGCGAGCATCTCGTCAAATTCATAATACGCTATGCGCTTCATAGTACCGCTGTCGGCTACAACCTCATATCCCTCAGGCAGAGACAGGCTCCACCCTACTCTCATTGAAGATATATTCAACTGGGGGCATTTAAGCGCCACACTGCCGCCCTTGCCGAGCGCGCCGACGTTTTCGCTGTATCTCAACCGCACTTCAAACGCCTGGTTTCCGCGCTTCTCCTTGGCAATGGGTATCGCGCATACCATCTTGTCGCCCTCGTCTATCTTTAACGGGGTCTCGCTCTGCGCGCCTACAAAGACATGCCATATCTGCGCCTTTGCGGGCAGTGCGATGGTAAGATACTGCTGTTGCTTGGAATTGCGCACACTGCAAACCACGTCCGTTATCATTTCGCCGCTATCGGAAACCGTGGAATACAGCATGCAACCCTCAATAATCGCCACCATGACATCAGCGAAATCGTGCTTTACTATGTTAAAAGTCAATTCATAATTGTGCTGGATATACTTCGCCGCAAGCAATATAGGCACCGTAATGCCGGTCATGTATTCCGCCGGTATCTCGGTTTCGTCTATCACCGTCAAGTTCTCTATCTTCTGGTTCTCATCCTGCATGGAAACCTCAAGGTCCGACCTTACTGCCACTGCCAGATAACCGGTTTCACGCTCCACGTCAAGCACCTTGACGCCTTCGCATTCAACCTTCTCATACACGCTGTTCTTGGCTTCAGGCACGTCTCTCTGATATGTAATATACAACTGGAAAACCCCGGCCTTGGGCGCGTGCAGGCTTATTTTCCATTTATCGCCTTCATCGGCGTTCTTCTGCTCGTCTTTCTGCTTGATATTGTCGCCCTGGATGTCAACGTTTTTCGCGCCCTTCGGGAATTGAACTGAAAAATCAGCCGTGCCCGCGTAAAGTATATCATACTTCACGGTTGACGACACGCTCAACAGCCCTTCGCCGAAAGACAGGAAATTAAACGCCTCTGCTGTAATATACGGCTTTATTTTCTCAACATTCAAAGGCACTTCCCACGGATGCTCAAAATACTTGTACGCCAGCATTATGGCAGTGGATTTCTTTTTGAGCCGTTCGGGCAGGTCCTTTATGTCAACCTCCGTGAGTTTCTTAAGGTTGGCCAGGTTTGTTTTCACCCTCAGGCTCGTATCGGATTCCACGGCAAGAAAGCCCTTCTCTTTTTTGACGTCAAATATCTCCACCCTCGGCAGCATCAATCCCTGTTCCACGTTTTCCAGCTGTTTTTCCGTCTGGATCCGAAGGACGTATTCGCCTTCAAGCTTGGAATTAAATGTTACAAACAGCGTTTCTTTTTCTTCATCCCTTTTCCAGTCGTCAATGCTCGCGCCGTCCACGCTTACTATGCGCAGGTCTTTCGGAAGAAATACCTTCAGGTTGAATATGCCCGCCTTCAGGATATGCAAAGTGACGGCAGTGTCAATTACCATCTTCTTTTCTTCAATTGAATAAAGCGTTTCCACATCCGCCTGTATCTCCGGTTTTACATCCGCAACATTTATCGCTAATTTAAAGGGCTTCTTCAGGTACCTGAAAGCCACATCAATGGGATATTTCGGCGCAAGGATTTTCAGGAGCTCTTCCTGCTGTTTGCGGGATTCGGTCTCTTCTTTTTCAAAAAAAGGCGCCATGTCCTTCACGTTGATCTGGCTTATGCCTTCCGAAGAAAGCACCTCTATCTTCACGCCCATGGAAGCGGACAATCCAAGGAATCCGCGTTCGCGCTCCACCCCGAGGACTTCCACCGAAGGCATCTGCACGTCCTGTGAATCCTTGATTATCTTTTCCAATTCCAACTTAAGTACGTAAACGCCTTCCGCCTTTGAACGCAGGTCCACGCTGAGTATATTGCCTTTCAACTGCCAATTATTGATATTCTGGCCGCTAAGGTCTATCAGTCGCAGGCCGTCTTCAAGTTTTATGGAAAAATGAAATACCCCGCTGTCGCGTATGGTATAGAAAAGCGTTGAAATCAGCCGCACGGAATCCTTGCTGATATTGGCTATGGTAAGGGTATCCACCGTAACCTTCGGGTCCACGTCGCTGAGCGCCAGGCTCAATTCAAAAGGCCTGCGCAGGTACCTGAATCCCAGCGCCGCATTTCCGCCCGCGGCAACGATGTCCGGTGGCATTTCGCCGACGTCAATCTGGCCGATGTCTTTAGCGGCCATGACCTCAACTTTTATGTCTTTGCGCGTGGAAATGGCGATAAATCCCCTCTCGCGCTCAACATTCAGGGGCGCGATTTTTATGGCATTAACCGTAATAGGAATATTATCAAGCACTTTTTCTGCGGTTATTTTCAATTTGCTTTCTTTTGTCGCGGGAGTGCTGAGCACCACTGTAAGTATCTTTCTGCCCTCTTCTTCTTTAATGTCCCACTTTTTTACGTTTTCGCCCGTCAGGTCAAGTATGTTCAGGTCCGCGGAAAGCTCTATGGAAAATGAGTCCATGCTCCCCTGGAGAATGCTGTAATCTATCGTGGAATTCACCTTAATACTCCCCCTGCTGACCGTCCATAATGATTTTTGTTCCGCAAAAGCCGCAAGAACAATGCCCTTTTCAGGCAGAAGCGACTGCCACATAAGAGATACCTCGCCGCCGCCGGCGCCGAATATGAACACCTCGGTCTTGTCACCGACAGGCTTGGTGCCGTAATTCAATGCGGGTGAGATGGATACCTTGAGTTCCTTTTCAGGTATAGATATCCTTGCCATGTTTTTCACCGCCGGCATGAAAGGCACTGTAATGGATTTGCCGGCTTTATCGTCCTTTACCCGTATAATGGAATCAACAACGAGCACATATCTGCCCTTTTTGCCGAACAGTATTTCGTACCCGTTCTGGTTGCGCAGAAGCTGGGCGAATTCCGCCTCACCCTCAACCACCCTGTAATCGGTAACGGAAAAATTGGGCGACAACAGCCATAAACTGTTCCAGCCGTCCTTCAAGGCCGTCAATTTTATGGTGGACGAAAACTTCGCTACGTCATTTTCCACGGCGCAGACAGTTTCGTATTCGGACACGAGCACTGAAGGCAGGTTGTCCGGGCCGGGAATAACAGCCGGCGGCTGATTACAACCCGTAAATAACAACAATACTAAAGAAAAAATTATCGCGTAAACCGATTTGCTTTGAAACATATACGAATCTCCTAAAATAGCTTTGAATCAATATAAACGTTTTTAAGTAATCCCCTCCCCCTTGAATGGGGGAGGGACAGGGTGGGGGTAATATATATTATATCACCCTCCCCCTATACCCCCTCCCGTCAAGGGAGGTGGGATTGATTAAAGTTATAGCGCTTTAAATTTTATTCAACCGGTATTTGCCTGCAAATTGGCCGGCAATGTTTATCATAAAGAAAACAATGCAAAGGAAAACCGCGAAGAAAAACGCGGTTCCCAGTATCTTTTCATAAACCGGCGAAACCATGGACTGCGTAAAGAAAAACACGATTGCGAGGATAACGTTCAGGATAAAGGCGAATATCGTTGCATGCCTGGCAACGGCGATGGAGACAACGAGGATTACGGCGCATGCAAAGAGCTGGAGGAAAAGCAGGATGCCGGTACCAAAGCAATATATGCCGAGCTTGCTGACACCCGCGCCCTTGTAGGGCATCTCAAACGCGAAGAGATTCATGTCCGTAGTCGGCACGTTAACCGCGATAGGGAATACCCCCTTAGCCCGTCCCATAGTAGTGGGATTGAAGGTATTGGAATATATCTCGCTCATCCTGGAAAGGTCTGCTGAATTTATATTAGAACGGGTAGTTGTATAAAGATTTTGAGAAATAATACGCCGCTGTTGGTCAGATGCGGACTCTAATTTATAATCAACGTGAACACCAGACACATCCGTATCTGACGATTGCGGCTCCTCACTTTCAAGAGCTCGCATTAAAATGTTTACATCCGACATCTCAGGCGCGGGTACAGGCGCGGCACTGGGCTTGGGGCCGGGCATCGCGGACAGCTGTTCAGCCGGTTTGGCAGGCGCTTGCTGAACCTGCGGTTTTTTTGCCATATCCCCCTCACTAAAAGCCAAATCGTTCTTATCCTTTTCTTTCTGGCGTTCAGTTTCCGTCATGACCTTAGCCGCTTGTTCCTCTAACTTCTTCCGGTCTTGCGGGCTTTTTTTCAAATTATCCAGCCTGCGCTTGCCGCTTGATTTTTCGCCGTAACCGCCGCCTATGCCGATTGAATCGTACATGTAATTATCATCCGCCGGACTATTGGCAAGCATGCCTTCGGCATTTTTCGCCTGTGCAAATTCTTCTTCGCCGTTATCGGTTTCAATGTGATGGGAATAGTACATATCTGCTCCGGCAGGGCGATCGGTTACTTCATCGCCCAAAATTTCCTTGTTATCGCCGGTAAGATGCATGCCAACAGAAGATTGTTTATTTTCCGGCGCCATTTGGGACTTATAGTCTTCGCCGCCGCCACCCCCTCCGCCGACAGACTTACTGCTCATCACTGAAAATGGCACAAGCGCCAGCACCAATACTACGCACACCATAAACAACCCTATAATCCCGAAACCGACCCTTACCGGGGTTAGTCTTATACTCAATAACAATGACCATAACAGGAGTAAAATCTTTACGGCAATCAACGCCAATAGAATAATCACTGCTCCTGTTATAATATACAGCACTGCCGACGGCAGCCATTTGGGCGAGAAGTCTCTAAGTACTGAATAATACCTTTCAATGCTCGTATAAACCGCCGGACCCAGAGACGGCACTATAGCCGCAGGGTCTCTGTAGAATATTTTCATGTCTTCCGTATTACCGACTACGTTATAACCTTTCGGCAGGTACACGCCCCATTTGATGTCTTCTATTTCCACGTCAAATTCCGGCGGCACGAGATTTATCTTTCCATTAAGGCCTTCATCCGTTACGCCGCCCCAGAGCAATGCCAATTCAAACTTCACCGCGCCACTGCCGGCCTTTTTTTCCGCAAATACCGGTATCTTGTAACCGCCCTTGGCGCTTACGGGTTTCACAGGCTTATTATTTATATACGCGCCCCATAAAATCCCATCATTCGGCAGGGTCACGAAAATAGTCTGCTTGGACGTATTCGCAACCTCGGCTGTCAGCATCGTCACGAGTTCGCCGTCCTTGCGCAGAAGCGTATTCAATTCGCAATACTCTATCTTCGCCTCCATAATATCCTGCCTTATATGCTCTTTTATCTGCAATGACAGAAGCGCTTCGGGATCGTTATAACCGTAGTAATAAAGCGCTGTAGCGGGCAGGAGCTTAGTGAATTCCGCAGGCATAGCCATAGTGGACGGCTCTACAGCCTGCAACAGAGCCTTGTTTATCTCAGCCAATTCATCCCCCTGCCTGATTTTACCCGCGATAACATAGCCGGTAATTTTGCCTGCCCCGGCGGGCCGCGGGAATCCTGCCGCGCATTTTCCATCCTTGTCGCTTATATTGCTTTCGTATTTAATATCAAGCATGTAACTGCCTTTTATCTTCGTTGCCAATTCCACAACCCAGATATTTCCGGCAAGGGTCTTGCTCTTTATGAATGCGCCGTTGAGTTCGGAATTCACGGCATTTTCAGGAACTGATATTTCCAGCCGGTTGGTGCGCGCGTTTGATATCTTGTAATAAATAAGGGATTGCACCGAATAAAGGCCCTTCCTCACGGACACGGCGTTGTAAATCTGCGCCTCTATCTGCGGAATCAGGCGTTCCCTGACAAATTTTAACCGGCCGCCGGACTCATTGAATCTGAATGCATAATTCACATCCTGGTACCGGCTCCGTATCTTTTCAGGCAGTTTGTAAATGCTCAGCTCGTGGGCAGTGCTGTCGCCGTCCGGAGCTATTTTCACATCTTCATCCGAACCGAATATCATCAGCGCTTCGTATTTGGAATTGTTCTGCATTGCGTACGGGGATTCAAACTGCAGGACACTCTCGTCAGCCGCGAGTTTCTTTTCTATTTCTATGGCGATCTTATTCGCATTTATGGCCGCTTTATCGAAGTTGATTTTTACAACCTGCTGGTCATCCCTGAAAAACCAATCCTTAATATTCGCGCCAACGACGTCCGTAACCGAAAACCCATTGGGAATTTTTATCTCGGTAAAAAATATGCCGCGCTTTTCAATTGTATATTCGGCAGTGATACTGCCATAGATGCTGTCAAGATTAACGATAAAATACGCAACGAACGCGGAGGATATCTTGGGTTGGACCGGCGTAATCACGGATATCAGGGAGTAATTAGGGCTGATAAAACGGTACGCCTGTGAAGGCGCGCTATTCCTGAGCCATTCGGGAAGCTCCTGCACGTTTATCTGGACGAGGTTGGCTGTCTTTACCGTAGAGACGAAGATTTCAGGATTTGCCTTGATTGCGAACGCCCCTTCCCATACGAGCACGCCCTGGGATTTTATAACGGGGAATTCCCATTCGCTCTGGGGCGCGAATGATTTTTCCATAAACAGTTGGACCGGGATCAATCCCTGTTTCCTGTTTTTCAGCGCGATATTAAGCGTTG
Organism: Planctomycetota bacterium; assembly: GCA_016220095.1. Classification (GTDB taxonomy): domain Bacteria; phylum Planctomycetota; class MHYJ01; order JACQXL01; family JACRIJ01; genus JACRIJ01. Next base: position 12,394 of record JACRIJ010000026.1, on the reverse strand, counting down.
AATTTTTCATATCCCATTTAAGGACATCATCGCCCTTTACGGCGGTCACGGAGCAATCCGCCGGTATATCCATGCTTATACTGCCGATTTCAACTTCCTTGACGTTGAAATCCAAACGGCATGTCATTTCCATAAAACCGTCATACTCTATGCCGGCGAGCATTTCGGACGTGACGTGTATGACGGGGAGTTTCGGTTGGGCCGTAAAACGCGCGACGGCGCGGGGATCGGAATAATTATAAGAAAAAACCGGCCTGAAAGCCTGGCCTGAAGGATATTCAACGCGTTCCATGAATTCCTTTTCCTGTTCCAGGATATTTATATCCCTGTCAGTGTAAATACGGACTATGCCCTGCTGGGATTTCGCCTCAAGCACTACGGCGGGCGCGGCAACGATGCTGAACGAATCGGCATCAAGGATAGTTTCCGTACGGATAACGATTGACCTTTTGCCGGTCACGGCGCGCTGGAATTTCAAGTTCAGCGACATGCCGCCGAATTCATTGTCTTTCGCAAACCAGCCGGATATGTCATCGCCTTCCACTAAAGTTATTTTGGATTTTGACTTGAATTCAAGGACAAGTTCTTTTTTACCTTCCGCGGGGAATACCGCGTTCAATCTTTCAACCGCGGATACCAGCCTGTTTTCAACCATGATTTCCGAAACGGTTTCCACGGTGAAAGCGGGGCGAAATTTGTTTTTCAATGCCGCGGGATACCATGAAAGCGCGAGGGCCTGCGCGAACGCGGGGCGGATATTCAGCGAATAAGCCCCTCCGTTATCAACAATCTTTGTTTCCACGGCGGGCACGGTCTGAAATTCAATGTCCTTGCCGTCAACTTTGATATTTACATCGGCCATGGCAGCAGAAGTAATCGGCAGATTTACGCGCCTTAGTTCATCCTGTTTTTCAACAGGCAGTATAAACGAGGCAGTAATCTGATAAAGGCCTTTTTTTTCAACGAGGAGGTTATAGAGATCCTTGCCGCGCAGAAAATATGCGCCGTCAGGCACGGCAAATTCGGTAACGATGGTTGACACGGGCAGAACCGGTATTTCGGTCCAGGCATCCTGCAGAGACTGCACTGAAATGGAAATCCTGCCCTGAAATGAATCGCCTGAAACCGCGCAATCGTATTGGGCGGACTTAATAATAAAAGCAGGCGCGGGAACCGGCGGTTCATCGGCGAGGCACGGGACTTGCGCGATAAGCAAGGCCATCAGCACGCAGACAGCGCAGAATACGAAGATGTAGTTCTTTTTGAAATACTGCCCTTGAAAAATCATAAATAACTCCTGTTATAATACCATCTTACGGGGAAGTTTATTCCATAAAAAAGCGCAACCAGAACCGGGATCCGAGAACCGAGCTCCGGGAGCCGGATACCGGAAATAGTACCCCGAAAACTAATTAACTCCATAACTCTTAAACTCCTCAACTCTTAAACTCCTCAACCCTTAAACTCTTTAACTCTTAAACCCCTTAACTCTTAATATAAGACGCTCAAATCGCTTAAAAGTTCATTATATCTATACTGAAAAATGAAGTATGAAAGACGTCGTTCGTTTCCCGTGGCCCGGTTCCCGTTTAAACGAACGAGAAGGAAGAAAGAAAAACGTAGAAGGAAGTACCGTTGGGATTTAATGACTGGATGATTTGGTGATTTAGTGATTGGCGAAGGACACGTAATCGTAAATCATCAAGTCATCCAGTCAAAAAATCATTAAATCAGCAAAAATCCTGACTTCGTCCCGTCCCTCGATACTCGCTACTCGCTACTCGCTACTACGTTCCTGAACTCCGTTACAGTCAACACGAATATACCGGTCACTATCATAACTGCCATGCATATACAGGTTATATTTATGCCGAAAATCGGCATGAACAGCAGACCCGTCAAAGCCGCGCCGAGGCAACCGCCAAGTAGGTCCATGCCGTATATCCAGCCGGCCATTTTTGCGTGCGTATCAGATTCCGTGCCTGCCAATCTGAGTACCATTGGGAATTGCACGCCCACCATCATGCCCGCGGTGCCCGTAAGAATCAGAAACATCAGCAGTGTAGTGCTCATCTCGCTCATCTTAAGCATGCTCAGAGTAAGCGGCATTAAGAGCGCGTAAAAGAACATCATGAGCAGGAAGAATTGGATATTTTGCGAATAGATTTTTTCCTGCCTTTTCCGGTCAATATCCTCCCGCAGAGGGCCGCTTATCCTCGCGCCGGCCACGGCACCGCCCGTGATGCCCAGCATAAATACCGCCACAATGAGACCTGCGAGGTGGTACACGAATCCGTACACGCTCTGGAAACAATTAAGCAGAAGCAATTCAAATACCATCCCGCAGAAGCCCGCAATAAATATTATTATAAGCAGAGCGATCCGCCTGTTCACCGGCCTGCGCGCGCCCCTGTTGAATATCCTTAAAAACAGCATAAAGGCAAGAACCCCGCCGCAGATATAGTAAATCCATTTAAAATCAAATTCCGGCAGGAGGTTCAATCCTATTGCGCCGCCTTTGTGCATTTTGTTCCATAAAAGAATCGACAAGAAATATGCTGTGGGCTTAAAATCGGTATTCAGCGCCAACTCGGTCTCAAGGAAATTCACGCGCGCCTTTTCCTTTTCGCTCAGATATTTGTCGTAATATTCCTTTAGAGTGCCGTTTATATTGGCCACTTCTGATTCCTGCAGAAATGTTTCAAACAATGCCGGCGCGAAGAATTCGGATTTCACGCCAAAAGCATTATATCTTTCGGCGAGTTTCACGGCGTCCAGGGACACGTTGCTGTCGGAATCACCGCAGATGAAATATGCCGAGCTCCAAGGTGTTACTTGAACATAATCAAACACCTCGCGCAAAGAAAAATACAGGCAGGCGTTGCGAGCGAGCAATTCGCCCCCGAGGTATTGACCGCCGGATTTCACGGCGCCGAGGCCGAAAACGCCGTCTTTTTTCAGTATGCGGTTTATCTCCGCGAAAAAATCCACCGTAAAATAGCGGTTCATCATCGCGGTGTTAGGTTCGCCGGCATTGACTATGACGACGTCGTAGTACTGCCACGTAGCCCTTTTGACGAACATCCTGCCATCCATGGGGACGTAAAAGACGTTTTTGGATTTCAATGCCGCGGCTGTTTCTGGGTCGGCATATTTCTGCGCAAGCGTAAACAACAGAGGGTCCGGCTCCACGCAGTCAATTTCAATACCGGGGTATTTTACGAATTCCTTAAGGAATCCGCTCAGGGATCCGCCGACGAGGAGCACCTTTTGCGGCTTTTCAGCCTGGGCCATCATAATATGCGCTATATGCGCGGATTCGTTGAATGCCGGCAGGGAATAAACGAGATTACCGCTCTGAAAGACATTATACTGGCCTTTGTATTCCAGTACGGCGATGTTTCCATACGGCGAATTCTCGGTTTCAATGAGTTTCATTTCTTTGGCAAAGCCGGAATAATACCACCTTGTCAGCATGAAATCAATTTTACCGCTGAATACACATGTCACGGCAAGGAGAATGACGGCTATGATATTGCATTTAACGAGCCGTTTCAACCGGGTGTTATTAAGCCATAAAACTGTTGCGAGCAGGACAACAATACCTGCAACTGCGGCTGAAGCAATCGGATTAGTAATGGGAATAAGTACGAAGGTCAATGTAAACCCTGCAAGTATAGCGCCTGTGGATTCAAGGATATAGCCCTTATTGGCGACCAATTCCCCCTGGGCTTCGGTAGAGGCTATTTTAACGAGCGTAACGAACCCCATGCCGCTGAGGACGCACGGGAAAAAAAGAACGGCCATAGTTGTCATCTGCAGGGACGCAACGGACAGGGCCGTACCCGAGATATGCGATGACATATGGGAAAAACCGCGCAGAAACACTATTGAGAGGAATATGCAAATAACGTATGCTATAATGGAAAGAGCGTAAAAGGCAGGGAGCCGGGTATCGCCGGATATCTTATGCGCCAATTTACCGAAAAACGCGCCGAGGGCGGTAAGAAAGAGCCAATTGACGAAAACTATGCTGATGGCGAGTTCATGGCCGGAGAACACGCGCAGGATTTCACGAAGAAGGACTATCTGCGCGATCTGAGTCAGAAATCCGAGCCAGAAAAAATTGGATTTGGAATGTGTCATTATTTTACAAGCCTTGCTCTCTTTATAATATCAATAAGTACTGATAAAAATTCTCGTCCGGATTCAGAAGATTGTTCAAATGATTTCAACCACTGCCTTATGTAGCCAATTTTCAGTCCTTTATTTTTCAAGACAATTGATTCCACATCTTCAATATCCCGCGGCCTTCCGGCGAAAATCTTGTGAATTATAACATCTTCAGGCGCAGAAAATTTTATGACGGCTCTATTTATTTTTATCTTTCTCGCGCGCCTTATTGCCTGTTGTTCATACGGCGTCAAAGAAAATATCAAATCCACTCTGATATCTGTAACTTTGTCCTTAAGAGGCAAAACCATTGTTTTACTTACAAAGCTTTCATAGTCATCGGGCAAAACAGTTAATTTCAACGCTCGTGCGATTCCAATAACATCTGAAAGCCTATCGGTATTCACCCCTAAAGTGATATCAATATCTTTGGTCAGGCGTGGAGTGCCGTAAAGCAAAACAGCCTGACCGCCGATAATCATATATGGTATTTGGCGCTTATCCAGCGCCTTTCCAATTTTTACTATAAGTTCTTTAAACATTGTTTAATATCCCCGCTATTTTTATGGCGGTTTCTATCCCCTCCATGCTTTTCTTCGGGGGCAATACGCCCAAAGCCTTGCCTTCAGCCCACAAAGATTCTATTATTTTAAGGGATTGTTCGTATGAAGGCTTTTCCTTCCGGCATTGTTCTCTTTCAAACTTTTCAAGAAATTTATGATTTTTAATCATACTTTATATAATTCTACAGCTGAGCCCTGTTTTTGTCAAGTAATATACGAAAGGATGTGTGATATGCGATATGGGATATGTGATCTGGGATATGAGATGTGGGATAACCAAAAAAGATTGACACCGCGGCATTTTTCAGCTATAATTGCCGCACAGATACTATAATACAAAGGCATTACAAACGAAATGAAAAAAGTCATAAAATACATTACGGAAGATAAAACTGAAGTAACGGCTGACCTTTACTTAGGCGACTGCAAGGATGAACTGCTCCACCTGCCGGACAATTCGGTAGATTTGATAGTAACGTCTCCCCCTTACGCCGATCAGCGCAAGAATACTTACGGCGGAATACACGCTGACAATTACGTTGAGTGGTTTCTTCCAATAACACAGCAATTACTCCGGGTATTAAAACCAAACGGCACATTCATATTAAATATAAAAGAAAAAGTCGTTGAAGGCGAACGAAGCACGTACGTAATAGAACTCATCCTTGAGATGAAAAAACAGGGATGGCTTTGGACGGAAGAATTTATCTGGCACAAAAAGAATTGTTATCCCGGAAAATGGTCCAACCGTTTCCGCGACGCATGGGAAAGGTTACTGCAATTCAACAAAAGCAGGACATTCAACATGTATCAGGAAGCCGTAATGGTACCGGTAGGCACTTGGGCCAAAACACGCCTTAAAAACCTGAGCGATACCGACAAAGTACGCGACACTTCAAAGGTAGGGAGCGGCTTCGGGAAAAACATTTCAAATTGGGTCGGCAGAAACAAGGCATATCCAACAAACGTTCTGCATTTGGCAACGGAATGCGGTAACAAAAAACACAGCGCCGCATTCCCGGAAGAACTTCCCGAATGGTTCATCAAATTATTCACAAAAGAAAACGATACCGTTCTTGACCCTTTCATGGGGTCCGGCACTACCCTGCTTATTGCAAACAGACTGCGAAGGAACGCAATAGGAATTGACGTCGTTCCTGATTACTACGAGATGGTAAAAAAACAATTTACGCCGCTTGAGCTATATATCTGTGAACCAAAGGTCAAATATGAAAAGCATAAACCTAAAAGACGTTACGCTGTACGTTAAAGAAAACATCGGCACGTTCCACCGGAAACGCATTCAAAGCCTTGACGGGTTAAAATTGACACAAGTGCTTAAAAGGAAAAATCCTTATCTGTTCAAGGCGAAATACGTACTGACGGCCGAACAAATCGTTAAAGGACTCGTTGACGCGCATATCTCATCAAGCGAAGAAGGCATCTTCGGCGACTGGCTTGAAGGGCTTGCTGTTTTTATCAACGGAAAAGTTTACGGCGGACGCAAATCAGGCATAACCGGCATTGACCTGGAATTTGACAATAACGGCACCAGGAACATTGTTACCATAAAATCAGGCCCTAACTGGGGAAACAGCTCCCAAATAGTAAAAATGATAAGCGATTTCAAGGTTGCAAAAAAGGCATTAAGGACAAGCAATTCCCGATTGAACATTGTTGCCGTTAACGGATGCTGTTACGGACAGGACAATAAGCCGGATAAAGGCGAATATTACAAGTACTGCGGCCAGAGATTCTGGAAATTTATTTCCGGAAATACGGATTTATTTACCGAAATCATAGAACCGCTGGGCTACCAGGCAAAAGAAAAAAACGATGCCTTTATGAAGTCTTACGCACAAATGATTAACAAGTTTACGCGGGATTTTTCAAATACATTTTGTGATAAGAACGGAAGCATAGACTGGAACGGGCTTGTGAAATTCAATTCGTCAGCTGGCTAATACTGTAAACTTACAATTCCATAGGCGAAATGAGCTTTTATGAAGCAATACATTCAGTTACATATTACATGACAACCAGCGAAGGAATTCGATACTAAAACCATACGGATATTTTCCGATTTGCTCTTTCGGCTTAAAAACTGATTCAAAACGAGAGTACAACCTATCATTAATATGTCTGGTATCACAAACTACTAATTTAGAAAGTCGCTTTTTCTTATGGTTAAAAACGTCTTCAATTTTTCCAACATGGCCAATATCAGTTTCAGGCATACTCCATCCTATTATCACGACAACATCTGCATCAGATAATTTTTCTTGTATTTGCTTGTCAATCTCCCCAAATAGACTATTATTGCGTTCTTTGGCAAAAGTCGGTGGAATTAACAAGGGTACATAATCCGAATCATTGACATAATCTGTAATTTCCCAGCCTTTATTTTTATTGTCACTAACAATACCGTCACTATCCAACATGACAAATTTCTTGCTATTTTCAGTATCATAATACCACGACAATGAACCATGAGGTTTCAAGATCAAAAATCTACTGCTGTAATTATTGTTTTCAAAACTTCTAATTTGCAAAGGATACTGAGATCCCGATTTAAAAGGCAAAATCTTCTTTATATCCGCAACGGTAACATAATCAAATTCAACTCCATAGCCATTCCCAGGATGCCACAATCCGGCTTTCTGCATCTCCTTTTCAAGCCAAATATCATAGTTAAACGTAATAATCGAAACACCTGTTTTACTGTCACTCATTGCGCCACTTAAAATACAGGCCAACTCCTGATAATTTTTCACTTCAGAAATATCTTGATGTAATTTAGAAAAAACTGCATTTATCGCATACAGCATCCTATTGAACGCACTGCGGTCTTCTAAATTATCCGCCATTGAAAATATATTTTCTAAATTAGCCCCATAACGCGTTGCGTCTTCAATAAACACCTTGCAATATTGTTGTATTAAATCGTTAAGTTCCGAGTCTTCTTTTACGTTTCCATCGTATCTCTGACAAATTTTGTCGGCTATAGCCTCAATTATTACATTACTCGGGAATAACCTGTTTTTTTCAACTTCTATCAATGCCAAGAGGATTTGCGGATATTGCTTCCATTCCTCATTAATAATATAATACTCAATGGCTTTTCCAAAGAAATCATTCATTAACGGCGATTTTTCAGTAATACTGCGAGATGCGCCGGCGCCTAAAACAAACACTATTTCCCTTCTGTTTTAAGACATGCGAAAATCCTCTAAAATACTTTAAGCAACGTAACCGCTATAAAAACCCTTGTACTTCGTCCCGATTAAAAACCAAAACTCCAGCATAAACTCAGCGAAGGAAGCCAGAAATGAAGAACTATTACGAAGTTGACAGAATAAAAAATGACAAACGTTAAGTTACACGCACACGTAGTATCGCCCTATAATTCTATCACCTTTCATTTTTCGTCCTTACATCCTTCCTTCTCCCTTCTTCATTCCTCCTCCTTCTTTTCGTCCCTCACTCCCCGCTACTCACTGCTGACTACTATTTCATGCCGATTGCCTTATGCAATTTCTGGAAATCGAAATGCTTATTAACCAATTCCACGCCGTATTTCAGCATTGTTTTATTAAGCACTGTAAGGTGTCCGAGGAGTGATTCAAATTTGCCTACTGTAACCAGGGTGTCGTCCTTAACGACCATTATGGGAATGCCTTTTTCTTCCGCGTGTGAAATGATGCGTTCATTCGGATAAAGCCCGCCTGTAAGGACGATGCACTTGGTTGAAGTTTCAAGCGCCGCGGCCTGTATATCAGAACGGTCGCCGCCGGTGATGACGGCCTTATTTTTTGTCTTAAGGAAATATTTTATCGCGTTTTCAACGTTCATGGCGCCGATGCTGTAGCGTTCCACGAGTTCGTTTTCCTTATCCGCGCAACAGAGCATTTCAGCGCCCAGGAAATTTTTCAATTCGCCTACCGTAACCGCGTTGAGCATCGGCTCCTCGGGCAGTACGGCAAATACGGGTATTTTATTTTTTTCAAGGAACGGAACCGCTTTTTCGGACACGAATTTTACCATATTCTGCGGCACCCTGTTAAAAGCAACGCCCAGGAGGTTATCCTTAAGTATTTCTTTCGTATAAAGGAACGCGTCCAGCGTATGGCTTATTTCGGAAACACTGCCAAGGAAAAGCGCCCTGGCATTTGTCTTTTCCAGAAGGTCTCTTTCGGATACGCCCAATAATTCGCCGTCAAACAAACGGCCGCTGCCGTTGAGCAGGAGCACGTCTTTTTTGGAAGACACTTTTTCATAAGCGCTGATAATCCTATCCTTAAGGCCCTTTTCATTGCCCTGAAGCACTTTATCAAGGAGGTCCCTTGTAAGCACCACGGGGCAGAGGTCTGAAAGGGGAGATTGCAGGCCGAGTTCCTTTTTAAAGAATGCCATATTGGCATCCGTAAGCACGCCGTCCACTTCCACAGGCACGCGGCCGACGGGTTTAAAGACCCCGACCTTGTAATTTTTCGCCTGGAAATGTTTAGCGATTCCCATGCAAAGGATGCCCTTGCCGGAAAATTCGGATACTGAACCTATTAAGATTGATATCATAACTGTCCTCCTTATACTGCAAAAGGCTTAACTGTTACCAAGATTCTTCTCGTAATCTTTAAATCTTGGAATCTTTTAATCTTAGAATCTTTGAATCTTAGAATCGTCCTCCCCGTTTCCATATTTTCGTCCCCACGGCCTCCTCAGGCCTTTCAATAGCCAGGCGGGCGTCAAGGGCGATAGGCTGAACGCCTTTAGGAAAGACTATCAGGGGATTTATATCAAGTTCAATTATATTCCTGAAATCAACCACAAGTTGGGAGAGCCGCATAAGGCATTCCACGATGGCGTCCATATCCACGGGTTTTTCGCCGCGGAACCCGCGCAGGAGCGCGGCGGAACGAATCTCATTAACCATTTCACGGGCATCTTCTACTGTGAAAGGCGCAATCCTGAAAGAGACATCCTTAAGGACTTCCACGTAGATCCCGCCCAGGCCGAACATTACCATAGGTCCGAACTGCGGGTCGCGCTTCATGCCGAGGATAACTTCCTTGCCGCCTTTGACCATTTCCTGCACGAGAACGCCAAGAATTTCGGCATTCGGCATGCGGCGCACGGCATTGACGACTAATTGATGATATGTCTCACGAACCTCCTCAGGCGAGCCCACGCCGACCTTAACGCCGCCGATATCGGACTTATGAAGGATATCCGGGGACGCGATTTTCATAACCACGGGATAGCCGATCTCGTTTGCCACTTTAGCGGCGTGCTCCACGCTGGTTGCGAGAATGCTCTTGGGAACCCTGAACCCATACGCCTGGATAACGGCCCTTGCCTCAGTCTCGCCGAGTTCATTGTGATGCTTTTCAAGAGCCTCTGCAAATAATTTATCAACCGTTTTAGGCTCCACGGGGTAAGGTTCTGTGCGGGAGGCAACGCGGTCCTTATGGGACTTGTAAAACACAAGCCTGTCCATCGCGTCAACAGCCCTTTCAGGGAAAGGATAAAATGGAATTTTTGCGTCAACGAGAATTTTCGCGCCATCGGCTATGGAATAACCGCCGATAAAAGTAGCGGCAATCGGTTTTTTAGTTTGTGCCGTACTGCTGACAAGGACTTTGGCAACTTCGGCGCTTCTGGCAGTAGCAGTAGGAGTAAGTATAACGAGGATATTATTTACATTATCATCTTTAAGAAGAGCGTCAAGCGCGATACGATACCTTTCATGGTCGCCGTCACCGATGATATCAACAGGATTATATAGCGCCGCGGTAGACGGCAATTTTGGCCTCAAACCGTCAATCGTATCTTTTAAGAGAGACGCCATTTTGAGCATGGAATGTTCCACCGCGTCCGCGGCGATAATTCCTGGGCCGCCGGAATTAGTCAAGATGGCGATACTATTGCCTTCAGGTACGGGCATATAGGAAAATGCCATTGCGTAATCAAAGAGTTGTTCTATGGAATTAGCGCGGATGATGCCGGTTTGCTTAAAAGCAGCCTTAAAGGCCTGTTCCGAACCGGCCAAAGCGCCGGTATGGGAAGAAGCGGCTTTCGCGCCTGCCGCAGTACCGCCGGACTTGGCAAGAATAATAGGCTTATGCTGAGAAATCCTTTCAGCCGCCTGCATGAACCTTGCGCCGTCATCAACGCTTTCTATATAACCTAGTATTACCTGTGTTTGAGGGTCTTCACCGAGGGCCACGAGCATATCGGTTTCGTTGATATCGGCTTTGTTGCCGAGCGAAATGAATTTAGAAAACCCTATGCCCTGAAGCATAGCCCAATCAAGGATTGCCACGCAGAGCGCGCCGGACTGGGAAAAGAAACCTATATTGCCCTGCCGGGCCTGCGCCTGGCTGGACGCGAAGGTGACATTGAGTTTAGCTTCTGTGGAAACGAGGCCGACGCAATTAGGACCGATGGAACGTATGCCGAGTTCCTTCATGCGCTTTACTATATCGCGTTCCAATTTCGCGCCTTCGTGGCCGATTTCTTTAAAACCAGCCGTAATGATAAGAACGGAATTCACATTCTTCCTGCCGCAATCCTCAATGACGCCCGGAACCGCGACCGGCGGCACGCATATTACCACGAGATCTATATTGTCGGGCACGGCAGAAAGCGAAGGATATGCCTTAAGGCCGAGGATTTCGCCTGCTTCAGGATTAATAGGGTATATTTCCCCCGTAAACCCGTAATTCACGATGTTTACGAGGATGGAATTCCCTATCTTGCCGGGCCTGGCAGAAGCGCCGACAACAGCCACCGATTGAGGTTTAAAGAATTTATCAAACATACATTAGAGTCCGTAAGTCTGGAGTCCGGGGTCGTAACTCATGACCTCAGACACATGACTCTGAACCTCGTCCCGTCCCTCGGTACTCGCTACTCACTACTCGCTACTCGTCAGTTATTGTTTGGCCGGCCTGTTCTTCAATGCTTCAACTACCGCCTTGTATCCGTCTTCGTTCCTGATATTATCAAGGTCAGTGTCTTTTTCCATGAATTCCACGTCATCATATCCGAAAGCCGCGGCGCCTTCAAGGCATTTCAATGCCCTTTGCGTATCTTTCATAAGCGAATATATGCAGGCCAGGTTGTAATACGCGGTGCCGTCATGCGGGTCAACGGTCTGAATTATTTTGGCAAAGCATTTCAATGCATTTTCGTAATCAGGTTTTTCAATGTAATAAATGCCAAGATTAGTGAGTTCTTCCGCTGTCTTAGCATCTTCAATGCTATAAGGCACTTTTGCCGTTTCAGGCGCGGGCGCGGGCGCAGGTTTGGCAGTATCGCCTGCCGCGGGCGCGGTTTTAGCAACCGGTTTTTCATCGCCGTTGCCGGCACAACCTGCTATGAAAACAGACAGGCATATTACAGCAATAAAATACTTAATCATAACGATATCTCCTAAGAAAAGTTGTTTCTGTTACAATACCTGCATTGAATTTACACCAAAATGCCGGTAAAGTCAAGGAAAAAAATAATAAAAAAGTATCGCCTCAGTAGAGGTGGCATTAAAGGACGTTAGTAGCCCAGCCATTTATGGCTGGGTTATGGAAGGCTGAGAAATATGAAGGGCATTCATGCCCTTAATATAACGCCATGAATGGCGTAAGTATCAGGCTTTTGAC
>JACRIJ010000023.1 GCA_016220095.1 Planctomycetota bacterium | reverse complement strand
TGTTTAAAGGAAGTGAAAACACTAAGACAGTTAGGATGTTGGCTCAGAAGCAGCCATCATTTAAAAAGTGCGTAACAGCTTACTAACCGAGTGTTTTTGCGCCGAAAATGATCGGGCCTAAGTCTACTGCCGAAGCTATGGATATTACAATCAGCTTGCTGATTGCGACATGGTAGAGGAGCGTTCCATACAGGATTGAAGGCGGACCGTAAGGACTGCTGGACCGTATGGAAGTGATTATCCGGGCATAAGTAGCGCGCCAAAACCGGTGAGAAGCCGGTTCGCCGTAAACCTAAGGTTTCCTGGGGAAGGTAATTCCGCCCAGGGTTAGTCGGATCCTAAGGCGAGGCCGAAAGGCGTAGTCGATGGACAATCGGTCAACATTCCGATACCACCTTAATTGCGTTATCACCAGCAGGGGTGACGGAGGAAGCTAAGCTGTGCGTACCAATAGACGTGTACGTTGAAAGCGGTAGGAGGGAGTCCTTGGAAAATCCGGGACTCCGTTAACTCCGAGCACTGAAGCCCGCAAGGGGCAACAGGAGTGTTATCTACGGATAGCACGGACCAGCTGACGCTACGCTCACGAGAAAACCCTCGGTTGGGAGTTGTTAAGGTGACCGTACTAAAACCAACACAGGTAGGTGAGGAGAGAATCCTAAGGCGCTCGAGTGACCCCTCGTTAAGGAACTAGGCAAAATGGTCCCGTAACTTCGGAAAAAGGGATGCCTCGTTCGGTGAAGGCCGTACGGCTGGAGCCTTACGAGGTCGCAGAGAATCGGGCTGGGGAACTGTTTATTAAAAACACAGGTCTGTGCTAAGCCGTAAGGCGCTGTATACAGACCGACGCTTGCCCACTGCTGGAAGGTTAAGGTGACCGGTTATTTCCCGCAAGGGAGAAAAGCTGGAATCCGAAGCCCCGGTAAAGGGCGGCCGTAACTATGACGGTCCTAAGGTAGCGAAGTTCCTTGTCGGGTAAGTTCCGACGCGCATGAATAGCGTAATCACTTGGCCGGTGTCTCAACGAGGAGCTCGGCGAAATTGTAACAGCGGTGAAGATGCCGCTTGCCCGCAGCTGGACGGAAAGACCCCGTGAACCTTTACTGTAACTTAGTATTGGGTTTTGATCTGACTTGCGTAGGATAGGTGGGAGACTTTGAGTCCCGGTTTTTGGATCGGGATGAGTCAACGGTGAAATACCACCCTTGTTATATTAGAACTCTAACCTTGTATGTTGAATCACAGCAGGGAACAGTGCTAGGCGGGCAGTTTAACTGGGGCGGTTTCCTCCTAAAGAGTAACGGAGGAGTTCTAAGGCATCCTCAATGCGGTTGGCAATCGCATGAAGAGTGTAAGGATATTATGGATGCTTAACTGTGAGACCTATAAGTCGATCAGGTGTGAAAGCAGGACCTAGTGATCCGGTGGTACCGAGTGGAAGGGCCATCGCTCAACAGATAAAAGGTACTCCGGGGATAACAGGCTGATCTCGCCCGAGAGTCCATATCGACGGCGAGGTTTGGCACCTCGATGTCGGCTCATCGCATCCTGGGGCTGGAGAAGGTCCCAAGGGTTCGGCTGTTCGCCGATCAATAGCGGTACGTGAGCTGGGTTTAGACCGGCGTGAGCCAGGTCGGTCCCTATCCGCTGTGGGTGCAGGATATTTGAGGGGAGTTGTTTTTAGTACGAGAGGATCAGAATGAACAGACCTCTGGTGTTCCAGTTATCGCGCTAGCGGTATTTGCTGGGTAGCTATGTCTGGAAGGGATAACCGCTGAAAGCATCTAAGCGGGAAGCCCCCCCCAAGACTAAATATCCCTGAAGGGCCCTGGTAGACCACCAGGTTGATAGGCTGGATGTGTACAGTCAGTAATGGCTTTAGCTTACCAGTACTAATCGCCCGTCCGGCTTGGCCACTTTTTTTTGATTCCACTTTCGCCTCAGCGCCTTTTTCGCGATTTCATACCATATTTTCAACGGACATCCGTAACCGCCCTCCCCGCAGGGGACACCGAGAAAACTTTACTACAAACACAAAGTACAAAATCCTCTGTGCTCCCCGCAGGTTCGGCGGTTTTTTTATTTTAAACTATCCGCTGTTAAGATACTGACGATTGGCCTATAACAACAGATTTAGCGGATTAAACAGACTGCAAAGACCGAAACAGTAATTACAATTCTTATTATACATCATAAAACTGTCTCTTGCCAAGTAAAGCTGAAAAAACAAGTAAGTTTTTACTGAATATACCCACTATTAAGAATTCCGCGCGTATGTTGGTAGTAAATGCATTACCGGATTTGCCAAATATTTGACTTCTTCTGCGCAATTGCTATAATTGCACGAATAGGCGGAATTCTAAGCACGAAACTCTAAATAAATCCAAAACCTAAAACCCCAATGACAGAAACACGACGTGCGCCGTGTTTTGAAATTTTGAGTTTTGTATTTAAGATTTGTTTAGAGTTTCGAATTTAGGAATTAGAGTTTTATCGTTGATTAAGGAGATTTATATGAAAACCAAACATCTTACCTCTATCCGCGACCTTTCCGGCGCGGAAATCATGGACGTCCTCGTTCAAACCAAGAAACTCAAAGCCCTTTCATATAAGGGTAAAAATCCACAGGCCATGAAGGGCAAAGTTCTTGCCATGATTTTCCAGAAACCTTCCACGCGTACGCGCGTATCCTTTGAAACCGGCGCTTTCCAACTCGGCGGTACCGCCATATACCTGAGTTCCCACGATACCCAGTTAGGCAGGGGCGAGTCCGTTCCGGATTCCGCCCGCGTGCTATCAAGGTTCTGCGATATCATCATGGCCCGCGTATTCGGCCATTCCGACATAGAAAACCTCGCTAAATACGCGACAGTCCCGGTCATAAACGGCCTGTCTGATTTCTCGCATCCGTGCCAGATATTGGCCGACCTTTTTACCATCTATGAAAAGGGCAGGAAGATAAACAAGAACCTTAAGGTTGCCTATATAGGCGACGGCAATAACATTACGCATTCCTGGATATTCGCCGCGGGTAAGGTAGGATTCAGGTTTGTGAGCGCCTCTCCGTCCGGATACGAGCCGCTTAAGGAAGTAGTTGAAGAAGCACGCAGGGACGCGAAAAAATCCGGGGCGGTCATTGAAGTTACGAATGACCCGGTTGAAGCCGCCAAGGGCGCCGACGTTATCTATACGGATACCTGGGCGAGCATGGGCCAGGAAAAGGAACACGACGCGCGCGTCAAGATATTCATGCCTTATCAGGTTAATCAACGCCTGGTTTCATCCGCGAAAAAAGACTGCCTCGTTATGCACTGCCTGCCGGCACACAGGGGTGAGGAAATAACCGATGAAGTCATGGACGGCCCGAATTCCATCGTCTTTGACGAGGCCGAAAACCGCCTGCACGTGCAAAAGACGGTGATGATAGAACTCCTGAAAAACGCAGTATCGCTCCGCTCGTAGGAAACGCAGTATCACTGCGGTTCGCAGGAGACGCAAAGACGCGACATGTACTTGTGGTCGTCTTAGCGTACTTCGCGTGCTTTGCGGTAAAATCGCTACGGTTAATCGTTCACTGTCCGGTTACATTTGGACATGAATAGGTATTGTGGAAAATACAGGGCAAAATGGAAAAACTTGACAATCTTATATAATCCCATATAATCTTATACATCATGCCTGATATGCTATGCGGTTTGCGTTTGTTAAGACATTCGAACGGAGAAAGTTTAAATGAAATTTTACGCCTTACTGTTTTTGATCATGGTTTTCTTCATGGGGATTTGTTGCGATACCGGTTCTTCCCATCAGGACATGAGGGGATGGTTTAAGTGGAGCACCGGCAGAGATCTGCCGTTCGGCGCCAAAATAATCGGCGGAAAATGCCTTACAACAGCCATAGTTTTCTTGGATACTTACTATATAAAATTCGAGGCTCCGAATGATTTTACTAAATTCTTAAATAATGAGTTTAATGCGGTTAATAAAGATACAGCCATGTCTTTTTTTGACGTCGGGAAGGAATGGCTGAAAGATATGCCTTGTTGGAATTATAACGATGTAAAAGATGATTCGTTTTTTGAAAAAGTATTTACAGATAAAGATGGCATTAAGTTTGTTTCTTACGTGGCTTTTGATAGTAAAACCGGTGTCGTGCATTTCGTCGGATGCCAGTGTAAAGACTGAAATTTGTTGAAATAACCTGAATTCATGCTTAAATAGATAAACTTTTCCCGTAAATCTTCGTGGCAATCAGCGTATTTTTGAGAAAAATATAATATGAATAGAACGCACTTTAAAAAATTCTTTATAACCGGTCTCGTGGCCCTTTTGCCGACGATCCTTACCGTGGCAGTTATCGTGCTGTGCTTTAACCTTCTTAACAACTACTTTGGCAAGCCTATCGGTCAGGGCATCCTTAAAATCATTGAATTGGCCGGCGGCGAGGGCGTTAAATTGTTTGGCTGTACGATAGAGGAATTGGGTAAAAATGACCTGTTCCTTACTTTCGCCGGCCTGCCTATAGCCATAATCATAACCCTGTTCGTCGGCGTCCTGCTGGCAAGTTTCGTCGGCAAACGCATCCTGCTTTTCCTTGAATCGCTCCTGGAAAACCTGCCGGTAATTAAAGTCATTTATCCTTATGCTAAACAGTTTACGGATTTTCTTAAGCCCGCGAGCCAGAAAAAATCGGATTTTAAAAAGGTCGTCGCCGTGGAATACCCCCGCAAGGGCATGTACGCCATAGGTTTCGTCACCTCCGACGGCATCCCGTGCCTGAACCAGAAACTCGGCAAGCGCTACGTGAGCATTTTTATACCAAGTTCGCCGGCGCCTTTCACGGGCTTCCTGTACTACGCGGCAGAAGACGAGATAATAGACCTGCCGATGACCGTGGATGACGCACTGCCTTTGCTTATCTCCGCGGGCGTTATTAATCCCCCGTTAAATCCTAACTGCAAGTGACGATTTTTTTGCCACGAGGGCGCGAAGACGCGAAGAACGACTATGCCTATTAGCCACAGAGGACACAGAGAGCACAGAGAAAATGGCGAAACGCAAAAGCTGTCGTGTCGTCGTTTTCAGTGTAATCAGATGTTTCGTCTCGTCGTCGTATCGTTCTCCGTGTCTTCTGTGAACTCTGTGGCAAAATCGTAAAAGTCGTCGTCCTTCGTGCCTTAGTGTCCTCGTGGCAATAAACAGGTAAAGAATATGAAAAAATTTTTTATAACAACAGCTATTGATTACCCCAACAGCCTTCCCCATGTGGGAACGGCTTTTGAAAAGATCGGCGCCGACGTCATGGCGCGCTACAAACGCCTGTGCGGATACGAAACCTGTTTTCTCATGGGTAACGATGAACACGCCGTCAACGTGGAAAAAAAAGCCCTCTCTCTCGGCCTTGATACGCAGGAATATTGCAATAAAATGGCGGAAAAATTCAAGGCCGTATGGAAACAGCTTAATGTCTCTTATGACAGGTTCATCCAAACTTCCGAGCCTGCGCATATAAAGGCGTCTCAGGAGATGTTCCTGCGCGCGCAAAAAAACGGCGATATCTATAAGGGCAAATATAAAGGATGGTATTGCAATTCCTGCGAGTCTTACGTAAAAGAAAAAGACCTCGTTGAAGGCAAATGCCCCGTGCATAACATGCCGCCGGCCGCCATAGAAGAGGAAAATTACTTTTTCGCCCTGTCTAAGTACCGCGATAGAATACTGAAATTCATTGAAGAAAACCCGTCCTTCGTGGAACCCGAGATCCGGCGCAATGAGGTTCTTAACATATTAAAAGAAGGCCTTGAAGACCTGAGTATCTCGCGTTCTAATTTCAAATGGGGTATTCCCGTACCGGGTGACGATTCCGGGCACGCTATATACGTCTGGTTTGACGCCCTTATAAATTATATAACCGGCGCCGGCTTTTCGGATGACGCGGAAAAATTTGCGCGCCTCTGGCCCGCCGACGTGCATGTCATAGGCAAGGATATTACGAGATTTCATTGCATAATCTGGCCTGCGATGCTCATGTCCGCGGGCGTTGCACTGCCGAAAAAGGTTTTCGGCCATGGATTCGTTTATAATAAGGGCGCCAAGATGAGCAAGACACTCGGCACCGTGGTTGACCCCGCGGGCGTAGCTGAAAAATACGGGGCCGATACCCTGAGATTTTTTCTTGTCAGGGAAAATCCTTTCGGCCAGGACGGCGAATTCTCAATTGAAAAACTTGAGTCAAGGTATAATTCAGATTTGGCGAACGACCTCGGCAATCTTCTGCACAGGACGCTTACGATGACGGAAAAGTACCAGCAGGGCAGGATGGCAAGACCGGCGGATATCGCGCCGGACGCGGAATTGCAGGCGAAACTTGATGCCGCGATCAAGGCGTACGAACCCCTTATGGACGCCTTTGAATTCCGCGATGCGCTGGCTAAAATCTGGGAATTGATTTCATATTTGAATACGTATATAGAAAAGAGCGCTCCCTGGACGCTTGCGAAAGAAAAGAAGTTTGACCGGATTGCCAAGGTGATGTACGACGTATGCGAATCGCTCAGGATAATTTCCATTATGATATCACCCGTAGTGCCCGCGTCCGCGGAGAAGATTTACGCCCAATTAGGCTTGGACGCGGTTAAGCCTATGAAGGACATGCGCATTGAGGACATTAAACAGTGGGGCGCGATACCGGACGGCCTTGAGGTGAAAAAAGGCGCGCCGGTGTTTCAACGCATCGTATAGAGCGACAATGACGTACGAAGCCACAGAGTACGCAGAGGGCATAGAGATTTATTGAGAAGACGCAGGATCGCACTGGGCTCAAGGATTTCTTCGTTTAGTCGTACGACGAACGGAATAAACCACTGAATACACTGAAAACACAGAAAAACGCCCAACATCCTGACGGACGATAAAACTCTAATCCCTAAATCCTACTTCGCTAAGGCTTCGTAGGACGAGTCCGAAACTCTAAACAATATCTAAACTCCAAACTCAAATGACCAAAACTTCTGCACAAGAAACATAGAAGTTAAGGACTTAGAAACTAAAGTTATGGGTTTTGTAGGGACAGAATAATATTCTATCCCTACCGTAACAGTCAAGCATTTCGCTATTTGTGTATATTCGTGTTAATTCGTGGCTAAACATCCGTAAACCGTTCTTCGCGCCTTCGTGGCAGGAAACCGTTATATGAAAGAATCTCCATACGATCAGATAATGAATGTTTTGCGCAAAGACCCGCGCTACGCGTTGGGCGCGTACAGGTTTATTTATGAAGCCCTGGACTTTACGGTCCAGAAGGTAACGGGCGAAAAGCGCCATGTTACGGGCCAGGAGCTGTTGATGGGCATCAGGCTTTGCGCGGCCGAGCATTTCGGCCCATTGGCCAGGATGGTATTCAATACCTGGGGCGTGTATAAACCGAGGGATTTTGGCGAAATAGTATTCAATCTCGTCAATGCCGGCCTTATGGGCAGGACCGAGACGGATTCGGTGGACGATTTTGACGAAGGATTCGATATTGATACAGTATTCTGGGAAGATTTTTATAGCAAGGAAATAAAGATTCAGTATTAACGGTATTTCATAAAGCTATTTTAGATAAGTGCAATTCTATTGTAGTTGTTTTTCTTGACATCCCCGGGTTTTTGGTTTATAATACGCTTTTGTTGAAGTTTAACGTAGTTCAATGTTGTTCAATATGGTTTAACGTAGTTCAATACGATTCAATAAAGTTCAAAATGATTCAAGATTCAGCGGGGTTCTTATGAAGGCAACATGCTTTGAAGAGTTAGATATCTGGAGGATTGCAAGAGAATTAACCAACAGGATATATCTTGTTACAAAACAAAATGGTTTTGCGGGGGATTTTGAATTAAAAAGACAGGTTAGAAGGTCTTCAGTGTCCGTTATGTCCAATATTGCGGAAGGCCATGAAAGGAACGGTAACCCTGAATTTATTCAATTTCTTTATATAGCAAAAGGGTCATGCGGCGAAGCAAGGTCTCAGTTTTATATCGCCTATGACAACGGATATATTAGCCAAACCGATTTTGAACAGGTAATTCAGCTATGCAAAACGCTTTCAGTAAAAATCAGCAATTTAATTGCCTATTTAAAAAACAGCGGTTTGAAAGGCAGTAAATATAAATGAGGGCCTGTCTTAAACAGTTTTGAGCCAATTTGAACTATCTTGAACTCCATATTGAACCAGCTTGAACAACTTCGGACTACGTTGAACTGCGTATTGAACCAGCTTGAACCATTTTGAGCTACGTTGAACTGCGTTAAATCATATATGCTTGACAAATCCGCCGTGACGTTGTAAAATAGCCGCATGACTAAGGCAAACAAAACAATCCTGATTTTTTCCGTGATCCTCGCGGCCGTAATAGCGCTGATATATTTCTTCCATTCGGTATTAAACCCGCTTATACTCGGCTTCGTCCTGGCGTATATCTTCAATCCATGGATAAATTACCTTGAAAAAAAAGGCATTCGCAGGTCCATAGGCATCGCATTTTCTTTTGTGCTCGGTTCGTTCATGGTCTTTATTATGCTGATTATAATAGTGCCGCTGATGTACGAGGAATCTGTGCGGCTCTATGAGACGGCCTTTATCGGCGACGAATTCCTTGACGTTGACAGGAACGGCGAATTTACCCAGGGCGAATTCCTTTCTAAAGATATTAATAATAACAACGAATACGACCCCGCCTATCTGGAAAGGGCGAGGGTTTTCCTGGCCGGACTGGTTTCTAAATTGGATAAGCCCGGCGCCTCGCGGTCCGATGAGATGAATAAAATAATCAAGGAGGCCAAAAAGGCCTTGCGCGACGAGAAGGAATTCATAGCAGGCAAGGGAATAGACATCCTGTCCTGGTCAGTCAGCCAATTCGGCCACGGCATACAAGGCCTGATACAGCTTATCGTTTTTATACTGCTTGTGCCTGTGTATACGATATTCTTTTCGCTGTATATGAATAAGATGTGGGATTGGTTTGCCGGGTACCTGCCGGAGTCTAAAAAGGAATTCATTATATCAATCCTGTCCAGGATTGACCGCACGATGGCCGCGTTTTTCAGGGGCAAGATGACTATTTGCGTTATCAAGGCAATGCTGACCCTTATAGGGCTGTACGTTTTCGGCATCAAATTCGCGGTGATTTTTGCGCTCATACAATTATTCGCGAGCCTGGTGCCGTATATGGTATTAATAGCGGCCGTATTACCGGCGTTGTTTATAACCCTGCTGGATACGGGATTAGCCGCTGGCCCGTTGTTGAGCGTCATGGCGGTGTTCGGCGTGATTGAAATAATTGAAGGATTCGTTTTGACTCCGATGATAATGAAAAAAGAACTCGGCCTGCATCCCGTGGCCGTGATAGTAGTGCTCATGATAGGCGGCGGGGCAATGGGCTTCTTCGGAATGCTCATAGCAGTGCCCGCGGCCGCGATAGTCAAAATACTCTGGCAGGAATGGATAGGGCCGGGATTGAAGGGCGAAGATGTAAATGCGCCCCTCCTTTGATGGGAGGGGATGAGGGGGAGGGTGAAAAGCTTTTCCCCACTTGGCTGATGCGGCAGTACGCAGGATGATGATGACGACATATCCATGTCGTTCTTTGAGATCTCGCGCCTTTGTGGCAAATAATCGTAGTCGTTTTGGTTGCATTTGCCCCGAGCTTACCGAATGGGCGGCTGTGCTACTTTGTGGGAATGGTGAAAGGTTCCCCGTCTTTCAACATCCTGACATTCTTAAAGAGTTGATTGTATTGCTGAGGCTTGAAGGTGTGGATTGGTATAAGAACTTTTGGGTCTATCGCGTCGGCAAGGCGTTTCAGGTCTGCCACAGGGGCGTGTCCGCCAGCATGGATATGCTCTACCTTAAGATCGTTTCTTTCTACAAACTGCCAAAACATCTTTGCGTCCGGAGTTTGTTTCTTTATATAACCTTCCCATTGTGAGTAAATAAGCGTTGAGCCCTTGATCTGGGGAATTTTCTCAACAACGGGTATCATCGAGTTGCGCATCAAAAGCAGGAATTTTTGTTTTAGAGCGCCGAAATCATACGCTTTAATTTCTTTCCTGCCGATACTATAAATCATTTCTTTGTGGTTAGATTTAGACATTTTATAGACATATTTATCCCCCTTGCCGTAATTAGCAATAAACACGTAAATGCCATCCCACTCAACCTGCGGAATACTACTATGCGCAACAGAGCCCGCCACCCTGAGCATGCACGCGGTGTAAGGATCTACTACGAAAAGCGCCTTCGCCCTGCGCGCGGCCTTGTATAAAGAAACTATTCGATCTATGTTTTGTCCGGAGCAATACAAAGGTATGACTGTATTAGCGCTTTTCCCAATAGCTTCAATAACCCCTTGTACTACTGATTCCTCATCAGGATATTTGCCGCCGTCGCGTTCAAGCATTGTGCCTTCCATCAACATGCAATCAATTTGTTTCGGCGGGTTAATGATAACATCGTCATAGCGTTTATGCGTCCAGCCGCCGGTAAGAAAATCACCGGTATAAAAAATCGTTTTGCCCGAAGATATTTCAGTGATCAGAAAACTCATTGCATCAAAGCCGGAGTGGTCAACCAGATGCGGAGTGATTTCAAAGCCGCCGATTATGACCGGTTGACGATGCTTCAAAAAGACCGGCGTATCAATGACGGTATGTTTATGCTCTGGTATAAAGATATTGAGCGCCTGGATTAATTTATATGCCCCTTCACTGATATATACGGGGATTTTCGGATTGATGTATGGAAGCAATCCGTAATGGTCTTTATGCGAATGCGAAATAAGGACAGCGTCTAAAGAAGGCGTATCACCGGGATACAAGCCCTTAATATCAAAGAGGACTTTCTCATCAATAAGAGTTGGTGTTGATTTGCCTTCAAGGGAGCGGTCATTGAAATCAGCGCCGCAAGGGGCTTGGAGAGGCATCCCGAAATCAATCAGGATACGAGCGCCTGAGGATGCCTGCAATTCAACGCAGGAGCCGCCGATTTCGTGGGAGCCGCGGTGGATGATGATTTTAAAGTGGGTGAAAGAGTTTGGCATTGTTAGTATAATACCATTCCTTGTCGAGTTGAACTATTTTTAGTTTTATACCATTTTTCAATTCCTTGATGTCTTTTTCGCTATCGTTTAAGTTAAAATCACCAACTGCAATGGCTGTTATTTCCGTTTCAGACGTTTTTAAGAATGTCTTCGGCATATAAGATTCAGCGATCATTGCCTGTATATTCCCGCGTTCTTTATCGGCTTCGGGTAATTTGCCTAATAGCCAATTTGAATAATCCAAAAGCTCTTCTTTTGCTTTCTTAAAATCATTGTCTTTTTTCAGCTCAATAATAATTGTTTTGCCTTGAGAACTTATGCCAAAAATGTCAATATGACGATGCCTTTTCATTTTCCCATCTTTTTTAGGTTTACAAATAACTGGTGCCTGAGAAACTACTTCTTTTAAATCGTCTTTGAGGTCTAAACGTAATCTGGCGCTCTTTCCAAGTCCCGTATCACCAAGGATCATGCTTTCCAGCCAATGTTCAAGACCAAATCCCGGTATTTTCCTGGCTTTTTTCTCTTGTTCAAAAAAACTTTTTTCTGTAATAGCATCATGCACGATTTTAATCAATTTCGCTACTTTGTTATCCCCGGATTTCTCTTTCACTTTATATTTTTTGACCCTATAGATTTTTTTATTTTTTTCTTCTATAGTTCCGAAAATCTCATCTTGCTTTAGCTGAAGAATTTCTAATCCACAATAACGTAAACTAATGTAATTGCCCGCAAAACGCGGTGTAAGTATAAGTTTATTGTCATCTAAACAACCATCAAAAATCCTGTTTACTCTGCTAATGATTTTTTGTGAATCGTTAGGGGGGCCATTTTCTTCCTTTTCTTTAATGTTAAACGCATAAAAATTTTTCAAGTCCATATAAAAGCTCCCAAAAACAAACGAATGATGTCGTTTTTCAATTGAAATTAGACATAATCTTCCAGTCATATTCTATGCAATCTCTTCTTGAATGTCAATGCTTTTTTTCGGTTTAATAGCAGTTCAAGGCTGTTCAAGCGTAATCTCCTAATCTTAGGATGTTTCAACGCAATAAGAGCCTTTTATCAACATTTGTATTAAAACCCCAATAATTGTTGCAGGGACAGATCGCGACCTGTCCTTGCAAAATATTACAGGGGGCATTGAAACCCTCCCTTTACTGACGGGCTGCCAATAAATTTAAATTTTTCTTGACATTTCCGTTTTTATTTGTATAATTATACAGAAATACTGTATAAATATACAGTACGATTTTTAGCCACGAAGACACTAAGGCACGAAGGACGATGATTTCTACGAATATAGCCACAGAGAACACCGAGCACACGGAGGACGACGACTCTTGTAGGTTTCTGTCACGAAGACGCGAAGACGATATGACGGCGGAACGAAACCTCTGACCCTGTGTACCGATATCTGGTACAGGGTGATTACACTGATTTTCACTGAATGACGACGAAACAACGGTGCGTTTCCCATTAATCTTCTGTGTACTCAGTGCTCTCTGTGGCAAAAGCCGTCGTTTTTCGTGACCTCGTGCCTTCGTGGCAGAAATCGTGACATTTTGCGTAAGGAATATGTATGATGAAAGAAAAGAGAATGCGCCAGGATATGATCGTTGAAATTATAAAAGACCAGGCGGTGTCCACGCAGGACGAATTGCTCGGCTACCTCTGCCGCAAAGGCATCCGATACACCCAGGCGACGCTGTCAAGGGACATCAAGGAACTCGGCGTCATACTCGTGCCTTCCGCGGAAGGGCACAGGTATTGCCTGCCGTCTTCGCCCGCGGCGCCGGTTACTTCCGCGGGGTTGGCTGAAAAATTCAAGGCCAGCGTTACGGGCGTTAAGCACGCGGGCAACCAGATAGTGGTCAAGACCCTCCCGGGCGAGGCGTCCGGCACGGCGCGGCTTATTGACGGCCTCAATATGGACGAGGTCCTCGGCACCATCGCGGGCGATGATACCTTTTTGATAATAGCGAAAAGCAAAAAGGCGGTTGCTAAGATACTGAATCAGCTACGATGATTTGCCACGAGGGCACGAAGGCGCGAAGGACGGTTAAAAAGTGTATTATTAAGTTGCCAAGATTTTTTGCGGAGATGAAAGTTTGTGAGCAGTCTAAGATATACAGATAATAAGTCAATTAAAGCTAACTGGAAAACAGATTGGATTTTTAATTAATTTCAATGTACCGTTAATCAAGGATGGCATAAAAAGGTTCGTTTTGTAGAAATCGTCGTCCTTCGTGACCTCGTGTCTTCGTGGCAAGAAACTAAAGGAGTCGTTCGTTCTTCGTGACTTGGTGTCTTCGTGGCAAAGAAAATAAAGGAGTTAAGTTTATGAAAAAAGAAAAAATCGTTCTTGCCTATTCTGGCGGGCTTGATACCTCCGTGGCCATAAAATGGCTCGCGGACAAGTATAATGCCGAAATCGTTACCCTTATCGCAGACGTCGGCCAGGGCGGCGATCTTGAAAAGGTGCGCGCCAAGGCATTAAAGGTCGGCGCGGTGAAATCCATACTTGCCGATGTGAAAGAGGAATTTGCCTCCCAGTACATCCTGCCCGCCTTAAAGGCCAATGCGGTTTACGAGGGCAGTTATTTCCTCGCTACCGCACTGTCCCGGCCGTTGATAGCCAAGGTCCTCGTGGAGGTCGCTCATCAGGAGAACGCCACCGCTATAGCGCACGGCTGTACCGGCAAGGGCAACGACCAGGTACGTTTTGAAGTTTCCGTCAGGGCCCTTGATCCCTCCCTTAAGATAATCGCGCCCGCGCGCGAATGGGATTTTACGCGTTCTTCAGCCATTGAATACGCCAAAACCCACGGGATTCCGCTTGACGGGATCGTCGCGAAAAAAACTTACAGCATAGACCAGAACCTCTGGGGCAGAAGCATAGAATGCGGAGTCCTTGAGGACGCATGGATAGAGCCGCCTGATGATGTTTATGAAATGACAACATCACCGCTCGCCGCGTCTAATACGCCGGCCTATGTTACCATTGATTTTGAAAAAGGAAAACCTGTCGCTATAAACGGAGAGGCAATGGATTTTCTGGAGTTGATTAATAAATTGAATGCCATTGCCGGGGCCAATGGCGTCGGCCGAGTTGACCACGTTGAAAACCGTCTTGTCGGCATAAAATCGCGCGAGATCTACGAATCCCCTGCGGCCGCGGTGCTTTTTGACGCGCATAACGCCCTGGAATCCCTCGTGCTTACCAGAGATACCAGCCATTTTAAGAAACTGATTGAACAAAAGTATTCTGAAATGGTTTATTTCGGGCTCTGGTATTCTCCGTTGAGAGAGGCCATTGACGCCTTTGTCACCTCAACGCAGAAAATGGTCACAGGCCAGGTGCGGATGAAATTGTATAAAGGCAGTTGTACGCTTGCAGGCAGAAAATCGCAGTTCTCTCTTTACGATAACAAGCTCGCTACTTATGAGGCCGGCGATACGTTTAACCATAAGGCCGCTGAAGGATTCATACAGCTCTGGGGCCTCGGCGTGCAGACCTACGGCACGATGCTGCGCAAAACCGCCGCTGAGAAGAACTGTACCTGTAAAGGCAAAAAACAAAAATGCAGTGTGACGGATTAGTTTAGCCACGAAGACGCTAAGGCGCGAAGGACGAATGACTTTTACGAATATTGCCACAGAGACCACAGAGCGCACGGAGGACGACGACTTTTACGGGTTTTGCCACGAGGACACGAAGGCACGAAGGACGGACAAAATATGAAAAATGAAGGATGGGACGACGGAAGACGATACGACGAAACGTAGCCACAGAGTTCACAGCGAACCCAGAGAACGACGATTTCGGATTGATTGTATGCCTAACGAAGATACAAATATAGGCGACATGTCTATTTTCTATCGTACTTCGCGACTTCGTGTCTTCGTGGCAAAAATCGTATTAAACCTTTTTTGAACAGACTTAACCTATGTCAAAAACATTATGGTATCAGGACAAAAAGGCGCTGAAAAGCGACTTGATCGGGGAATTCAATAATTCCCTGCCCGTTGACTGCCGGCTTTCGATTCAGGACATTGACGGGAGCATCGCGTACGCGAAGGCGCTTAAAGACGCGGGCATATTGTCTGCCAAGGAATTGAAAAAAATCCTGCACGGCCTGAAAAAATTGCAGAAACAATTCGCATCTGCCGGCGCTTTGAGCAAGGCCGGTTACGAGGATGTCCATACGGCAGTGGAGGTCGCGCTGGGGCGGCTTGTCGGCAAAAACGCCCTGAAGATACACACCGGCCGTAGCCGCAACGAACAGGTCGTGTCCGATGAACGCTTATACCTTAAACAGGAAATACCCGCGCTCGGGCAAGAGATAAAAAAACTGCAGGAAACCATACTTAAAACAGCCCCCAAATATCCCGGTGTAATAATGCCCGGTTATACGCACCTCCAGCAGGCACAGCCAATATTGTTCAGTTTTTACCTGATGAGCTGGTTCTTCATGCTCCAGCGCGATAAAGAACGGTTGAGCGATTGCCTGAAACGTGTTGACGTCAGTCCGTATGGTTCCGGGGCCATAGCTGGAAATTCCTGCGGCATAAACCGCGGGAAACTGGCTAAGAACCTCGGTTTCAGCGCCGTATCCGAAAACGCCCTTGACGCGGTCAGCGACAGGGATTTTATCATAGAATGCCTCGCGGATTGCGCGATATTGATGATGCACCTGAGCCGGTTCTGCGAGGACCTGATTATATGGTCGTCAACCGAATTCGGTTTCGTGCGGCTTGCGGACGGGCTTGCCACGTCAAGTTCGCTTATGCCGCAGAAACACAATCCGGATTCTCTGGAATTGGTGCGCGGCAAGTCAGGCCGTGTGTACGGCAACCTTTTTAATCTCTTGACAGTAATGAAGGGCCTGCCGTTCAGTTATTGTAAAGACATGCAGGAAGACAAAGAACCGATGTTTGATTCCATAAAGACCGTCGGGCAATGCCTTGGAATCTTCGCGCTTACGGTGGAGACCATGAAGATATACCCTGAAAAAATGGAGCAATCCATGGGCGGTTTCATGCTTGCCACGGATGTTGCGGATTATCTCGTAAAAAAAGGCATGCCGTTCCGAGAGGCGCATACGGTCGTGAGTAAACTCGTTCATTACGCCGAAAACAACGGTAAAACACTGGAAACCCTTGCGCTCAGCGAATTCCGGAAATTTTCCGGGCTGTTTGGCAGAGATATTTATAAAACGCTTGATTTTAACGCGTCTGTTGCCGCGAAAAATGCATCCGGCGGCACGTCGCTTAAAATGGTAAATCAACAAATCAAGCTGGCGAAAACGTTGATACATTAAATACAGTTTAACTTTTACGTTAGAAGAGCGTTTTCAGAGTCTTCGTGACTTCGCGCCTTCGTGGCAAAAAAAATGAAAGGAAATAGTTATGAGTATTGAAACAGCATTATTAAACGCATTAACAGGCGATAAAGAAACTCATCCGGAACGCATGTGCGCTACTATCGGCAGGCTTAAGGAAGTCCTTAATATAGTCTGTCCGGACAAATCCGCGGGTATATTTGACAAGTACCTGAAAAATGCCTGCAAACCGGATAAGAACGGCATTGCATTCCTGACCGGTAAAGCGGCCGCAAAAATATCCAAAGTCCTCGCAAAATACCTTACTGCAAAAGAGGCGAAAAACACGGCGGCGTTTTTGAATGACGCGGAGATATCCACGTGCGAGGCGGTCGCTTTGCATGAGACGTATAAGATACCCGTATCCCGCCTGGAAAAGGACGTAGTCTTTGTCCGCGCCGATGGCGTATGGCTTTTTGATACGCTTGGCAATAAATACATTGATATGGACAGCAATTACAGCGCGACTAATCTCGGCAATGAAAACAAGGAGATTGCGCTGGGGCTGTTCAACCAGGCCTGCCAATTGATTTCCACCAAGGAAGACCGAGTGCATATACCGCGCGCGCGTTTTTTAAGCGTGATACAACCGATGCTTCCCAAAGGGCTGTCGCAGTTTTACTGGCAGAATTCCGGCGGCGAGGCCGTGGATAAGGCCCTGAAAATCGCAAAGGCATATACGAAACAAAAAGGCGTTATCGCGCTCAAAGGCGGATTCCACGGCAGGACCCACGGCGCCGTTGCGGTTACATATAATGAAAAATACCGCGTGCCGTTCCTTCTAGACAAAGAGGACTGGGTGCATTTTATAGAACACAATGACGCCGCGGCAGTGGAAGCCCTTATGCAATCCGGCAAGGCGAAGGCCATTATAATGGAACTCGTCCAGGGCGAGGAGGCCGGCATAAGGCCGCTTGATATGGACTTTGTTAAAAAAGTCCGCGTTATCTGCGATAAATACAACGGCGTAATGATATGCGATGAGGTCCAGACCGGTTTCGGCAGGGTAGCCGCGAAAAAAGGCCAGTGGTGGGCGTCAGACGTGTACGGCATAGTCCCGGACATAATGTCCATCGGTAAATCCTTTGGCGGCGGGTATCCGGTAACCGCGGTAGTAACCACGCCGGAAATCAGTTCGGCCATGCATCCGGGTTACGACGGTTCCACCTTCGGCGGCAATCCCATGGCCATGGTAGCCGCGTATCTTGCCACGAGGCAGATGATTGACAGGAACATTACCGGCAATGTCGTTGCAAGGTCAAAGCAGTTCAAGGCCGGCATTGAGAAGATTAAAAAGATTTACCCGGATTTTATCGGCGAAATCAGGATACTCGGATTGATGATAGGGTTTGAATTGCCGTCCAAAGAAATTGTCGCGCAGATGCAGGAACACCTGAGGGAATTCCATGTGCATTCGTCGCTTTCCACTGGAAATGCCATACGATTCCTGCCGCCGCTGGTGATATCCGGCAAAGAAACTGATATAACTCTAAAAGGCATTCAAAACGCCCTGGCAAAGATAGCCGGGCGGTGATATTAATACGATTATTCTGCCACGAGGGCGCCCTTTGCTAAACGCTCTGGGTAAACTTAGACACGAAGGACGGCATAAATAAGACACTCAACCTCGTCGTCCTTCGTGACCTCGTGTCTTCGTGGCAAAGAAAACAAAGGAGAAAAAAAAATGATTAAAGCCATTGCATTATTATCCGGTGGCATAGACAGCGCGCTTGCCGCGTGGATAATCAAACAACAGAACATTGAAATTGAGGCGTTGAATTTCGTTTCGGTATTTTGCCGGAGTGCGTGCGGCGGCGCCTGCCTCCATCGCCCCATAGAGGTTGCGTTGCGGCTCGGCATTCCGTTGAAAACGTTGAATTTTACGGAAGAAACCCTGCAGGCGGTTAAAGCGCCCAAATACGGGTACGCCCGGAACATGGCGCCATGCATTGACTGCCGCATAAGCATGTTGAAAAAGGCCGTGGAATACATGACAAAAACCGGCGCGTCGTTTTTGATAACGGGCGAGGTGGTTTTGCAGAATTCCTCGGCGCAGAATTCGGCGGTACTGGAACTTATTGAGAGAGAATCCGGCACGGAAGGGCTCATATTGCGGCCTTTGTCCGCGAAATTGCTTAAGCCGACCCTATCTGAAATAAACGGCTGGGTGGACAGGGAGAAGCTGTTGGCCGTGCACGGCAACTCGCGCGTTCAGCAGACGGCGCTTGCCGAGGAATACGGTTTGCAGAACCTGTCTGATTCGCAGTCCGGTTGTCTGCTTGCGGACGACACCTTTGCGGGAAAGGTGAAAGATTTGGTTAAGCATAATGAGTTGAATCTGAACAACGCGCATCTGCTCAAATTCGGGCGGCATTTCAGATTGAATCCTTTTGTAAAGATAGTTGTCAGCAAGAATGAAACCGAGGACGATATCCTTAAGACGTTTTCAGAAGACGGCGATGCCGTGATAGAAATAACTGCCAAGACAAAGACCGTGGCGGTAGTGAAAGGGCTGTTTACGAATCAGGACCTTAATATGGCCGCGGCGATAACAGCGCAATTTGCAGAGGCCCGGGAAAACAGCGGATTGTCGGCAGATATACGGCTCAAAGGATATCCGGGCAAAGACAAGACAATAGCCATTTCAGCAGGAGAGGAACTGGTGCTGGAGGAAATGAAGATAGATTAACGAAGTAGCGAGCAGCCAGTAGCCCTTCGTTACACTCCCTTCGTTGCACTCAGGACTGCGGCAGGGTAAACTGAGTAGCCAGTAGCGAGGGACGACGGACGGGATGTCATTCTACCTTCTGCCCCCTTCGTTTTTCATTTTGCATTCTTAATGGAATGGGGTCAGCCTTGAATTTTAAAAACCAGGTTTCGAATCTGCAGAAGGTGTTTCATTAAAGCACTTTTCCATGTAAGGCCTCAGTAGAGGTGGCATTTTAACATAGTAGTTATAATAGAAAAAATAAAAGCGTATAGTAGCCCAGCCATTTATGGCTGGGTTTGTATGCCAAAAGCCTAATACTTATGCCATTCATGGCGTTATGTTAAGGGCATGAATGCCCTCCATATTTCTCAGTTTTTCATACCCCAGCCATAAATGGCTGGGCTACTAACGTCCTTTAATGCCACCTCTACTGAGGCGATACTTTTCCATTTACATTTTTCTTGACAACCAGAATTTTTTTTTATATACTGACGGCATCAAGAAAACATCCGTGTTTTGTTTTTTAGGAGAATGTGTTATGACGAGGAACAGGTTTAACGCAGAAGAAAATGAATATGAAAATGGGGGGGTGGCATAACTTGCGTATTATCAAGATGTTGTGCGTGAAATGGCTTCTTGGCTTCCTGTGCGTCTTGTTCATGTCTCCGTTTCTTCTTGCTGACGATGGCTCTAAGCATGATGAAAAAATAAAATTTTCCTCAGTATCAGTTTCTCCTGAATTTTTCTCTCCTTCTCAAACCTCCTGCGTCTTTTCTTCTTCCTATATAATCAAATCCTCCGACGGCTTGAAACAAGATGACAAATCCCCTGAACATAAATTCTTCGTTAAGCAGACGATTAAAATTTCCTCTCCCTCGGATGGGGGAGGTCAGGCGGGGGCGGTTGTTAATAATATCTCCACCGAACAGGAACTCGTTCCTCCTGTTAAGGATAAATCGTTTTCCGTTACCCTGACAGCCCAATGGGATGGTAAAAACGACGCCGGCGTATTGCTTGCCGACGGTTCCTACATATATAATATATCAGCGCAACTTGTACGGACGAAGAGTGGTGAGAATAAAAAGGGTGACGGAAAAGATAAGTCTCAGGAAAAAGATAAGGATAAAGATGAAGATAAAACGAAAATCATCGGCGAAACTTCTGCAAAATCCGGTACAATAGTCCTTGATAATACGCTTCCCGTTATCACAGTATCGCCTTCAAATAACGAATTGGTTACTTCGTTAACGCCGGTTATCCAGGTAACGTATTCCGACGCAACTTCCGGTATAGATACGTTAACATTTCATTTGTCTCTTGACGGACAAGACGTAACAGGGGGCTCAATAATAACGCCGATAGGCGCTACGTATACGGTAGATACACATCTAACAGGCGGCGCTCATACGATAATCACCCTGATAAGCGACAAGGCCGCAAATGCCTCTGAAGTCACTTCAACATTCCTGATTGACAGTACGCCACCGGTATTGTCATTGCAAGTCGAGGGCGAGGTAATCGCCAATGGCTCGGTTATTACCAATTTTACTCCGCAATTCCAGATAGATTATACTGATGATGCCTCCGGCGTAAATACCGTGTCATTCAAATGGTTTCTGGACGGCGCGGATATAACCGGTGATGCAACTATAACTTCATCCAATGCGACATACGCCCCGTCAAATCCGCTTTACGGCGGTCAGCACAGCATTTCATCTGAAATCAGCGATAATGCGGGCAATAAGGCGGAAATAAGCGCCAATTTTATTATCGCCGATGCCGGTGGTATTATTGATTCTGCAGGCGGTACAATCACAGTTACTAATAGCGTTAGCTCAATCCTCGGCGCAAGTCTTACAGTTCCGCCGAATGCCGTCTCGTCACCTGTCACACTTTACATTCTTTCATCCTTACCTTTGACGCCTTTTCCATCGTATCTCGTCGTCCCTGTCGGTCCGGCCGTTGAATTCGGCCCGTCAGGTACCGCATTTGCAGTCCCGCCTGTAATCAGTATGCCTTACCAGACCGCTATGCTGCCTGCCAACATGCCTGAATCCGCAATTCATCTTTATTATTACAATCCCGTAACACAACTTTGGGAAAAACTTAGCAATACATCCCTTGACACCGTTAATAAACTCGTTATCGCAGAAACCCCGCATTTTTCTCTGTACCAGGCCGGCGCCGGTATCGTTGACCCCGTACTAACAACCGTTACCGCAGACCCGCAATTCGTCGTTGCTAATAACGCTTCAAAATCCATAATCACCGTGGCACCTAAAGACGCCGATGGAAATCCGCTCGGCTCAGGCCAAAACGTTGCCCTTTCCCAATCCGGCCCGGGTACGCTCGGCGCCGTAACGGATAAGGGCGACGGCACATATACGGCGGATCTTACGGCAACTTTTACCACCGGTATAACCTTGATTAACGCTACAGTTAATGGCATTGCCATTAACCAACAGGCCCAGGTTACTTTTTCGGAGCAGGATTTTACAAATACGGTTTCTAAAGATGAAAACGGCCAGAGTGTAACTATTTCAGGCCCTTATACCTATAATGTGAATGAGCCATATAGCATTCGTCTTTACGGCGTAATAACGGGATGGCCTTCTTATGGAATATACCAGTGGTATTTTTACGAAGACGGCCAATTGGTAGAGAGAAGCGGTTTTTCCTGGGGAACATTCTTATCAAAGGATTTTACATTTACCCATTCTACAATAGAGCCGCATGTTTACAGGTTTGGATTCAGGCGCGCGACCGGACATAATACGCCGCCTTATGCAGAGGTAGGCATAACCCTTCCGCAGACAGGCGGGGCCCCGTCCGAAGCTAATTCGCCTTTTGTCGTGTGCCCGTTGAATGTCGTGGATTGCGATGCGTCCAACATGTCAGTTATGGACGGTATCGCGTATATGCCGAATTCCGCAAACGTGGAACTCGGCGCAAGCCAATTAAACCTCGCGGACGGTTCGCTTAGCGTCGTTCAACCGATAGCGGTATCCCGCGGTACCGGCTTTACGGCAAATATTGCATTAATCTATAATTCGCTTTCGTATTACGACGGCCCGAACGGCTTCGGCTGGCGGCATAATCTGGACATGAGAATCTATCCGCGCGGGGCTTCTTATATATTTGTAAACGAGACCGGCCTGCCGGTTAGGTTTACACTTCAGTCAGGCGTATACAGGTCAGACCCGAGGTTCGGCGAGCCGGCAACCACGCTTACAATAAATCCTGACAGTACCTATACAATCGTAAGAAAAAGCAACGTCGTAATGCAATTTGACGTCTCCGGCAGATTGACTTCCATATACGATACCAAAGGAAATACCCTGACACTCGTCTATTCAGGCACATTGTTGACTACGGTTATAGATTCCGCGGGCAGGACAACTTCTCTTGATTATACGAACAACAAACTTACAGGCGTAACAATGCCCGGCGGCGCCGTAACTACGCTTGAATACAGCGGGAAATACCTTACGGCCATACACCTGCCGACAGGCGAAATCATAAGATACGAATACAATCCGACAAGCGAGCTTCTTGTTAAAAAGACAGACCCTGCGGGATATGTTTATGAATATTCCTACGGCAAATGGGGAAAACTTGTCAATGTAAAATATCCCAATAACGGCCAGAAGACCGTCAATTATAATGAAGCAGGAAGTACAGTAGCAATTACCGATGCCATAACCGGCGTACATACCTATACGTATAACGCCCTTTTGAATGCCATTACGCAATATACGGATCCAGCCAATAATACGATAACAAGCAATTGGGATGCATCGCGCAATAATACCGGTTACCAGAATCCGAAATCAGGGAGTTTTTCTGCAACGTATTGGCCTAACGGCAGTCCTAAAACAATGACCAATGCCATGGGCTATATGTCGTATTTTGAATACGACGGCGCAAATAACCTGACAAGATGCGTTGGCCCTGTAAAAGACCTGAATAATGATGGCCTGATAAATATGGATGACATAAATTTCGCCATAGCAGGCGGAGATTACGATTCTTACACGTATGACATCAGCAATAACCGCACCTCCTGGATAGACCGCGAGGGATATGTCCGGTCGTATTCCTATGACGGACAAGGCAGGATACAAACCCAAAATGAGCCCTACGGCCAAGCGCTTAATTATACGTATAACCTTATATCCGGACAGGCAGAGACAATTACGGATTCGCTTGGATACGTAAAGAGATACTCGTACAATGAGCAGGGCTTCCTGACAAAATACACGGATGCCGAGGGATACATCACCAAATTTGACAAGGATTTCACAGGCAGGATAACAAAGAAGACCGGCCCTGTAGGCGACATAAACGGCGATTTTGTAATAGACGATACGGACGTAACGCTCGCTGAGATACAAGGCGGGTACAGCATAACCTATACGTACACGCCGAACAGCGATATATCAGGCGTAACAGACCAGATGGGCATGGCGACGTCTATGGAGTACAATAATTTCCATAAGCCGGTAAGGATAACGGA